>CAZVCO010000100.1:884-1258 GCA_964625795.1 uncultured Verrucomicrobiota bacterium | reverse complement strand
AAGACGGTCCGGACGTATTTGTTCATCACTCAGGGATTAATGCCACAGGTTTTAAGTCATTGAGTGAAGGAGACCGGGTTACATTTGATGTTGAAGATGGTCAGAAAGGACCTGCTGCAGTAAATGTGACCGTACAATAAAAAACAGTTTACTATAATATTTTGTGAAAAAGGGTTTTGCTGGCGGTCAATTCAGCAAAACCCTTTTTTTTTAGATTAGAAACGGTCCAGGCCAAAAGGGGCGATATTAATCCCAGGCGTCCTGCCGTATATCATGTCTGCCACAATTTTTCCGGTGCCTGTTGCCAGGGTCAATCCCAGCATCCCGTGACCCGTTGCAATAACCAGGTTCTCCTGTCCGGGTGAACGGTCTAT
>CAZVCO010000100.1:0-874 GCA_964625795.1 uncultured Verrucomicrobiota bacterium | reverse complement strand
GGGCCGCAGCCCCGTCCATTCCTCGATGACCGGGTTTCCGGTTGGATCCTTCATATACGCCTCTGCACCTTTGACAAGTTTTGACAGACGCGTTTTGTTCAAGGTGGTGCTGTATCCTGAAAATTCCATGGTGCCGCCCAGGCGGTATCCACTCTTCCAGGGGGTGATCACCATGTTTTTTTCGTAGAGAACACAGGGCATTGAAGGACAGATACCGGGTCGTTCCATGGTAATGCTGTATCCTTTTCCCGGCTGAACCGGCAGGTGAAGTCCCAGCTGCCGTGCGGTCCGGGGTGCCCAGGCGCCTGTGGCCAGAACAAAGGCGTCTGCACTGAATGTTCCTTTGACTGTCTTTACCTGGGTGATGGTGTTCCCCAAGATTTCAAAATCCAGCAGTTTGGCGTGTTCTTCAATGATCAGGCCGCGCCGGGACAAATGTTTTCTCCAGGCGGTCATGAGCATATCCGGCCGCAGATGCCAGTCAACCGTACTGTGCCAGCCGCCGGCAATATCCGGTTTGACGCGGCATTCCGCAAATCGTCGTGGTTCCGTCTGGCTGAAATCCTGAATGAGACCTGCCATATGGAAACCGGGCGGCTCTCGTCAGAGCTGGAAACGGATTGTCGCGCTGAAAATTCAGCGGTGACGGTATCCTGCGACGATCATCCCCTGCTTGCCTATTATCCGGGCCGCCGTGCGGGCGATAGTGATGAAGCCAAACTGTTTTTAGAACGCACAGGGCTGATCCCGCCGGAGGGCAATCCGTTTCACCGGGGTCGTGTTGTCGGAATGCTGCGTTCGCTGACCCGGACGGAGTCTGAATGTGTATTGAACGATAAAAATCTCAAAAGCCGCCGCCAGGCCCTTGAAGAGA
>CAZVCO010000099.1:3996-11230 GCA_964625795.1 uncultured Verrucomicrobiota bacterium | reverse complement strand
GAAGGCATTGAACCAGTCCTTCTTCTCTGTGTGGAACGCGGGGTTGAACACCTGCCATTTGCCACCGTCTGTATCCACCAGCGCCTGCACCAGAGGTTCCACACCGATCACCGCCACGGGGCTGCTCTCGAACACCACTTCCCCGTCCGTCTGTTGACGGACCGACAGATCCTGCGAAATCCGGGTGGTGGTGTTGCCGTACCGGGTCTCTCCCGGCAGCAGGGGGGAATCCGGCACCAGCCGGTTGGCCAGTGCGTGCTGGGACTCCTCCCACTGGGCCACGATGTGGGGATGACATTCCCGGCAGTTCATTCCCTCCGCCGGCGGCATGGCCGAATGGAGCCTCACCGCCTGCCGGGTGAGGGAACCGGGGTCGAAGGAGGGCGAGGCGTTCTGAGTCCCAACTTCCTGCCAGATCAGCCATCCCACCGCCAGAGCGATTGCCGTGATGACGGTCAGCCGCCGGATCGGAAACGGTCGGTGAGTGGGCCGGAGGGTCATACTTGTTTATAGAGCTTTAATGGGCTCACGGGAGAGTCAGTCGTTTGGCCAGTTCGCGGGAAAAGCGGAGCACCAGCCGGTTGAGGGCGGCGACGTCGGCCTCGACTCCCTCCCCGCTGACCGGTTCCCGACCGGAAAAATCCCACACTGCTCCGTCGGGAAAGAACACGGCCGCCCGCATCGCCGCGGCCCCGTCCGCCCCTATTTCAAAGGTGTGCAGACGAAGGGCCAGAGCCTGCCGGGCCGGATCACCGGGGCTGCGTGGCGAGTAGGCGCGGATCCGGTCGGTCTCCAGCAGGGAGGAGAGCTCCCCGGCCACCACCACGGAAAGATTCCAGTCCAGGGGCTCCGCCCAGCGGTGGTATTCAGCATAAGCCACCCGGTTCGGAGCATCGTGCCGTGCCAGTTGCGGGCGTTGAAGGTAGGGAGAGAGTTCCACCGGCCCTACCACCAGGGGTTCATCAAACGAGCCGATGGACTCCGGTGCAGGGTCGGCCGGCTGCAGACGGTAATACTGGACCTCTGGACTGGCGGAGGGAGACAGACAGCCGGTCAGCAGGAGGCTGCAGACCGCCATAGTGAGGAACGCGGGTAAGGAGTTCATGGCTGGGGTTTTCCGGTGAGGATGGATTCAGGATGACGTTCGAGATAGTCAAACAACAGCCGGGCCTGGGCCGCCGCCTCTGAAAGCGTACTCATGGTGGTGCGGAACTGTACCCGCTCGGCCGAATTGCGGTCCAGAGTCGTGCGCAGCTCGGTCAGGGTTTCATTCAGGGAGGTCTGCAGTTCGAGAAAGGCTTTTGAATTGGAGTCCAGTCCGCCCAGGAGCCTGGGAAGCTCCTTCTCCAGACTGAGCGAAAGATCGCGCAGGGCCTCCAGGGTTTCCCGGGTGGTGGTTGTGGTATCCGCCTCCACGATGTTCCGGCTCATATCCTCCAGATTGCCCAGAATCGCGTGGGTGTTCTGTACGATGTCCCGGAAAGGCATGCCGGCGAGCTCCTGTGCGAGGGCCTGACCCAAATTCGGTACGGTGGGGATCTCCGGGAGGTCCATGCCCGGATTCTGGAGCACCGCCGGCGAATCGGGACGGTTCACCAGCATAATTTTTTTCATACCGGTCACCAGACTCTGCGACTGCAGTTCCGCCCGCAGTCCCTCCTCCACCTCCCGTTGAATTTCTTTCCGGGGTGGAGCGGAGCCAATATAGGTGATCTTGGCAGGATCAAAATGCACGATCACCGGGACGTAGGCCTCGTCCTTTTCCTGATCCACCACCAGTTGAATTGATTCCACGGTTCCCACCGTCACCCCCTGATACTGCACGGGTGCCCCGGGGATCAGTCCGCTCACATCGCCTTTGAAGACCATGACATAGGGGTAGGTGTCCTTCATCCATTGACCGGAGGTGAGCACCAGCCCGGACCCGAGGGCCAACACAATCCCCAGGAGAACGAAGAGTCCGATCACGGTCGGGTTGGCTTTCTGGCTCATGAAGTGGGTCCGTCCTCTCTGCCGCGGGTGAGAAACCGCCGCACCCGTGCATCCGTGCTGGAGTCACGCAGCTCGCGGGGGCATCCCTGGGCAATCATGGTTTTGGTTTCAGCGTCGAGAAAAACAGAATTGGTACCGATGGCGAAAATACTCTCCAGTTCGTGTGTCACTACCACAATGGTGGCCCCCAGGGTCTCCCGCAACTCCAAAATCAGGTCATCCAGGAGTTTGGCGCTGACCGGATCCAGCCCGGCCGAAGGTTCGTCGAAAAACAGGAAATCCGGATCCATGGCCAGGGCCCGGGCCAGGGCGGCCCGCTTGCGCATGCCCCCGCTGATTTCCGAGGGCATAAAATCGTCGAAGCCCGCCAGGCCCACCAGGGAAAGCTTATAGGAGGCCAGGGCCCGGATCTCCCGGTCCGGCAGTTCGGTGTACTCGCGCAAGGGTACGGCGACATTCTCCGCCAGGGTCTGCGAACTCCACAGCGCCCCCTGCTGATAGAGGATCCCGATCTGCTGCATAATCTTCTGGCGGTCCGCCTCCTCCGCGGCCCAGTAGTCCTGTTTACCATACAGGACCCGTCCCGCCGCCGGCCGGATCAGTCCGGTCAGGTGCTTGAGAAGGGTGCTTTTTCCGCAGCCGCTTCCTCCCATGATAATAAAAATATCTCCCTGCCGGATATCAAAGGTCAGGTCTTGCTGGATGAGGAAATCGCCATACCGCATTTCCAGCTGTTCGACCCGGAGGGGAGGTGAGGAGGTGGTGGTCATGGGTTATCCCGTCCGCATGAAAATCAGGGTCCAGACCGCGTCTGCGATCACGATGAGAATCAGGCTGGTGACCACGGCCGAGGTCGCGGCCTGTCCGACTGCGGAGGCGCTTCTGCCGCAGCGCATGCCCCGCATACATCCGGCCAGGGCCACCAGGATGCCGAAGGTGGATCCTTTGATCAGCCCCTGAATGCAAAGCCAGGGGGTCATCATTTCAAAGGTTTTGACAAAAAAGACCTGGGGAGGAATCTCCAGCATCCACACCCCGACCGCCGCTCCGCCCAGAATGCCAAGTACGTCCGCATAAATCACCAGCAGAGGGGTCATCAGCGCCAGAGCCAGCATCCGTGGCAGCACCAGGTAATCCATGGGCGGAATGCCCAGGGTTTTCAGGGCGTCGATCTCCTCGTTCACCTGCATGGTTCCCAGCTGGGCTGCAAAGGCCGCCCCGGTGCGCCCGGCCAGTATGATGCCGGTCATCAGTGCGCCCATTTCCATCACCATGCCCAGCCCCACCAGATTGGCCACATACACTTCGGCGTTGAACATCTGAAGCTGCACGGCACCGACAAAGGCCAGGATGGCCCCCACCAAAACGGAGATCAGCGAGGTGATCGCCAGGGCCTGGGGCCCGCACTGTTCAATCTGCAGCCACAGGTCCGAGGCCCGGAAGCGTGCCCGTCCCGTGACCAGGCGTCCCACCGACACGGCGGTCTCCCCCAGAAAGGACAGCCCCTGTGTCACCTCCCCGGCCACGGTCACCGCATGCAGCCCGATGGTTTCCAGGATTCCTTTGCGCCGCCATTTCCGCGCCGCCCCCTCCCGGGCCGGAATGGCCAGGGCCAGGTCAAGCAGCCGCTGCACCCCCTCCGGCATGGCCGACACATCCAGCTCCCGCTCCGCCCGCAGCGCTTCCTCCCGTATCCGCATGACCACAGTCATAAGGGTGCTGTCCCAGCTGTCGATCCCCTCATCCAGCAGCCGAAGGGTGCCGTTGCCTTTCTCCACCGCAGCCAGAGCATCACGGGTTTCCGGCCGGGCACCTGAGAGGGTAAAGTCGCCGGAAAACCGGATCTCTTCAGGAGAAGGTTCCAACCGTGGGTTCTGATGGTTCATGTCCAAGATGAATCAAGAGCAGGGAGAGCACCCCTGCGGGTGGTAACGGTTTCGTTTCGCAGGTTCGAACACTGTCTCACTTTGTATTGAAAAATTGGTCGGAGAGACAGGATTCGAACCTGCGACGTCCTGCTCCCAAAGCAGGCACTCTACCAGACTGAGTTACTCTCCGACCTGTGCCGTATTCATAGACGGGGTTCGTTGGAAATCAAGACGTGGTTTGAATAAGGTTCTCCCTGCTTTGAAGATACCTTTTGATGGATGCCCTGCTTTTGGATTTCTTGATCCTTCGTTCCAGCAGATCTGCCTCCGAGGCGGATTAAACCAACGGAGGATGGCCTTTCAGGCCGTCAGAACTGACAGTTCGGGCAGGCAACCCGACTGAAATATGACGGCCTGAAAGGCCATCCTCCGTTGGTTTTGACCTCCCGGGTATCACATTTGCATTCCTGTCCGCTTCTCTGTACACTCAGGCCTTTGAGTCACAACATCAACGAGGCAGTTATGAAATATCGGAATCTTGGACCATCCGGATTGAAAGTCAGTGAAGTTTCTCTGGGCAGTTGGCGCACCTTCGGGGTCAGCGTGGATCAGGAGACCACGGAGGCCTGTATGGTCAGGGCCTACGAGAATGGGGTGAATTTTTTCGACGGGGCCGAGGCGTATGGCAACGGCAGGGCGGAGGAGGCGATGGGGGTCGTGTTCCGCAAGATGCAGTGGCCGCGGGAGCAACTGGTCATTTCTTCAAAAGTACGCCGGGGGGGAGGGCCCAACCAAGGAGGGTTAAGCCGCAAGCATGTGGTCGAGGCCTGTGATGCGGCGCTGCAGCGCATGGGACTGGACTATCTGGATCTGCTGTTCTGCCACCGGCCCGATCCGGAGACGCCGATTGAGGAAACCGCCGCAGTCATGACCGAGCTGATTCAGCGGGGGAAGATTTTTTACTGGGGCACCTCCATGTTCAGCGGAGCCCAGGTCACTCATGCCCATGCGGTGTGCCGGCAGCATGGCCTGATCCCGCCCACCATGGACCAGTGCGTGTACAACATGTTCCGGCGCGAACAGCTTGAGGAGGAACTGGCGTTGCCCATCCGTGAATTCGGCTACGGCACCACCGTGTTTTCACCTATGGATGTGGGATTCCTCTCCGGAAAATACAACGACGGCATTCCCGAAGGCACCCGGGGGGCGGATCTCGAGGGGGAGCAGAAAGAGAAATTCCTGGCGGAGGAGAAAATTGAACGGTCCAGAAAGCTCGCCGCGGTGGCCGACGATCTCGGAATTTCCCAGGCCCGCCTCGCGCTTGCCTGGTGTCTGAAAAACCCTGCCGTGAACACCGTCATCACCGGTGCCTCCCGCGCGGAGCAGGTGGAGGAGAACGTGAAGGCCTCTGAAGATGCCGACCTCCTCACCGACGAGGTCCTGGAAACGATCGAACAGATCCTGACGCACTGATTCCGAAGGTCGGAAGATCATCCGTTGAGGACTTCCGAAGGTCGGAAAACGCGTGTGTAGGTTTTTTTCGGCAGAATTTTCAAAACCCTCAAGCCTTTCTGGTTGGCGGCGAGTTCCAAATGAGATAGCCGGTCCTGAATGAATGACGTCCGTTCCCCCCGCACCTGGCATGTAACCGCTGAGGGATCTCCTCAGGGGTCCGGTGAAGCTGATGCGCCCTTCCGGTCGATTCAGCAGGCGGCTGAACGGGCGCAGGCCGGAGACCGCGTGCTGATTCATGCGGGAATATACCGCGAGCGGGTGAACCCTCCCCGGGGCGGGGAAAAAGAGGCTCCGATTGTCTTCGAGGCCGCCGGTGACGGTGAGGTGGTGGTGTGCGGCTCCGAAGTGGTGAAGGGGTGGAGCCCTGTGGGCGACGGTTGCTGGCGGGTGGAACTGCCTGCGTCGTTTTTTCCGGACGGGAATCCGTTCGATACGCTGATTGCGGGGGACTGGTTCAGGGATCTGGGACGTCCGCATCATACCGGGATGCTGTTCTTGGACGGGGAGGAGCTGATGGAGGCCGCCTCACCTCTGACGCTGGACCCGATGAGCTGGTTTGCCACGGTGGAGGAGGGGGTTACCCGCATCACGGCGGATTTCGGGGACCGCGACCCGACTGCTCACCTCATCGAAGCCACGGTGCGGTCCAGTGTGTTTTATCCCGGCCGGACCGGAATTGATTACCTGGTGATCCGCGGGCTGACCCTGCGGCATGCGGCCACCAACTGGGCTCCACCCACTGCGGAACAGCCTGGTCTGATCGGCACTCACTGGAGTCGGGGGTGGATCATCGAGGATAATCTCATTTCCCATTCACGCTGTGTGGGGATCAGTCTGGGCAAGTATGGAGATGAATACGACACTACCTCCAGCGATTCTGCCGAGGGGTATGTGGGTACCATTCAACGGGCCCTGGAACGGGGATGGGACCTTGAGACGGTGGGCCATCATGTCGTGCGCCGGAACCGGATTTCCCACTGCGAACAGGCCGGCATTGTGGGCAGTCTGGGAGCGGTGTGCTGTGTGGTGGCCGACAATCACCTGTATGAGATCCATGTCCGCCGCCAGTTTCAGGGGGAGGAAATGGCCGCAATCAAATTTCACGCACCCATTGATTCCCTGATTGAGCGGAATCATATTCATCACACCTACCGTGCTTTGTGGATGGATTGGATGACGCAGGGTACTCGGATCACCCGGAATATCTGTCATCACAACCGGGTGGAGGATCTGTTTATGGAGGTGAATCACGGCCCCTGTCTGGTGGACCGGAATGTGTTTCTCTCTCCGGTGTCGCTGACCAACTGGTCGGAGGGGAACGCTTACGTCCACAATCTGTTTGCCGGGGCCATACGTCCCATGTCGGTGATGAACCGCGAAACTCCGTTTCATCCGGCCCATTCAACAGAAGTAGCTGCGCTGGCCTCCATTCGTGGGGGTGCGGACCGATTTTTCCACAATCTGGTATGTGCCCCCGACACCTTGTCGGCGATGGAGGCCCTGAACCGGGGGGTGCACGGAGAGCGGACGGAAGGACAGGAGGTGCGGCCCAGTCTGCTGAAAGGAAATGAGGTGATCCCCCTGTCGGGGTGGACGTTATGTTCTGCCGGCCGCTGGATCCTGCAGGGAGGGGAGGGTCTTCTGGATGGACTGCCCGCCGTGGATGCGGTGACGTCGGATACGCTGGAACTCTCTGAGCCCAGTGGGCTGCCATTTGAATCGGCTGAGGGGGAGCCGCTGATCCTTGACTGCGATATCCAGGGGGTACGGTATCGGGAGAAAACCCGGGTGGCGGGTCCGTTTGCACGCAGGGCCGGGGAGGCGATCGAACTGGATGCTGCATGTGGACCTGAGTCGGA
>CAZVCO010000099.1:3163-3986 GCA_964625795.1 uncultured Verrucomicrobiota bacterium | reverse complement strand
GCGCACTGCGGCAAGACCGTCTTAAAACGTCCAGATCAGGGGCGCGAGGATTACGGCCACCACTCCGATGAGGAGGTTCAGGGGCAAGCCGATTTTCAGGTAGTCTGAAAACCGGTAGCCGCCGGGACCGTAGACCATGAGGTTGGTCTGGTAGCCGATGGGGGTGGCGAAACTGGCGGAGGCGGCCACCATGATGCACATGACAAAGGGCATTACCGACACGTCCAGATGTTCGGCGGTCTGGATGGCGATGGGAAAGACCAGAGCGGCCGCCGCGTTGTTGGTGACCAGCTCGGTGAAGAGAGAGGTCAGCAGATACACCGCGGCCAGGGTCAGCCACGGCCGGGCGCCGGTGAGGGACAGCACGGAGTCCGCCAGCACGCGGGCGGTTCCGGTTTGTTCCAGCGCGGTGCCCAGGGCCAGGGCGGCGGCAATGGTCAGCAGCACATGCCATTCGATATTGCGTCGGGCCTGTACGAAGCTGCAGCAGCCGCTGAGCACCATGAGACCCGCCGCCAGCATGGCGGCCTGCACCATGGGCAGCCATCCGGCGGCCACCGCCACCACCATTCCCAACAGAATGGCAAAGGCCAGCGGGGCCTTCTCACGCCGGGGCGGGGCGGAATCGTCCAGCTGACTCACCAGATAAAAGTCGCGGCTTTCGCGCTGACGGGTGAGAAAGCCGGCGTGGGACTCGACCAGCAGGATATCTCCGGGACGCAGCTTTCGGCCTTCAAATCCCCCATAACTTCCAAAAATGCAGGTGGACCGATACAAAATTCACGATATAGAATTGGTAGTGGACCGGGTTCTCGCGGATGAA
>CAZVCO010000099.1:1103-3153 GCA_964625795.1 uncultured Verrucomicrobiota bacterium | reverse complement strand
CAGCAGGATATCTCCGGGACGCAGCACCATTTCGCCCAGGGATCCGCTCAGCCGCTCCCCGTTCCGCCCCACTGCGATCACCACCGCATTGTAGCGGGAGCGGAACCGTCCTTCTTTTATCGAGCGACCCACCAGAGGGTTGGAGGGGGAGACCACGGCCTCCACCAGACAGCGTTTGTGCCGGGGGGTGTCCAGTTTGAAGACCTGATCGGTGGCGATCTGCAGGGCTCCGTCCTGATAGAGGCTCTGCACCGAGGCCAGATTGCCCACAAACACCAGCCGGTCGCCCTCCTGCAGCACCTCGTCCGGAGGCACCGCGCCCAGAATCTCCCCGGCCCGGATCACCTCGGCCACAAACGCGCCGCCCAGATTCCGCAGACCGGCTTTCTGAATGGTGCTGCCCGCCAGGGGGCTGCCGGCCGGCACCTCCATTTCCAGGGTGTATTCCCGCGGGTTCTCCATGTCGTCGCGCAGGCCGGTCCGCGATGGCAGCAGCCACTGGAATGCCAGCACATACGCCAGGCCTGCCATGGCGCAGGGCACCCCGATTTTAGTGATGTCAAACATGCCCAGACCGGGATCACCGAACCGCTGCTCCATCAGGCCGAACACCACCAGGTTGGTGCTGGTGCCGATCAGGGTGCAGAATCCGCCGAAAATAGAGGCATAGCTCAGCGGGATCAGCAGCCGTGAGGCCGGAATATGGATCCGGCGTGACCACTCCATGACGGTGGGAATAAACAGGGCCACCACCGGGGTGTTGTTGAGAAAGGCGCTGAGCAGACCCACGGGAAGCATCAGCCGGAGCTGGGCGCGCCGTGTCCCCCCGGGAGTTCCCAGCACCTTGCGGGCGATCCACTGCAGGCCTCCGGTGTCCCGCATGCCGGCCACCACCAGATAGAGCAGGCCCACCGCCACCACGGCCGGGGAACTGAACCCGGCCAGGGCGTCTTCGGTGTCCAGCACGCCGGACATCCACAGCACCATCACACCCGCCCAGAGAAGGAAATCCGGGGAGCGCCGGGTACACATCATCAGGCCGAAGACGGAGAGAACAACCCCCAGAGACATCCAGCCATGCAGAGAAAGATCGAACATGCTGCCCCCATAGTCGAAAACGCTTCTCCCGTCGACTGATTACGCCTCCGGCGCATACGTCCAGACCGTCACCGTCTATGTGTCGGGCAGGAATGCCCAACCTCCGTTTTTTTTAATAACGTATAGATAAGGGAGGCTTGCCCGCCGTAGGCGGGATGGCCTTTCCCCAGACCGTCATCGATAATTTGTCTGGTGGAATCCGGGAATCGGATTGTTCCCGCCCGCTAGCCATGATAGAGTTTCTGCTATGACCTGTCCCATTGCCAGTTATATGGATGTGGCGCTCCTGAATCCCGAGCTCACCCGGTCGGAGGTGGAGGCGATTCTGGATCAGCTGATCCCCCTCAAGCCCTGCACCTTCTGCATCCGTCCTTCGGACATTCCCCTGGTGAAGCCCATTTGCCGGGAGCATCGTATCGGGCTTTGTGTGGTGCTGGGCTTCCCGCACGGCCATCAACTGCCCGAATGCAAGGCGGACGAGGCACAGCGGTATCTCTCTCAGGGGGTGGATGAGATCGATATGGTCTGCAATATCGGGGCGGTACGTTCCGGGGACTGGGACAGAGTCAAAGAGGACATCCGGGCGGTGAGCGCACTGACGCGTCCGGCGGGGGTGGCGTTAAAAGTGATTTTCGAAACCTGTTTTCTCACCGAGGCCGAAATCAGAAAACTGGTGGAGGTGTGCATTGTGGCTCAGGCGG
The DNA here is from genome assembly GCA_964625795.1 of uncultured Verrucomicrobiota bacterium. GTDB lineage: Bacteria > Verrucomicrobiota > Kiritimatiellia > SS1-B-03-39 > UBA6053 > UBA6053. The sequence goes on along the minus strand of CAZVCO010000099.1, from coordinate 1,354 downwards.
ACTTTGTCAAAACCTCCACCGGATTCAACGGGGAGGGGGCTCAGGATCATCACGTGAAACTGATGCTGGAGACGGCGGCCCACCGCATTCAGGTGAAGCCCTCCGGGGGGATTGCCACCAAAGAACGGGCGGAAAACCTCATCGGTCTGGGTGCCACCCGGCTGGGAGTGGGGTATAAATCCGCTCTGGCCATTTGCGGGGAAGGGGACGCCTCCGCAGACGCCGGGGCCTACTGAGCCCTCTTCGCCGGT
>CAZVCO010000099.1:0-1048 GCA_964625795.1 uncultured Verrucomicrobiota bacterium | reverse complement strand
AAACCCGCCGTTTAAGCTTGCTTAACGGGGTTTCACCTCCTATTCCCCGCGTCCCTTGTCGACGCATTCCGCCGAGACACCGGTGGCCTCACTTCCTGACGTCTCCGGAAAACTGAAACCCCAACCCCCCCCCATTAGATGACTGATGCAATTAAAGACGCTGTCGCGGACGAAACCTCCGGCCTGACCGGCGCACAGCTCGAAGCCCTGTACGAAAACTCTCTTAAAGACTTTAACGAGGGCTCCATCATCGAAGGCGAGATCGTCTACATCCGCCCCAACGACATCATGGTTGATGTCGGTTACAAATCCGAGGGAGTCATCCCGAAGAGCGAATTTAAGAAATCCGAAGAATTCCAGATCGGAGATAAAATTGAAGTCCTGCTGGAGCGTCTGGAAGACGACAACGGCATGGTGGTGCTCAGCAAGCAGCGCGCGGAACTTCAGAAGAACTGGGAAAAAATCCTTTCCGATTACAACGAAGGCGATGTGATCGAGGGCACGGTGGAAGGCCGGGTCAAAGGCGGCATGCTGGTCGACGTCGGCGTCGAGGCGTTCCTGCCCGGATCTCAGCTGGATCTCAGCCCGGTGAAAAACCCCTCTTGTGAGGGCTACGACCCCGACGACTTCATTGGCGAAGTGGTTCAGGTGAAAATCATCAAAATCAATCTCGAGCGCCGCAATATTGTGGTCTCCCGCCGTGAGCTTCTGGAGGAGCAGCGCCGCGAGCAGAAACAGCAGCTGCTGCAGGAAATCGAAATCGGCCAGGTCCGTCAGGGCAAAGTCAAAAACATCACCGACTTCGGTGCGTTTATCGACCTCAATGGCATGGACGGTCTGCTGCATATCACGGATATGAGCTGGGGCCGTATCAACCATCCCTCCGAGCTGGTCAGCATCGGCGACGAACTCGAAGTCTCCATTCTGGATGTGGACTACGAGAAAGAGCGGGTGTCTCTGGGCATCAAGCAGCAGTCCGACAATCCCTGGACCGAAATCGACGCGAAATTCCCGGTGGGACACCGCGTACACGGCAAGGTGGTCAACC
>CAZVCO010000098.1:7836-11337 GCA_964625795.1 uncultured Verrucomicrobiota bacterium | reverse complement strand
GCGGTTCGACCGGGATTGGATGAGCTTCAACTACCTCAGCCACGGACGCAACCGCCACAGCGGTTCCCCGCATTTCAATGTCCGCCATGAGACGGTTCCCGCTCCAGAATACCCCTCCGACCACGCCCGTCAACTTCAGGCGCTTAATCTCCAGCGTATCGGGGAACTCCTCTCCCGGTATGACGCCATCGATTTGCTCTGGCTGGATGGCGGGGTCTACGACAACGCCCTCCGAGACCAAGCCCGCGCCCTCCAACCCCATATCGTGCTGAACAACCGGGCCTGTGATGGGGATTTCGGACATTCCGAGTGTTCGTTTCCCACCGAGCCCCCAGACGGCTGGTTTGAAACCTGTCACTGCTGGCAGGCGTCAACCATCCTGTCCCCATCAGGAACGCCAGTGGACATCTGGGGTTATCTCAAAGAGGAACAGTACAAATCCACCGACTGGATGCTTATCCACTTGGATGCCCTTCGACAATGGCATGCGAATTTTCTGGTGAATGTGGGCCCCCGCCCGGACGGAACCCTCCCTGAAATTGTATACACCCGTTTTCAGGAAACCCGGAACTGGATGGAGGCACACCCGGAATGGGTGCAACACCATTTGGAGGCGACCGTATGAGCGGGTCCACTGTCGATTTCCTCAACACCGCGGAAACCGTTCCGCACCCCTCGGGAGGTATCACGCTCCATCGGTTTCCACATGCCGTTCAAACGGCCTTGAGCCCCTTGGGGCGCATTGTCTCTGCCGAGTCCGCCGGGTGTGAAATACGTTTTGTCAGCGAGTCTGACTCGATCCGCGTGGACCTTGCCGCCATTCCCAGCGGACAAGGCGCCCCCATGCAGGTTGCGGTCTTCAAAGGAGGCTTTCTCCATTCTGTGCATCAACTGGAATCCGGGAAAATCAATCATTTGCTGTTGAGCGATATCGGAGAGGTGGTCGCCGACCGGTTTTTAACTCTTGCCCCCGACGCACGGGACACTTCCTATTTCCATCACCGGGTCTGGCGGATTCTCATCGGTCGCTTCACCGCGGTTTTTCATGGAATCCAGGCTTACGGCAAAGAAGTGCGACCTCCTCTTCAGTCCGAAAAACCCTCACAGCGGCTGTTATGTTACGGCTCCTCCATCACCAACGGCGCCTCCCCGAACCTGCACCACCTGTCCTACATCTATATTGCCGGCCGCAGGTTGGGATGGGATGTTCTGAACAAGGGACTGTCCGGCTCCTGCCGTCTGGAACCAGAAGTCGCGGAGTATATCGCCGATGACGACACATGGGACTGCGCTTTTCTCGAATTAGGGGTCAATATGAGAAGAAGCGCCTCTCCGGAAACCTTCCGGGAATTGGCCGCCCGTTTTCTCGGAACGCTGGTAGAGCGGCATCCGGAGAAACCGGTTTTTCTCAGCACCATCTGAGGGAGCGGCACGCCTCGTTCAATCATCCCCGGCTGTATTTGCTCGAGGGCGGCGACCTGCTCACCCGGGCCGACCAGCTGACTCCGGATCTCATACACCCCTCGGACTACGGTCATATGGAAATGGGGATGCGGCTGGCGGATGCGATCCGGACCTTGACAGCCTCACATCTTGCCTGAGGAGGATCCCAGTACTCGCCAGGACCGTTCCGGACTTCAGGCGATGGGGTTTGCGACAGGAAACCCAAATACGGTCGAGGGGGGCTCATCCGAGAAATCGCATTCAACGATCTCCTCGTTCAGGATTTCCCCGGTGTGTGAAACCGGATGGGGATACACGGGAAGAACCGCCCCCTTCCGGATATAAACCGGACAGGTGTCCAGAGGATGCGCCACTTTTATCAGCCACCGTCCCCCCGTGAGAACCTCCCCAGACCAGAAATCGATCCACGTCCCCCCCGGCAGATACACGTTGCGGGTTCCCTCCGCATTCATCACCGGAGCCACCAGAATATCCCGTCCGGCATAAAACTGATCGTCGATCTGCCAGCAGGTTGGATCTTCAGGGTGTTCCAGCAGCAATGCGCAAAGGAAAGGGCGACCGGTTTCAATGGCCTGCCCGCATTCCCGCTCCATGTAGGGAATGAGAGCGTAGCGGAGTCTCCACCAGCTGCGGACAATTTTCTGCGTGCTTTCGGACCCGTGCCAAGGTTCACGGGGAGAGGTGCCATGATATCGCAGATGCGAGCTGAACACACCGAACTGTGTCCAGCGTATATATAATTCGTCATCCGGACCGGAATTCATAAAATCCGGTATGCCATGGAACCCTGGAACATCATGGCTCCAATAGGCAAAACCGGACAGGCCCAGATGCAGTCCTCCGCGCAGACAACCCGCCATCCCATCCCAGGTCGCGGCCGCATCGCCAGACCAGTGTACCGGATATTGTTGCGCCACCGCCCAGGCTGATCTCGCCCAGATGATCCCCTGTCCTTTCATCTCCAGGGTGATTTCAAAGGCCGCCCGCTGATAGAGCAGCGCATACCGGTTCCGAAGGAGCCGGTAAGGAAGACCCCGGTAGTCCGCATTCTCGCCGATCTCCTCTCCGAAATCGGTTTTGATCGCGGCATACCCCATGTCCAACAGCTCTTTGAGCAGACCCTGATACCAGCGAGCCGCGTCGGGATTGGAGAAATCAATGCATCCGCTTTGATCCCGTTCCCCGGAGAAATTGGAGTCCTCCCCCTCCTTCTCCCGCACGGGCGCCAAATATCCCTTTTCCACCGCCTCCTCATACCGCAGGGTCCCTTTCGAAATTTTGGGAGTCTGCCACAGTGACATCCGTATTCCTTGCTCCATCATTTCCCGTGCAAATCCGGCCGGATCCGGAAACCGTTCCTCCGAAAACGCCCATTCGCATTTCCAGTCCTTGCGGAACCAGCCAGTGTCGAGATGGATCACATCCACGGGATATCCTTCGGTGCGTAACCGTTCCACCACCTCACGCACTTCCTCTGCGGAGAAGTAGGTCATCCGCGCCATCCAAATGCCATAACTCCATCTGGGCAATGCGGGAGGTTTCCCGGTCAGACTTCTGTAATCGGCCAGAATTTTTCTCGGAGATCCCGCAAACAGAAAGACATCCAGCGAGGCACCCTCCACCAGCGTGGCTGCGGACCGTGTGGACTGGTGCGCCAGCGAAAAAGTCATGGCCGCCGAACTGTGCATGAACAGTCCATAACCAACGCTGCTCATGTAAAAAGGAATATTCTTGTAGGCCCTACGGTTATTGACACCTAACGCATCCTCGTTCACCAAACACAGCGTCTGTCCCGCAAGGTCCATGCGGGCGAACCGTTCACCTGTCCCGCAAAAACGTTCCGTAGGGCCCGCATGCAACGCAAAAAAACTCCGCGTCACCTCTCCATCCGTTTCCAGAAATCCCAGACCCACCGTATCCGGCAATTGCGGCAAAAACTGATCATAAGACGAGAGGTCGACCCACTGCCTCCCGTCCGGAGAAAAGCTCATTTCAAGCCTGGGGGGGGCAGGAGGAATCAATTCACTCCATCGGACC
>CAZVCO010000098.1:0-7826 GCA_964625795.1 uncultured Verrucomicrobiota bacterium | reverse complement strand
ACTTGAACCTCAGTCCATTCTTCCTGTTCGATCCACGCGAGAGGCTGAACGGTCGGCAAGGGCCCCGCCAGCATTGGACTGGCCTCATCCGTTTCATCTCCTCCGTTCAGTCGGCGAAAGCGGGCGATGCCTCCGTCCAGCACCTCAAAACGGAAGCGCTCCACCCGCTTCACCGGGACATCCTCTGCGGAGAGCTTCAAGCCATGCACCTCGGGGCATCCGAACTCAAGGTCTATATCCACCCCGCCGGATGCACATCGCTCTATCGACTTGAGCGCTTCAGCCACCCAAAGCGTTTTCCGCACAGAACCGTACTCATTCAACCCCAGAAAATCAGATGTGCTTAATTTCGTGTCCCCATTCATTCGTACCCTTCCTTTGGAATGTATCTGTCATCCATGCTCCAGAGAGATCATCTGATGACAGGTGAAAGCCTCCACCTCAAACCGGATGCCCTCGGGCAACGTCTCGAAGGGAAGGTCCACACCTTCGGGCTCCAAACGGACGCGGCGAATCGAAACCGGAAGTCTGACTTCAATCGTGATGTTTCTAAGAGGCAGAAGTTCCTCCACCACTTCGATCGCCTGCGTACCCCGAATATTCCCACCCTCCATTCTCGCCGTGCTTCCCCTTAATATTGTGTTGGCATAAAGCAGGTGAAGCACGTGGCGGTTTTCCTTATCCTGACGATTCAGATGCAGGCGGGCGGTGGAAGGGAGGTTGCTTTGTACGGTTTCCTGACCGTCTAAAAACCGGCGCAGCGCCCGTGTGATAAACTGACGGTACACCACAGCGCCGTAGGCGCGGTAAATACTGAAAACGGGATGGGCGAAATAAAGAAACCTGTCGGTCATCACTCCAGCGGCATACCCGCTGGGATCCGGCCGGTTTGGAGCGTGCTGGTGGGATGAAAAATGTTTATAGCTCCGGTTGAAATATGGATCATAGATATCGCCAAGGGAAGCCCCACGAGTGACACGAATCCGTTGAGAGGGCAGATACATCACGACCGGAGACTGGACAAAATTTGGCCGGAACCCCTCTTCAGGAAGCACATAATCCGGCTGGAATGGGCTGACCCCACAATATTCCGCTCCAATATCCCAAAGGAAACTGTCCTGTTTCGGGTTGAGTCCACTTGTTCCGGAAAGAATGAGTTTCCCGCCCCCCTCCAGAAAGTCGGCGATGCGGGCTTTCAGGATTTCATCCACCCGCACCTCATCCGGCAGCAACAAGGCCCTGCGCCCCCTGAAATCCATTTCCGCATCCAGCACATCAAACAGAAACTGCCCCTCCAGCAAAATACGTCCCGCCCCGATATCGGAGGCGGGATCACGGGAAGATCCGGAGTTCACCGCCCCGCAACTGATCACCCCGATATCGGAAACATGCCGGACATCCGTACACCAGGCCTCCTTAACCTCAACCTCTTTGTAAGCCTCTCCAATCATACGATACGTGGATGGGTCAAGCACCCCGCGGGGATGCAATTGATCGCCCACGCTGCATTTCGCACCCACAGCAAGCATTTGTGCGCATTCGTAGCGCAGAGCGTTGGGGTGCTTCATTCCCCCGAATTCGCCCCAAGTGGTGTGGAATTTCACCGTCATGCCCAAAACATCGTGCGGAAGGTTGGCGCAATATTTTGCGGAAACAGGGAAATGATCGTAGCCCCAGCCGCCGGTCGGGAGCGATTCGAGTTCCAGATGACTGAAAAATTCGAGAATTTTCCGGTCACCTCGGGTGATGTGGCCGCTGTTGTGAAAAACAGGCGTGTCCGGATGACAACTCCGCACCGCCGCAGTGGTGGCCCGATAATATTTTTCCAGAACAAAACGGCAATGGGCCTTACGGTCCTCCCCAAGCAGAGGATCCAAATCCTGCGCATGCATCGAGGATATACATGCGTGGCAGACACATTCCGGCTGGGTAATAATGTCCAGAAAAATTCCGTCATTGTCCGGAAAGAGAGAAACCACTTCCCGCAATTGATCGCAAAGAAAATCGAGGTAACCCGTGTTGAAACACATATAGAAAAAACCGGCATCGATGTTGGATGCCGCCCAGCCGGTCAATTTTCCATCCGGACCGGACTGCCGCCATTCAGGATGTGCGACGGCCGCCGCATTGTTGACTCCGGCGGTTAAATAAATCGGAACTTTGATCCCTATTTCCTTACAGGCATCATACTGGGCGCGCAGCAAATCAAATTTCAAATGCGGGTGCATGGGCCCCACACGGCTGGAATAGTATGCCCAACCGTGATGACAGGTCGCAAAAGTGGTGACAGAACCCACCCGCGCCTCCAAGAGGGCCTTTTGATAGTGGGTTTTGTCAAAATCACATCCTATGCCCTCAATATGCTCAGACGTGTGGAAATCGAGGTGAATTTGTCGAAATGAAAGTTTACGCATTGTGGATCCTTGCATTCCCTGTATCCAACCACCCTATAACCTCAACACTATTAATGTTTATTTTTATTGTTTTGCGATTGCATCGGATCACCAGAAGCATTTTAACTGGTTATGAATCAATCTCAGTCCAAAAATCTTTTGAGGTGGAGTACGCCGGTCGGCCACCAGGAAAAGTGGGAGCACGCCATGCCTGTGGGCAATGGACGCATGGGGGCCTTGGTATTTGGAACTCCCGCCTGGGAATATTTGGTTCTAAACGAGGATTCGATTTGGTCACGCACCCCGGACCGTCAACGCAACCCCTCTGCCCATGTCCATTTGCACCGCCTGCGTGAATTGCTGGCACAAGGGAAAGCGGAAGAGGCGGAGTTTCTGGCGGAACAGTCCTTTATGGGCATCCCGCCCCGCGTGGGTCCGTATCAACCGCTGGGATCCATTCTGATAAAACCCGGTCCGGAAGCCCACCGTGAATACAGCCGCTATCAGCGCAGCCTGGATCTGGAAACCGGCATCGCCCGCATCGAATACCACTCCCGAGGCCGAACGGTGGTCCGGGAGTTGTTTATTTCTTATCCTGATCAACTAATGGTGATGCGATGGACGGTGCAGGGGCCTCCCCTTTCCCTGATAGCCCATTGGGACCGCCAGGAATCCGGTCACAGCGCGCTGCTGTCGGACCGGTCGATCGCCTTTCACGGCCAGGCCGGCAGCCACGGCACCCGCTTTTGTGGCTGTATGGAAATCGCCCGGACCGATGGCGTTTCAATAGCGAAGGGATGCTGGCTCACGGTGAGTGAAGCCTCTTTCATTGAATTTCGAATTTCCGCCGCAACCGATTACCGGCATTCGGATCCCGGTGCGGCGGCACAACAAACTCTTCGCAATGCCGCCGATGGGACCTGGGAAGTTTTGAAGGAACGCCATGTACGCGACCACCAATCACTCTTTCATCGGGTTCAGTTCCATTTGTCCCCACCGTCCAAGGGGTCAACAACGGTTCCAGAACAGCTTCAAGCGGTCCGCACCGGGGATCTCACGGCTCCGGAACTCTGGGAGAATCTCTTTCAATTCGGCCGTTACTGCATGATCGCGGGCAGCCGCCCCGGCAGTTTACCACTGAATCTTCAGGGCATCTGGAATGCACGGCTGGATCCGCCCTGGAACTGCGACTATCACACCAATATTAATATCCAGATGTGTTACTGGCCGGCAGGTCCGGCAAACCTCCTTGAATGTCAGCAGCCCCTCTTCGACTGGATGAGCGCCTCCCTGCCCTCTGCCCGGGAAACCGCACAGGATTTTTACGCATGCCCGGGGGCGGTCCTCCACCATTTGTCCAATCCCTGGTATTTCTCCGCCCCGGCGGATACCCCCTCCACCGGTCTTTGGCCACTGGGACTGGCCTGGCTCTGCGACCACCTCTGGGAACATGTTCTGTACACTGACGATCGTACGTTTCTTTCTGAAACCGCACTGCCTTTACAACAGGCCGCCGTGGAATTTTTTCTGGAGTATCTGTTCGAGGGACCGGACGGAACCCTGCACAGCGGTCCCAGTTCCAGTCCGGAAAACGCCTTTCGGCTTCCCAACGGCGGCAGTGCCCGCCTCTGCCTCTCTCCGGCCATGGATATCCAGATTATCCGGGAACTGTTCACCCACTATCTGGAGGCCCACGAACGGCTCGGTCTGATTTCCCCCTTTATCGCAAGAGTGCAAGCTGCCCTGGACAGACTGCCCGCCCACGGGATATCGGAAGACGGCCGTCTGATGGAATGGTTGGAGCCGCAGGATGAAGCCGAGCCCGGACACCGGCACATCTCCCACGCCTGGGCCCTGTTTCCTTCCCATCAAATTGATCCCGAAACCACGCCGGAACTGGCGGAGGCTCTGGGGAAAACCCTGGAGGCGCGATTCGCCCACGGTGGCGGCCACACCGGCTGGAGCGCCGCCTGGCTGGCCTGTCTGTTCGCCCGGCTCGGGCGCGGCAACGATGCGTTGGATCAACTGACCCAGCTCGCCCGTCAATGTACCGATTCCCTCTTCAGCACGCACCCGCCCTTTAATATCGACGGCAATTTCGGCTTTACCACCGCCGTGTGCGAAATGCTTCTGCAAAGTCATGGCGGCAAGCTGAAGTTTCTGCCCGCCCTGCCATCCGTCTGGCCGAAAGGAAGGGTGGAGGGCCTGATGGCCCGCGGCGGATTTCAAGTGGCTCTCGAATGGAAAAATTCCGCACTTGTCTCCGTGGAAATCAGGTCCGTTCGGGGAGGCACCTGCCGGTTTCATTCGCCCCTGCTCACTCCAGAAGGATCACAACAGGCCGTACCCTATATTGAGCTGCGGCCTAACGAGACCATTCTCCTGTCGGCAAAACCATAGGAACGCCTTTATCCATTAGCAGCAGACGCCCTTCTCCTTTCTAAAAGCTCTGCACACTAGCGCTTTGTCGAAGTTTTATTTATATTTTTTTCACTATACAACTTTGTTTGCCAGCGATACGGTATAAGGAGCTTAACATTTTATTTTTTGGAGAAACCTTATGTCCATAACCACATCCCACATTCTGAGAATCCTCTTAAAACGGATGGCAGCGGTAGTCGTTTTGCTTCAACTTATTCATCCGACGAGAGGACTTGGAGCCATCTACCATGTGGATGCTGGCGCAGGAGGAACAGGAGATGGATCGGAGGCGTCTCCCTTTCTTACCATTCAGGAAGGGGCGAATGCGGCTCAACCCGGCGATACGGTGTTGGTGAGACCCGGAACGTACCGGGAGCGGGTCAAACCGCCGCGTGGCGGAACGGAAAGCAGCCCAATCACCTATCAGGCCGCAGACGGCGGAGAGGTGGTGATTACAGGCCTGGATCCTTGGAATCCAGTTTGGACCGATGAACCCGGAAACGTGGTGTCCGCCGTTCCGGACACCGAGATGTTTCAGGACACCGCGTATGTGGATGGCGGCAACCCGTATGTGATTCCGACCGTGAGGGTCGATAATATGGTCGGGAGGAACAGCAGCCACAGCCTGTCACTGGGCCATGTGGTGGTGGACGGCGTGATGTGGGAGGAAAAAGGCCGCAAAGTGGACATGGAAAACGCCAGCCGCTCCTGGTGGTGTGATCTCAGTACGGGGAGAATCTATATCCACTTCCCCACCGCCGATCCCTCCGCATATGAGGTCGAAATCACCACCCGGCGCGGAGTGTTCCGCCCTTATCTGCGGGGTCTTGGCTATATTGTGGTGGACGGCTTCACCATGGAATACTGTGCCAATCAGTTTCCCGACCGTTTCTGGAACACCGCGCCCAATCATCAAAGCGGTTTGTTCGGCACCCGGGCAGGGCATCATTGGACCATTCGCAACTGTGTGTTTCGCCGCGCCAAGAGCCTGGCCATGAGTGTAGGGCAAGGGGGGACCGCCGCCGACGTGGACAACGAGGTACCGAAACAGGCTTCGCCTCCCATTTCACAGATTGGCTTTCACCTGATCGAAAACAACGTGTTCGAGTACAACGGTTCCGGAGGAATCCAGGGTCTCAGACACCACGAGGTGGTCGTGTCCAACAATTACTTCCGCTACAACAACTATCTGGAACACAAATCTTACGAAATGGGGGCGATCAAGTTTCATCTGAACAACGACACGGTGATTACGGCGAACACCTTCGAGGACAACGATTGCATGGCCATCTGGATGGACAACACCACTCGCAGAGCGAAAATTTCCCGCAATCTGATCCTCGGCTCCCAAGGGCCGGGCATTTCAGGGGACGGTATTTTTCTGGAGATGGCCGACGAGGGCGCCGGGAATGAAATGGTCGTGGATCACAACGTGATTATCGGGGTCGAGCGGTACGGGATCTATGCCCACGATGCGTCGTTTTCTATTCTGGTCAATAACCTGATTCTCGACAGCGGGGAGGCGGGTATTCATCTCCGGGACATAAGCTCGACCCGCAAAGGCGATTGTCATGACCATCAGATCTTCAATAATCTGATTTTCAACAGCCGGAGCCCGATCCATCTGCCCATAGACTGGAGCAACACCACCTTCAATAATCAGTCCGATTACAACGTGTTCTGGCCTGAGAACGAACGTTTCGCAGTGACCTCCTACAGCAAGACGGGCGATTCTCTGGCCACCATTCAGCAGGCCATCTATTCCGCCTGGCAGACCGCGGGATCGGTTCCTCCCGAATTGACAGGGAACGAGTGGCGCACGCCAGGGGAGAACACCGGCTATTGGACCACCCTGGAGCAGTGGAGGGCCATCCGGAACAACGATCTGAACAGCACCGTCGCGGTCGTGAACCACTTAAGCTATGATCCGGACACCTACACGCTGACCCTGGAGCTGGAGGAGCCGCCGGCGGACGGGATCGTCATTCCGGGTGTGACGGAGGATTATCAGGGAAACACCATCGGCGCGGTTCCGGTGGCGGGTCCCTTTCAGACCTTGACGGAGGGGGAAAACAGTTTCGCCCTTTGGCCCGGCTATGAAGACACCCTCTCGAAGCTTCCCCCGAAAGAAGTGGAGGTGGAGGACGTCTTGGCAGACTGGACGGTCACCGGTACCGTGGGAATCTCGCCGCTTCCATTTTCAATAGACAAAGGACCGAATTATCTGGGGATCGTTCTTCAGGATCAGGCGGACACGTCCACGAGCCTGCAAAAGCCGATTTCGCAATCCGGCAATGAAACCCTGCACCTCCAACTTGATTTTCTTTTCCAGGGCACGGTTCTGAATGCCGGGCTGCTGTTATCGCAGGGCGGCACCCGCGGGGTAAACCTGCATCTGGCCAGCAGCTCAGGAAAAACAGCGCTGAACGAGGAAGGGAATTGGACGACCCTTGGTCATACGCTGGAGCCATCCACCTGGTATCGCTTCACCCTGACGGTTCACCCCCTGGCATCCGCCACCGACACCTTTGATCTGCAGATTCAGTCTCTCGATTCCTCGGCCTATTTTGACGAGGTCTACACGGGACTGCGCTTCCAGAACAATGTGAACGCACTCGATTCCGTGAAATTTCATTTCAACATTGCCCAGCCCTCCGGAATCGGAGGACAATTTCACCTGGGCAATGTGAGTATCAGCAATTCCGAATCCGACCTGGTCACTCCCTACCGGAGCTGGCTGGCGGCCCACCGGGATATCAGTCAACTGGATCTCACCACCGGGGAGGTCCTGGAGGATGCCGATTCAGACGGAGTGCACAATCTTCTGGAATATGCATTCGGGGGAAAGATCGGCGTGATGGAGCCGGCATTGATCGTGCAGAACGTCGACTATGACCCGGCATCCCGTATCTTTCTTATAACAAGGCGGACCCTTTCGGCCCGGGATACGCAGCAGCTTCTCCGCTACAGCACCAACCTGATCAGCTGGGATGAGATCAGCCTGACCCCGCC
>CAZVCO010000097.1:8447-11621 GCA_964625795.1 uncultured Verrucomicrobiota bacterium | reverse complement strand
TTCTGGGCGTCACTGAAATCGCACTGCTCCGCTATCTGCTGGACCGTCAGATCGATGAAAGCAGTGCGTACCTCGGCGGCTACCTCCGGCTGTGTCTGCTGGAGGCGCAGCGCAAGATCCCCACCAGCCTGCTGCGGGCCGAACTGAAGCAGGAGGAGCTGATCCGGCTGACGGTGAGCGAGCACGAGTACCTCTCCCGCAAAGAAAAGACCGAGATGAAGCAGGAGATTGTGGCCCGGCTGCTGCCGTCTATGCCCCCGCAACTCAAAGGCAGCACGTTTGTCCACCGGTTGGGGGACGGCATGCTGTACGCGGAGACGCTGGCCGAAAAGCAGGTGGATGTGTTCACCAGTTATCTGCGGGAGGCCATCGGATTCCCCCCGCAGGTCATCACTCCCGAGTCTCTGGCCCTGGAGCTGGGCCGTTCGGATCCACGGCAATGGGCCCCCTGCAGTTTCAGTAAAGATGTGGAGGCAGACCGGACCTCGCATGAGGTGGGACACGATTTTATGACCTGGCTGTGGTATCAGTCCGAAATGAACCCCGATCAGGTCCCGGCCGGGAAAGAGGGCACCATTGGGGTGCTGCTGGAAGGTCCGCTGACGCTGGTGATGGAGGGCGGCGGAGCACATGAGATCACGCTGAGGAAGGGAAATCCCACCAAGAGCGCAGAGGCGAGAGCCTGTCTGCTGGCCGGAAAAAAACTGCGGCGGGCCACGGTGCATCTGGTTCGGGGCGAGCAGGTGTGGAAGCTGACGCTGGACGGTGAAACTTTGGCGGTGCGGGGACTCAAACCCATCGCGCCTGAGAACGCGCTGGATTTTGTGAGTCAGTTTCAGGACCGGGTCCGTCAGGTGGAACTGGTGGGCGATCTTCTCAAAGGTCTGTTCGCAGCATTCGTGGAGGAACGCAAATCACGGGAGCTGTGGGGACAGCGGGTCGCCAGTATGCAGACCTGGGCGTCGGAACGGACGGTGGCGTATTAGAAAAGTGAATTCGAATGTCGAACGTTCGATTTAATTATCAAACATGTCGAGGGTCGGCAGGGCGAAAATCTGATTGAGCAGAGCCTCCGCCAAAGGGGTTCCGGCCTGGAACAGGGCTTCACGGCATTTCTCCTGATTCCCGCTGCGGTAAGCCATCAATCCGCGGGTGATCTCCGCCGCCGGGGTTTCCAGCGGTTCCAGCCGCCGCATGACTTCATTGGGGTTCAGCTGGGAAAAGGCGACCTCCTGTTCCACGGTTCCAATCGGCCGTCCCGCCTCATCGGTGACCGGCCGCTCCACCCGCAGTCCCTCCACACCGACGCTGCGTATGGTCACCTCGATCATGCGGTCCTGCAACTGTAGAACCACCGGACGGTCTTTCATCCGTTCAAATTCCGCCATCACCAGATGAGGGATCTCCTGGAGATTCACCACCTCCTGCCGGAGATCGGCCACCTGTTCCGCCACCGGGAAGAGGTTGGGATCGCGGGCGGCCTGGTCCAGCAGCTCGAGCGCGGCCACGCCGTCGCGCTTCAGAATCAGGGCCGCCACCTCGCGGGTACGGGACTGCAGACGGTTCTCTGCCTGGGTGCGCTCCTCGATCCGCTGCTCCTCTTTCTGTTGTTCCACAATACGAATGCGGCGGCCCAGGTTGCCGATCATCTCCTCCAGATCCTCTGCAAAAGGAGACTCGAGCGATTCCAGATAGCTCCGGGCCGCCTCTCCCCCTTCGTCATACAGGATCTCCAGCGTTTCCTGCCGCACCCGGTTGCGTTCCCGCTTGAGGGCCTGATCGCGGTCGCGGCGGACCTGGACAATCTGCCGGGCCGCCTCTTCAGCCACCACGGTTCCCTGGGCCTGCTGACCGAGCTTCACCAACTCCGAAATCATCGGATCAAAACCAAGCTCCCCGGACTCATACTCCAGAATGAGCCGGGCCAGCTCCTGCTGCAGTTCCGGGGACACCGGGGTGGGGACAGGCGGAACGGCAGTGGGGGCGGGATTGGGATCCGGGGAGATCACCACCACCGGCGGCAGCGGGGCCGGGGCTTCGGGCCGCGGGAACATCAGACCGAAGGCCACCACCGAGAGTGCACCCACCGCCATGCCGATCAGCACCGAAATCCAGATCCCCCGCCGGGTGGGTTTGGCCTCGGTCACCGTGAACCCGGCATCGGTCTCCGCCGGTTCCGGTTCGGGATCGGAATCGAGGTCGCGGTCGATCCTGAGACTGGACGCACCCTCCGGAGGCGCCGGCCGGTGACCGCCGGACATGACCTCACGCAGGTCGTCCTGAAAGCTGTTCCAGTCGGGGTAGCGGTCATCAGGATCGCGGGCCAGCAGGCGAGCGAGGAAATAGACCGCATGCCGGGAGATGCCGGGCATGAGCCTGCGGGGATCCTCCAGTTCGTCGGAGGCATGCCGTTTCAGGGTCTTCAGATAACTGGTGTCCTCATAGGGCACCTGACCGGTGAGGGCATGGTAGAGAGTCATACCCAGGCTGAACATATCCGAGCGGGTGTCCAGATCGCGGGGATGATCGATCTGCTCGGGACTCATGTAATTCGGGGTGCCCAGCAGCGTGTCCGCCATGGTGGAGGAGGCTTTCTCCAGGGTATTTTTCGAAAGCCCCATGTCCAGGACCTTGGCGTGCTGACTGGGGGTGACCATGATGTTGCCGGGTTTGATATCCCGATGGAGGAGTCCTTTCTCCTCCGAGGCATACTGCAGGGCCATGCCCACCTGACGGATGATCTGCAGGGCCGCTTTTTCGTTCAGCGGTCCCTCGCGGTCCAGACGCTCCTCCAGGGTTTCACCGTCCACATAGGCCATGGCCATGTAGTAGACCCCGCTGTCCTCGCCGGCATCGAACGCCGCCACCACGTTGGGGTGATCCAGCCGGGCCTGATAATGCACCTCTTTTAAAAAGCGGACGATAAAGGAACGTTCGCGGGTAAACCGGCCGGGGAGGATCTTGAGAGCGACATCCCGTTCCAGTGACAGCTGGGTGGCCAGGTAGACCTCGCCCATCCCCCCCTCTCCAAGCTTGTGTTTGATCAGAAAGCCGCCGACCACAAAACCCGGGCCCAGACTCATCTGGGGGACATCGAGTTCCCCATCACATTCCGGACACACCAGGGCGGACCCCATGGCATCGGCCGTGATCCGGAGCTTGGCATCGCAATGC
>CAZVCO010000097.1:0-8437 GCA_964625795.1 uncultured Verrucomicrobiota bacterium | reverse complement strand
GAAGGTGACCAGCATCGTTTATCCGGGGACGTTCTCCCCCTCCGCCTCAGACTGGACATCGAGAAAATGCGAGTACCCTGCGGCATGGGTGAGAAAGAAATGAGGGTCACATTCCAGCCGGCGGCCGATGTCATCCATCAACTGCAGATTAAACGGGTTCAGAAGGGCCACCAGTGGCTCTCCCCCCACCTGCCCGAAGACACAGGCCGCACGGCGCTGACAGCTCTCCGGCGGCAGGACCTCCAGCAGTTCAGGATCGGGATCGATGAGCGTGAGATCAATAAACGGCATTGAGGCATCATGAGAGAGAAATTCAACCGCCCGGTTCTCGTGGGGAAGCTCGCGGTCATGCAGCACATACAGGCAGGTGCGGGGGGCGGTCTGAGGGGTTGCGCCCAGCCAGCAGAGATCCTCCACCACAAGGTGGAATTCGGAAGGGGTCAGTTTTTTACTGCGGGTAAGGTGCTGGGCCAGGAGAAGTTCGGGGATGAAGTCCTGCATGGTCAGCTTCCGCTGATCCAGTTCCACCGAGTTGGGAGTAAAGACACCATCGTCCTCCGCGATCATGTGCCCCAGACGTTCAAAGGCGGACTGCGCCTCCGGGTTCAGCTGGGCGAACAGCTCCAGCTGATTGTAGAGAAAAAACACCAGCTCGGGATGCTGCTCCGGTCCCACCCCGCGGGCGGCCTCCACCAGACACTGCCCCGCCTCCTGCATGTTCTCGAGTTCGCTGTAGAGATCGAAAAGCGTAATGTGAATGCCCACCGCGTCCCCGGCCTGTCCCACCACGTCCTCCAGAATATGAATGGCCTGCAGGTGTTCCTGGTTAGCCTCATACATTTCACTCATGGAATCGATCAACGATTCAGAGTCTTCCGCAAACAGATTCCGGTCGGGGTCGTCACTCATGCGGACAATGTAATGCCAGCCGCGAGCGGAGATCAAGACGAACCAAACACCATTCATGCTTGTCAATGCAAAGTGAAGAACCGTAAGTTCGGGGTGTGGAGACCATCAACGAAAATTTATTTGATTACCTGGTCGACCGGTACCAGATCAGCGAGGAGCAACTGGACCAGGCCTATACCAAAGCCGAGGAGGCGGAGGACCTCTCCTTTGAGGAGGTACTGATCGACATGGGGTTCATGCCGCCGGAGGGCATGGCCATGGCGCTGGCCAACAATGCCAACCTGCACCCCTTCAATCTCTCGCAGCACCACGCCTCGGCCGAATTACTGCAGGGACTGCCCGTTCCCCAGATGAAGCAGCACCGGGTGTATCCGGTGGCCAAAATCGGGCGGTCACTCACGGTGGCGGTGGATGATCCGTTCAACGTCATCGGCCTGGAGACCATTTCGGATCTCTGCAGCCATCAGCTCACCTCTTTAGTGGTGCCCGCTGCGGTGCTGACGAAAAAGCTGGAGGGCCTCTCGGCGGATCAACAGCACGAAGACGGGCAGCTGGAGGAGGCGCTGTCGGACTATTCGGTGGATGAGGATATCGACGAGATTCTTTCCGGCGACCAGTACGATCTGGAGGACTACGGTCAGAGCGGGGATGAAAAACCGGTGATCCGCATCGTGAACTCCATTCTGGTCGAGGCCATGAAGAAGCGGGCAAGTGATATTCACGTGGAGCCGGGCCTGGACGACTGTCAGGTGCGCTTCAGGGTGGACGGAGTGCTGGTGCCGGCAGGAAATCCGCCGAAGAGCCTGTTCGGAGGCATCGTCTCCAGAATCAAAATCATGTCCAATCTGGACATCGCGGAACGGCGGGTTCCGCAGGATGGACGTTGCCGTATCCGGGCCCTGGATAAAGAGGTGGACATCCGGGTGAGTATTCTGCCGATTATTCATGGCGAAAAAATCGTGATGCGGATTCTGGACAAGAGCAATCTGCCCAAGGGCATGGGGGATCTGGGGCTGGATGACCACTCCGAGAAAGCTTTTACCCGCGCACTGCATCAGCCTTATGGCATGATCTTCGTCACCGGTCCCACCGGATCGGGAAAAACCACCACGCTGTATTCGGCCCTGCAGGAACTGAACGATCCCGAAACCAACATTATCACCTGTGAGGATCCGGTGGAGTATCAGCTGCAGGGCATCAATCAGGTACAGACCCATTCCGAGGTGGGGCTGACCTTCGCCGCCGCGCTGCGCTCCATTCTGCGGCAGGATCCGGACATTGTGCTGGTGGGAGAGGTTCGTGATTTTGAGACCGCCTCCATTGCGGTGCAGGCGGCTCTGACCGGTCACCTGGTGCTCAGCACCCTGCACACCAACGATGCCCCTGGAGCAGTCTCACGACTTAAAAATATGGGAATTGAACCCTTCATGTTGGCCTCCGCCCTGATCCTGGCGCAGGCCCAGCGTCTGTACCGCCGGCTCTGCCCGGAATGCAAAAAAGAGGTGGAGCTCACCCTGGAGGATTTAAAACATAATCATATCCGGACCGAGGGCATGGAGTTCACCAAAGCCAACGTCTACGTGGCGGGCGGCTGCCCGAAATGCGGTCAGATGGGCTACAAGGGCCGGGGCGGGATTATGGAAATTATGGAGGTCAACGATGCCATCCGGCAGATGATTCTGAAAGACGCCAACTCCAAAGAGCTCATGGATACCGCCATTGAACAAGGCATGATCACCCTGCAGCGGGCCGGCGTCAATAAAGTGGTCGAGGGCCTCACCTCACTGGACGAAGTGCTGAGGATCACCAGTTCGGTGTAGCGCCTTTGGCGCAGTCATTGGTCATTGGTCATTGGTCATTGGTCATTGGTCATTGGTCATAGAAAAGATTTTCTCCCGGCACAAATATTGCTAGTGTTTTCAGTCCATCACAAACGCTTTTCCACTTTCACACGTGACACCTGACTCCTGACCAATGACCCTTACCTATGGCTGAAACTTTCAAAATTCCTCAAAGTGGCAAAATCAAAGCCAAAGAACTTCCCGTTTTCACCCGCTTACTGGGAGCCATGCTGGATGCCGGCATGCCGCTGGTGCAGGTGCTGGAAACGCTGGAGACCGAAGTTCAGAATGACAATTTTAAAACCGTGGTCACCGGCCTGAAAGAGTACATTGAAGGAGGAGAAAGCCTCTCCCAGTCCATGCAGCATTATCCCACCGTCTTTGAAACCCTGTATCTGAGCATGATCCAGGCAGGGGAAAGCAGCGGAATGATGGCCGAGATCACCATGCGGCTGGCCGGATATCTGGAGGAGGCGGTGCTCCTGAAACGCAAAGTAAAATCCGCGCTGATGTATCCGGTGATGGTGACCCTGATCGCCATTTCCCTTACCATCGGCATGATTCTGTTCATCGTGCCCGCCTTTGCCGCCATGTATGCGGATTTCGACTCCGCCCTGCCCCTGCCCACTCAGATGCTGGTGAACCTCAGCGAGATCATGAGGGCGTACTTTCCCTATATCCTGGTGGGTTTAATCATTCTGGTCTTTGTGCTGAGGGCCTACAAACAAACTCCGGCGGGTAAATATCAGATCGATCATATCAAGCTGCGGCTGCCGGTCTTCGGGATGCTGATCAAAAAAGTCTGTCTGGCCCGTTTTGCCTCCACTTTCGCCGAACTCATCCGGGCCGGCGTCCCCATCGTCCGCTCTCTGGATATCGTGGCAGCGGCCACCGATAATGCGGTTCTGTCCAAAGGCGTGCTGGATGCCCAGCCCAAAATTGAGGCCGGCAGCAACATCTCGGAATCCATCGCCGCCTGCCCTGAATTCCCCAGCCTGCTGCTCCAAATGATGGGGGCCGGGGAAAAATCGGGGAAAATGGACGACATGCTGGGCCGCATCGCCGCAATTTATAAAGAGGAAGTGGACGCCACGGTGGACGGTCTCACCTCGTTGATCGAACCGCTGCTGATTGCCTTCCTGGGGGTAACGGTGGGCGGAATCGTGATTGCCATGTTCCTGCCTATCTTCAAACTCAGCGAAATCGTGATGTGACCTGGTAAACCATAACTTGATTCTCAATCCTGAGAACACCCCCCTATCAGAAATGAGATTTTTGCAGATATGCGCCTGACGTCAGACCCGGACTACACAACTCAAATAAGAAAAATTCCAGATAATTTGGAATATATTAACCATAATAATATATTAATATAATATATTAACCTTTATGGCATTACATCTGCTTATTCATATTGCCTTTCTTTAAGGAACGACGTTTACACGAAAGTGGCGTGGCTCTTCGGAGAAAGAGAAAAAAGACTAAAAACCAAACAAAAAAATAAAATAAAGGAAACACAACATGAAACATCAAAAACAAGGTTTCACCCTGGTGGAAATCATGATCGTTGTAATGATCATCGGTCTGCTGGCGGCAATCGCACTTCCGGGCTTCCAGAAAGCACGTGAATCATCACAGGAAAACGCATGTATCAATAACCTTCGGGTGATTGAAGGTGCGAAAGACCAGTATGCTATTGAGCAAAACATGACCACGGGTGACACCCCTACCTATTCGAATATCTTTGGTACTGGTGCGTTTATTGATGACACACCAGAGTGTCCTGGTGGCGGAAGCTACACCTTTGGTGCCATTGGAACAGATTCCACCTGCAGCATCGCTGGACACAGTCTCTAAGAGAACGTAGAGAACATCGCCTTGCGAGGCGACAACGCCAGCCCCATGATCACCATGGGGCTGGTTTTTTTTACCCTTTTCAGGAACACAACGTACGTCTTTAGCACCAGATGCCCTTTAAACCGCCCCCCCCCCTTTACCTGACCTCCGCCGAATATATCCCTTGATTTCCTCTGCCTCCACCTGTGCGGTATGGCTCCTTGACACGTAATCCAACTCCCGGTTTCAATCCTTCGTTTATGAATGCTGTAAAAGCGTATCTGTATACTGCCGCCACCGCTGCAGTCTTTCTACTGGTGCTTTGGGGCACCATGGGCCTGCCGGAGCCCTATGTGCATGATGAATTCGCTTATCTTTTCGGAGCGGATACCTTCCTGGAAGGACGTCTCACCAACCCGACGCCTCCCGTGCCTGAGGCGTTTGAAACCTTCCAGATCAATGTGGAACCCACCTACCACAGCAAATATCCCCCAGCTCAGTCCGTTGTTCTGGCTCTGGGGATCTTGATGTTCGGCCACCCGGTGTATGGTGTGTGGCTTTCGTTTATCTTAGCTGCTCTGGCCGTGGTCTGGGCTTTACAGGCTCTGGTCCCTGACCGGTGGGCGTTTCTGGGAGGGCTTCTTTCGGCCGTGAACATCACCCTGCTGATCAAGTGGGCCTTCTCTTACTGGGGAGGATCGGTGGCCATGCTGGGAGGAGCGCTGTTTATGGGGGGGCTGATCCGCATCTATCAGCAGCCGCGGTACCGCTTCAGCCTTCCCCTGTGTTCAGGACTCATCCTCATGGCGTTTTCCCGCCCGCTGGAGGGCCTCCTGACAGCCGCGCCCCTGCTGCTGTACTGCTTCGCGGCAGTTATCCTGCAGAACAGAGAGCGTTCACCGCTCCGAACATACGGCCCTGTTTTCGGAACGGTCTGCCTCACCGGCATACTGATCCTGTTGCTGAATCTTTTCTATAACCACACGCTCACCGGTGACATGTTTTTATTCCCCCACCGGCTCTGGACCGCCGCCACAGCGTCTGATCCCATCATTCAAGCGTATACCGGCAGTGCCCAGACCACGTTCCTTTTTCGCATCGGCCGCCTGTTTATCACGTTTGTAGGCCCGGTGCTCTGGATTCCGCTCATCGTGGCCGTCCGCAAAACGGCCCCCCCCGTGGTCATCCCGGCCGCCATCAGTTTCCTCGGCGTGATCCTTTTTGCGTCCCTGACCAGCAGAGCCTGGCCGCACTACGTGGCCCCTGCGGTTCCTCTCGCCATCGGCTTGATCGTGGTGGGCTGTAAACGATTGTCTGAATGGCGCGTCAGGGGGCTTGCTGCAGGCCCCGCCTGCTTTGCACTGTTACTGGTGCTTCATTTCAGTAACGAGCTTGCCGGGCTCATTCATTACGCACCCCGGACCATCCATTTTGAGGCGTCGCGGAAAAACGGGATGACATTCAAAGGAGATCTGGATCAGTTCTTTGAAGGAAAGCCGGGGAACCATCTGGTTCTGGTGCACTATCTGGAGGGGCACGCTCTCAGTTGGGAATTTGTCTATAACCGGGCCGATTTGTCGTCCGCCAAGGTGATCTGGGCCCGAGATGTCTCCCCTAAAAAAAACCGTATGCTTTTTGAAGCATATCCGGACCGGCAAAAATGGTTCATGACCGTGAGAACCAGGCCGATAGATCTGATCTCCCTCCCGGATGGCAAAATCCCCGAAATCCCCGTCATGGAGTGAACCGGTTCTTTATGGCTTCCGGGCCCAGATAAAACACCGGTTATCGGAAAAGCCCGACCCCGGCTTCAGCGGGTCCGGCCTCCATCAAAACCGCTTTTATTACATGGCGCCCTTCCGCCCAGATTGATAACATCGTGCTCTATGCGTAAACCTTCCACTGCCTCCGTTTTCTGGATACTGACAGGTGTTCTGGGCATCCTGTGTGCAGTGATCAGGCTGACGGCGCACCATCCGGGCCCTACCTGGGATGAGGCCATGAATCTTCTCTCCACAGAGGCGGTCCTGCTCGGCAGGGAACATACCTATTCCTATTGGTTCTGGCGGCACCCTCCCCTGTATAAAGGTCTGATTGCGCTGGGGATGGCACAACCCTATCCGGCATGGACCTCGAATTTGCAGGTCATCCACGCGGCGGTTTCCTGCCTGAATCTGGGCCTGCTTCTTTGGGTCCTCATCAAAACACATGACCGAAACACGGCCCTGCTGGCCGCATTCGCCTGGGTGCTGATCCCCGGAGCACGTTTTTACGACCCCTGGATCAAGGCCGATGTGCTGGTGAATACGTTCGGGTTGCTTGCCGTCGGAACTGCCGCCCGTTTCAAATATCACAGAGCTGGGTTGTTTCTGGGACTGGCTTTGCTGACCAAGGAAACGGCAGCCATATGGGCCATCCCGGTCCTATGGATGCTGCCGGTAAAAACGGAACGGAAACGGGTCATTCAGTGCTTGGCACTCGCCGGTCTGGTCTGTCTGCCCTGGTATGTGTTCCGGATTGAGGAGCTGACCCATTACCTGGCATTTGCCACCGGTCTGCCGATAAAGCAGACGGCAGACTGGTCCGCCCCGTGGACCACCTACTGGACACATCTTCCTGTGTTGCTGGGGCCGGTGGGACTGCTGCTGACCGCCATCGCACTATGGAACCGTCGGGCGGAATGGTCCTCCAACTGGCCGCTGGCAATGGTGGTCCCCGGCCTGCTGCTTCTCAGTGTGATCCGGGGGAAACCTCCGTGGCTGCTGATGACCTTCCAGCCTGCACTGGCCGCTCTGTGTGGAATCGGGGCAGCAAGACTTTTACAATGGAGCGGACAGAAGGTTCCAAAACCCGCTCAGGCGGGAGTGGCCCTGATCTGTGTCGCAGGTCTGGGGATTCAGGCCGGGTTCTATGACAGCGATCTCATCCTGAAAAAGCTTTCACCGCAAACGCACTGGGGGACCCATTCCTCACAGGAGGCCGCCGACCTGATCGAAACCCATGTGCCGGAGGACGCCTCTTTCGCTGTCTCCCCCATGTACTATTGGGAAAGGGTTGAAAAGCAAATCTGCCCCATACTGCTGTGCAGCCTGACACGTCAACCCTCCGCTCTGATTTACCCTCCACCCAGGGTACAGGAGGATTACCTTCGTCTCGTTCAGGATCAGGATCTGGACTGGGTGCTGGTGTCTCCTACCCCGGACACCGCCGAACGTGAATTATTTCCGTTGATGAGGGACGGATCATTGCACATGATCGTCGGTCAGGGCGCCATTCTCATCACCACGCCCCTCTTCTCAACATCGCGACCCGGAAAAACGTCACATGAATGATGCGAAAAAGCTGGCTGTGGATCTGGTGATCCCGATCTACAATGAAGAAAAGGTCCTCCCGGAGCTAACCTCGAGGTTGAGGAATGTGATGGAGAGACAGCCCGGTATTCAGTGGCGGGTTTTGATGATCAACGATGGAAGCCGGGACGGAACAGGCCATCACTTGAACCGCCTTTCAGATGAAGACCCGCGCTTTGTGCCTATCGAGCTGACGCGCAACTTCGGTCACCAGGCTGCAATATCGGCCGGGCTGGATGCCTGTACGGCAGATGCGGTCATTTTTCTCGATGCGGATCTGCAGGATCCCCCTGAGCTGATAGGGCAAATGCTGGAGAAGTGGCGCGAAGGCTTTGACGTCGTCTACGGCGTAAGGCGCAGCCGGGATGACGACAGCCTGGCCAAGCGCCTCACAGCCCGCGGTTTCTACAAAGTATTCAACAGGCTGACATCGGAGCAGTTGCCGCCCGACACCGGCGACTTCCGGCTCATGGACCGCCGCGTGGTGGATGCGGTGCTGGC
>CAZVCO010000096.1:6989-11659 GCA_964625795.1 uncultured Verrucomicrobiota bacterium | reverse complement strand
GGATAGGCCTCATTCTCGGCATGAAAGAGGGTCAGGGCCTCGTCCACCTGCTGATGTTTCCGTCGCCACAGTCCCAGAGCAAAACGGACCCCCCGGGCCGCATCCGGCGACTGACTGCGGGATTCCAGGTTGGGCAGCCAGCGTTCCTCAGGGCCGATGAACAGGGAGTCCAGGCCCTCCGGCATCCGGTCATTTTCGCCGGACATGAACTGAATCTCGCCATAGTCCAGATAGATAAACCGGGTATAGATATCGGAGATGACATCCGCCGCCTCCGCAGCGGGCCTCTCCGGCTCCGGCAGAAACGACAGCAGGGAGGCGATGAATCCACCGGTGAGCAGAATCAGGGCACACCCGCGGGTGAGACTGCGGGTCGAATAGGACCGCGGTCCCAGCCAGCGGAGGAGGGCGTTCATGGTTTCGGTTCGGAGGCGTGGCGCAGCACCGTGACCAGCTCTCCCTCAATGCCGGCATAGACCACCAGGATTTCTGCCGGCTCCGTTCCGTTGTTACTGCCGTAATGCCAGGTCTCCACCACCTCCGCAATGGAGTCTCCGGCCTCGAGCTGATGGGTTTCTCCGCTGTCGAGTTTCACGATCAGCCGTCCCCGCAAAAGCACGCCCGCATTCATGTAGGGATGTTTGTGTTCCGGCAGCGCCGTTCCCGGTGCGATGGTGATGCGCAGGATGGTGACTTCGGGCTGACCTTCAGAGTAGGGCGGCAGCGTGTTTCCATCCCAGCTCTCAGTGGTTTTAAGAAGCGTCTCCACCTGAATGGGGGGAGCGGACGCGGGTCCCTCCTCGGCCGGGGAGGCGAATCCGGAGAGGGAACTCAACAGAACAACGGGCAGCAACAGGAGAGCCGAAAAAGTTTTCATCGTTTTTTTGTAGGGGATCCCGGGAGATCTGTCAGGTCTGAAACGGGGAGGATTCCTCCTGTGGGGGGGGATCCCGGAAATTGGTGAACATGGTCTAAATGAATTCATCCTGCGGAAATTCAATGTTTACAACCGCGGACCGACACGGACATTCACGGACCCATGCAGAGGATAGAGTGGGGTGTCTCCTGAATAACCTTCTCCTCCACACCTGCATGGGTCCGCGAATGTCCGTGCCGGTCCGCGGTTGTTTACTTCCATGACCCCCGGAAAACTCCCTGAACCCTGAGGCGTCTCCTATTCGTCTTGAGGCCTTGTTGCCGATGGCGGTGGTTTTTCTTATCGAGTTTCTTTTTCTGGATGTTCATTTCAGCGCGATCCCGAGTCCCGCAGGAGCTGGATTCTGCCGGGGAGCGCTTGGCAAAAAAAAAGAATACCCGGGCATTGGCAGGCTTCCCGTTTTTTCTCGGCCATTATTTTTTAAAGGAGAGTTCTGCGGTCCCTCCGGGGATAGCCGTGGTCAGGATCAGAGTGCTGCCGCTGATTTGGGCGGCCAGCCGTTCGGACCGGCCTTCCTCCAAGAGGACGAGGATTCCATCCTCCTGCTCCCAATTTCCCAATCCACTTCCGGATCGACCGTCTTTTTGCCATTCGTAGGTGTAGCTGCCGTCTTCGTTCAATGTTAATTGCTCAGCCCAGGATTCGGGCAGAGCTTTTTCGGCAAATCCTCCATCATCATACATCACCAATAAGGTATTGGCAGACCAGATTCCTTCGATGGAGGTTTCTGCATCGCTGTTACAGCTGAGGAGAAATCCGAAAAATGAAGTGAACAGGACCAGAGAGATGAAGCGTTTCATGGGGATTCCTCTCCGTACGTTGGCGTGAGCGTATTTGCGAATTGTACAATTCGGTTCACCAGCCCTGAGACATAATGTTGGGATACCCTGGTTGCTGCAGGGGGAGTGGGAAGAGCCGGAGCGGGCAGAGGCGCGGGAGTGGGGACCGGAGCAGATGTGGGGGGCGCGGTCGCTGTCGCGGTTGGGGTCGCGGTTGGGGTCGCGGTGGGAGTTGCGGTGGGAGTTGCGGTTGGTGTGGCTGTCGGAATGGCAAACGGGGTTGGGGTCGGTGTGGGAGAGGGTGAGCCTGCCCAGAGGGGAATGGTGGCCAAACTGATCAGGCCCACCAGTGTGAATCGGGTTGGAGAGAGCATGAGGGGATTCATATTAAGCTGATTATCCATAGATTCTAAATATGTGTCAATATGTAAAAAACTATACTATTTACTCGGGGTGTATGACCGAAATCGACAAAGGTTCATCGGTATAAACAGCCTCTTCTTTCCGAAACGCTATGGGAAGGCCCGAGGGGCCTCTGACTGAGGTTTTTCTTGGAGTAACTCCTGTTCCGGAGAACCCGTTTTCCCCAGCAGCTGGATTCTGCCGGGGAGCGCATGGCGTACGGTGAGGGGGGCGCTGTGGCTGAAATCCCCGGTCCGGAATCCTTTGCGGATGGAGAGCAGACCGTCCTCCCGGGCGAAACTGTCGCGGTAGATCCGGGCAATCAGGGAAAAGGCGAGGTAGCTCCAGGGACTGCGTTTGAGGTCGCTGAACACGAATCCCCGCCGGGCCAGTCGGCCGGCATCGGCGAGGACCTGGTGCACGGCCGCATCCGGGAGGTGATGCAGAAAATGATTGGCGAACACATAATCGAAAGGGGCCAGAGCTTCCAGGTTCAGGGCATCCCCCTTCTCAATCGTAAGGCCCTTCACGTCTCCGTACCGTTCCCGGGCATAACGAACGACCCGCGGGTCGGCGTCGATGGCGGTCACCCGGAGGTCCAGTCCCCGCGCGGCAGCCTGCCCCAGCAGCCAGACCGGAATATCACAGGCGCCGGCCCCGAGATCCACCAGATGATAGGCGCGGCCGGGCTGCATGTCGTCCAGAACGTTGCGTTTTAAAAGACCCCTCACCCGGCTGAACAGGACATTGATGCCGTGAAACTGATCCAGAGTCCGGAACAGCTGATCTTCATCACAGTCCGGCAGATCCATCCGCTCCGCCTCAGTGGAACGCTGACGGAAGGATCGGAAAAAGGTTATATGGGATAGATTCATTTACACAGGAAGATTGCGCATGGAGAAGGTGCGGGCGAGGGTGTTGTGGGGAATGCGGTGACCGAGGGCCAGGCCGAGGAGGTGTCGGCGGACAGGACTCCAGGTCGGTCCGGTTCGGGTGCCCAGCCACATGCCCCAGGCCGCGCGCCGGGCGGCGGCGCGGAACGCTTTCTGGCGGACGCGGGTGTAGGTACGCAGGGCTGCCGGGGTGGGATTCTCCAGGGTGCGGGCCAGATGCAGGGCATCGGCAAACCCGGTGTTCATGCCCTGTCCGCCGATGGGACTCATCTGATGGGCCGCATCCCCACAGAGAATCACATTCCCTTCGTGGTAGCGTTCCGCCAGGCCCCAGGCGGGATCAAACGGCCAGGCGGGAGAGGAGGGGCGGTCGGCAAGATCGATGCCGATGGCCTTGCGCACCCGGTCGATCAGATGCGGCAGACCGGGTTCACTGCCGGGGGTGACCTGGGCGATCCAGCGGCGTTGTTTGCCGGGCAGGGGAAAGGATTCAATCGCCCCCTGGGCAGAGAAATAGAGGCGTGCGTCCGGACCGAGTTCTTCGGTATCCGGAAAATCGGCCATGACAAACCCGACACCGTAGGCATGGGTGCGGAAAGGGATCCCGGTGCGGCGCCGTATGCCGGATTTCGCTCCGTCACAGGCGATGACCCGGACGTCGTCCTGTAGAAGATCCTCGGGGAAGGCCTCGCCCAGCCGAAAGGTCACGCCGGGGTACTGCTGCAGGGTGTCCCGCAGAATCTGCAGCGTTCCGGACTGCGGAAGCGACAGAATCGCGCCTTCCGAAGGTCGGAAACGCAGTTCACCGCATTCCTGTCCATTTTCAAAGACCCGTGCCCGTTCAATCTGCACGCCCTGATCGCGGAACCGGTCGCCGACGCCCAGATTATCGAGGATGTCCAGCGAGGGAGGCGTGATACCGATGGCCATGGAGCAGTCGGGCAGCTCCGTCCGTGGTTCCCACACCGTCACTTCCCGGCCCGCCTGGCCGAGCAGACAGGCCAGCAGAGAGCCCACTGGGCCGGCACCTGCGATGTGGATGTGGTCAGTAGTCATTGGTTATTGGTCAGTTGTCATTGGTCATGGGTGTCGGGTGGCGAGTGGCGAGTGTCATGTTAAAAACTATCATGCTCTTCCCAAATGCCCAGTGACGAATGACCAATTCCCCAATGACTACTGACCAATGACTTCCAGAAATCCCATCTCGACGGTGAGCCCGGGACCGAAGGCCATGGCGGCGGTTTTGGTGCCGGAGGTGAAGGTGTCCAGTCCCTGCTGTAAGAGAAAAAAGATGGTGGCGCTGCTCATGTTGCCGAAGTTGCGCAGCACGTGGCGGGCGACGTCCAGAGCGTCTGGCGAGAGGTCCAGTGCCTCTCCCACCCGGTCGAGAATCGCCTTGCCGCCGGGATGCACGCACCAGAATCCGATGTCGTCCAGGCTCCAGCCGTTTTGTTCCAGTCCGGGCTGGATCGTGCCGCGGATGTTTTCGCCCAGGATATGGGGGACATAGCCGGAGAGGACGATTTCATAGCCGTGGTTGCCCACTTCCCAGGCCATGCTGTCCTCACCGGTGGGAGTGAGGGTACTGCAGAGATGGTCGATGCGGTAGGCGGGGCGGTCTTTTGGCGGGCGGGCGCTGACCAGGGCGCAGCCGGCACC
>CAZVCO010000096.1:0-6782 GCA_964625795.1 uncultured Verrucomicrobiota bacterium | reverse complement strand
GCGGCATAGCAGCCCATGTATCCGAGATTGAACCGTTCTGTGGATGGAGGGAGCCCCAGCTCGCGGATGATGTGGTAGTCGGGACCCGGATTATAAAATCCGGTGCAGGAGGCGGTGATGATGTGGGTGATGTCACTTGCGTCGAAGTCCGGCGCCGCGTCCAGGGTGTTGCGGGCCAGTTCGACAGAGGCCTGTTTGGAGACCTCCATAAATTTCCGGTTACGGTCACCGGTTTCCGGATCGTGCCAGCGGCCGTCCCCCCGGTCGTGAAAGAGGGCGCCGGGATCGGCCTGACCGAAGGTGCCCACCGCGGTGTGCCGTTTGTCGATGGCCGACTGTTTATAAATATGCCGCAGAATCCGTTTGGTTTTTTTGTCCTCAAACTGGGCCTGCACTTCTTCCGAGGCCTCCTGCTGGGAATAGGAAACCGGCGGGTTCCATGTCTGGAGAGCGTGGAGGAAAACGTGGGAAAGTTGGCGGCTAATCATCGTGGTCTTCATGGGAGTCATAGGACGCCTGCACGGCGTTCGGACGGAAATCCGGACGACGGATCTGCCCGCCGGATTTGGCTATCCAGATGCCGGACATCAGTGACACCGCGCAGAACAGTGCCGCACATTGTGCAAGCCTTTCAGCATAGGGCCACTTCCGGAGATTCGCAAGGAAAGCCGCAGTGGAAAGGAAAGCGCTCAGGTACAGGAGTTTGGACCAGCGCTCCGCCCGCTCTTCATGCAGGTGCAGGATTTCTTCCGCCCCGGGGTCCAGCCAGGCCGCCGGGCTTCCGTGTTCGTAGCGTTCATAGGCTCTCTCTCCGGTGTTCATGACCAGAGGTGTCGTCCAGCCGGCCAGCATGGCCATAGCCAGACCGGTCAGCAGGCAGGTGCGGTTGCGTTTGAACAGTCCGGTGAGAAGGGGGATCAGGGCAAATGCGCTGCCCAGAACCGGAATGTGATTCAGGACGAGGTGGAGATGTTCAGGCGTCATGGGTGGAGGGGGGTTCGGAGTGGATACAGATGACCGCTTCGATCATGCCCCACATGAAACGACGTGTGCAGCGGGGCCGCAAGCCATGAGTGATGAGGTGTTGATGATATGCCTTCCGGTCGGGAAACCGGGCCAGGCTGTGGGCGATATAGGCGTACACCCTGGGATTGCCGTGAATCAGCAGTCCCCAGAGACCACCCCAGAACAGAAGAAGTCCATTGTGAAGCCGGCGGAGGAGGGGGTGCCGGGGTGCGGAAAAGTCCAGAAAGGCGGCGGTGCCTCCGGGGCGGAGCAGACGGGCGGTTTCATGTAGAGCCATATCGAGGTCCGGGGCATTCCGCAGGGCATATCCTCCGGTGATCAGATCCACGGAATGATCCTTGAGTCCGGTGTTGCACATGTCCGCCTCCATGTAGGTGAGCGATTCCGGTCCGGTGGCTCTGGCGATATCGAGCATCTCAGGGGTCAGATCGAGGCCGGTCACCCGTGCGTCAGGATACCGCGCCAGGAGAGCGCGGGTGAGGTCACCGGTGCCGCAGGCCAGGTCGAGTACGCGGTCAGCCTGATCCGGCAACTGCGAGATCAGCCAGCGCTTCCAGGCGGCATCGCGTCCGAAGGACAGCAGACGGGTAATGAGATTATAGCGTGGTGCCACATCACGGAACAACAGGCGGTTGTAGTCGCGTTTGCGGTCGGGATCGAGCAGCGCGCGGGCTGCATGGGCATGGGATGTCATCGGGAGACTCTGGGATTCGGGTTGCGGAATCTGGGCAGAAAATAGGGGACACGTTGCCGGTAGTTTTCGAAGGAGGCGCCATACCGTTTGCGATAGCGGGATTCTTTATGCAGGGGCGCAGTAACGCAATAGACCGTCCACAGGGACGCGATGAGCAGATGGTCGGGTGTCCAGACCGGGCCGGACCACAGCAGCAGGGTATAGGCGAGGTACATGGGATGGCGGCTGGTACGGAGGGTGCCGCGCTCCCGCCAGGGGGGATAATCGACCGGCCGGTTGCGGAAGACCGCCCACCACCCCAGCGATCCCGTCTGTACGCCCAGTCCGGCATCGGCCATGGATTTCAGGAGAAGAACCCACCCGCCGGCGTAGAAGAACACGCAGACGGCCAGGGCCGGACCCTGCACCCGGAACCACACCGGACCCAGCGGGGCCCACAGTAGGAACACCAGCAGAAGCTGGAGGGATGAGGTCAGGGCAAACGTGGTGGTGCGGAGTTCGTTTCCGATGCGGGCGGGGGTCAGCCTGGCGAGCATCCGGCCGCCCCGGGGGGTCAGTAACAGGGAATGCAGGAGGGGGAACTGGAGAAGCAGCAGGAGGTCCCAGATGAACGCGCCGCTGAAGGGCAGATCCGGACCGCCGCGAAGGCCGGTAAACAGTTTCCACATCATCGCGCCCACTGCCGCAGCGAAGGCGAGATGACAGAGGATCCCGTAGATCAAAGCGGTGGCACGTTGGAACGTCGTGTACATGGCGGGTGTCAGTCACGGTAGCGGCGGAGTTCGGCTGCCGCCTGGCCGGAGGTGAGGTCAAAGCGGTCTTGCAGAATCAGGAGCAAATTTCCCCTCAGGTATTCCGGCGGCAGGTCGTCGATGCGGATACGGTGATCGTCGTTGCCCAGGGTGACCGTGCCGGAGCCGTCTGCATGAAGAAACCAGTCGATACGGAAGGGTGTCTTGCCTTTCTGCGCCAGCAGGGTGTCGGTGATCTTTTCCAGAGCCTGCCGGTAGCGTTGGCTGGCGGGATCCCTGGGCCAGTTTGTCTGTTCGCTTTTGAGGATCCTGTCCCGCACGCGGGCGAGATGGCGGGTGTGCAGGTCAATGCGCCCCCCGAACCGCTCTCTTTCCCGAATCAGCAGGGCATCGCCCTGACGCAGGATCGAATTGGGCACCGGTGCTTTGCGGAGAACTTCCACCTCCTCCCCGGCCCGGAGGAACAAGGCAACCCAAACAGAGAGAACGAGACAGGCTTGTTTCATTCCGAAGAAAGGGGGCCGGGGAGGATGAGCGTGTCGACGGTAACGGTGACCTGATCTCCGACCCGGATCAGGCCGAGCACGGAGGGCCGCTTCAGTCCACACGCCTTGAGTGAAAGAGAAAAATGGCAGCTCAGGTGAATGGCGGATTCATCGGTCCGCAGAGAGGTAATGGTCACGGGGACATCCAGCACCTTGTCCTGAATTTTCAGCTGCAGGGAGTGGGACATCTCCGGGTCGGCCCCGCCCAGATTCCAGTTTTGAATGGAGCCGGTTATCCGGGGGTGATGGGCAGGATCGAACATTTTCATCATGTTCTTATCCCGCTTGGGATGATCGGTGGTGAGCGTCTTTACGTTGAAGACAATGGCCTCGGCATTCAGAACTCCGCCCTTTTCGGTCGGCGTCCAGTCCGCCTCTGCCGGCAGGGCGTTTCCCGTTCCTTCGAAGTCATGCAGCGTCGAGGTTCCGTGAAAGGCGGCCGTGGTTTCAAGAATTGCCGGATCGGCCAGCACAGCGCCGGTGCTGAGAACGAAACAAAGAAGAAGTCGGAAGTTCATGGCTGTATCCTGCGTGGGGTTCACGCAGATGAAAAAAGAAATCATCTTACGATCTGTTCAGGATTGAAGGGTTGTCTGTCGGGCGGGCCCGGCATAGAGGAACGGTGTGAAAACAATTCTTGTGGTGGAAGATGATCCCGAAGTTTCCAAAGGACTGTGCGGTGCATTGGAGGAAGAAGGGTACGCTGTGGAGGCGGTGGTCTCCGGCGCGGAGGCGGTGGCCTGGATGCAGCACCGGGAGGCGGATCTGGTGCTGTTGGATCTGGGGCTGCCGGACCGGGACGGCATGGAGCTGATGGCGGAACTCCGGCAGGAGGCTCCCGGGATGCCGGTGATTATTCTCACCGCCCGGGACGGGGTGGAGGACCGGGTGACCGGACTGGATCAGGGCGCGGTGGATTATATTCTCAAACCTTTTGCGCTGCCCGAGCTTCTGGCCCGGATCCGGCTTCATTTGCGCAGAAGCGGGGCTGGCGAGGCCCTCTCCCTTCGTCTGGGAGAGCTGGAAGTCAACCTGCTGTCCCGCAGTGTCACGGCAGAGGGCACAGAACTGATCCTGCCTCCCCGGGAGTTTGAATTGCTGGCCACTCTGTTGAGGAATGCAGGACAGACGGTGAGCCGGGAGCAGATCGGCATTGCGGTCTGGGGAAATCCCCGCAGGATGAGCTCTCTGGATAATTTAATTGATGTGCACATCTCCCGTTTGCGGGAGCGGTTGAAAGAGGAGGTTCCCGGGGTCCGGCTCCGGACGATCCGGGGTGTGGGCTATACGCTGGAGAAAGAATGAACCGCAGGATTCCCTTACGGAAACGGTATTTCCGGGATATCGCCCGCATGGGGGTGCTGGTGCTGCTGGTCTGCATGGTGGTGCTGGGGGGCTTCAATCTGATGGAGTACCTGGAGCACAAAGCGGACAGAGAGGAGGAGATGCTGGAAATGATCATCCTGTTTGCGGCTCAGGTAGCGGTCTTTCCGGTGATGTTCTGGTTGTCCTGGGTCACGTCCGGCCGGTTGTTGCGTCCCCTCTCGGAACTGCAGCAGACGGTACAGCGCATGAAGGCCGGGGAGCTCGAGGCCCGGATTTCCCCTCAGCTGGATGCGGATGATGAAATTGCGGAGCTGCTTCGCAGCGTGGAGGACGCGTTTGAAGCCCACCGGGAGGCCCTGCGGCGGATGGACCGGTTCAGTTCGGATGTGTCCCACCAGCTGCGCACACCTCTGACCGCCATGCGTACCACCGGAGAGGCATGTCTGGCGCATGACCGTTCCCCCGAAGAGTACCGGGAAGCATTGGGGCGGATTCTTGAGCAATCCGACCGCCTGGCCCGGGTGGTCGATCAGCTCCTGTTGCTGGCCCGGGTGGGGCGGGAACAGGCCCCCGAGGAGTTTGTAGTCCTGAACGCGGAGGAGTTGACCTCACGGCTGGTGGGGGAATTCGCGCCCATGTGGGAGGACCGCGGCGCGGAATGGGAGGTGTCACGGTCCCCGTCAACGGTGACGGGAAATCCCGTCTGGATCGAAGAGGCCCTGCGGAACCTGCTCAACAATGCGACCGCATATACCCCTGATCCTGCGAGGTTCCGGATTTCGTTGAGCGAACAGGGTGATCAGCTTGAATGGTCGATCGAGGACTCCGGACCGGGTATTCCTCCCGACCGTCGGGAGCGGATTTTTGAGCGCTTTCAGCGGGGGGTACATCAGAGAGACGGAGGCACCGGTCTGGGTCTGGCCATTGTGCAGGAGGTGGCCCGGGTTCATGGGGGTCTGCTCCGGCTGGAGGACTCTGACCTGGGTGGATGCCGGTTTGTGATGTCGATTCCGTTGCCGGATTCTTGCTGACACTAACTCAACTGTTCTTCGAGCAGCGACCGGACCTGGCCGATGGCGTCGTTCAGTTTGGAGGGGTCTTTGCCGCCGGCCTGGGCACGGTCGGCTTTGCCTCCTCCGCCGCCGCCGCAGAGCTGCGCGAGGGGGCGGACCAGATTTCCGGCGTGGGCACCTTTGCTTTGGCAGGCATCCGCCACCGAGACATAGAAAAAGACTTTTCCGTTGGCGCTGCCGCCCAGCACAATGACCGCGGGATCCACCTGGGTCCGCAGATCATCCATGGCGTCGCGGAGGCCTTTGGCATCCACCCCCTCCAGGGCAGCGGCAAGCAGAGAGACGCCGTTGACCTCCACCACGGACTCCTTCAGTCCTCCGGCCTGCTGTTTGGCGGCTTCGGCTTTCAGCCCGGCCACCTGTTTCTCTGTTTCGCGGAGTTTCTGCAGCAGTTCCTCCACCCGGGCCGGCACTTCGTGGGGTTTGACGCTCAGCACGCCGGCGGTGTCCGCCAGCCAGTGATGTTCGTTGGAGGTGAAGGTGCTGGCCGCATCGGCACAGACCGCTTCAATGCGGCGGACGCCGGCCGAGATGCTGCTTTCGGACAGGATGCGCAGGTGACCGATTTCGCCGATGCGCTGCACATGGGTGCCCCCGCACAGCTCTTTGCTGAAGCCGCCGATATCCACCACCCGGACCACGTTGCCGTATTTTTCCCCGAAGGTGGCGATGACGTCATCCGGTTTCTCATCAAAAGGCGTCTCATAGGAGACCACGGGATCGTCCTCAATCAGGGCCTGATTGATTTTCGCCTCGATCTCGCTGAGTTCGTCGTCGGTCACCGCTTCAAAGTGATTAAAGTCGAAGCGAAGCCGTTGGGGTCCGACGTAGGAGCCTGCCTGAAGGATGTGGGATCCCAGGGTGTCCCGCAGAGCCCAGTTCAGGATGTGCGTGGCGGAATGATGACGCTGGATATCCCGTCGGCGGGCCACATCCACCGAGAGCGTCACCGGAGTGCCGGGTTCCGCATTCTGCATGGGGCCCGAGAGTTTGTGGAGGTGGCGTCCGGCATCATCTTTGATGGTGTCGGTGATGCGGACTTCCCAGTTGCCCCAGTGCACAGTGCCGGCGTCACCGATCTGTCCGCCCATCTCGGCATAGAAGGGAGTGGCGGGGGTGACCAGATAATGGTGTCCATCCTGTTCAATGAGGTCGAGCACTTCGGTGGCAAAACCGGTCAGGTGTTTCGGTTCGAAACCGGCGAACTCCGTGGCGGCACCGTCTCCCGCGACCTTGACCACGGTTTTTTTCTGAGCGTCACGGGCGCGCTGACGCTGGGTGTCCATTTCCGACTCGAAACCGGGGTGATCCACGGTCAGCCCGCGTTCCCGGGCCAGAAGTTCGGTGAGATCCAGGGGAAAGCCGT
>CAZVCO010000095.1:8937-11679 GCA_964625795.1 uncultured Verrucomicrobiota bacterium | reverse complement strand
TGGTGATTCCCGGAGGATTCGGCGGAGCCAAAAATCTATGCAGTTGGGCGGTGGACGGCCCTGCGGCCACGGTGCAGCCCGATGTGGCGACGTTTCTGAAGGCCATGGTGGCCGCGGAAAAACCCATCGCAGCCCTGTGCATCACTCCGGTGGTGCTGGCCAAGCTGTTTGAAGGGCGGGGGCTGACCCTCAGCCTCGGCAATCCGGAAGGAAACTCCCCCTACAATATTCAGGAGTTTCATGACGGTATCGCCTCATTGGGTGCGACCCCCGTTTCCTGTGAGCTGACCGATGCGGTGGTGGATGCGAAAAACCGTATCGTGACCAGTCCCTGTTATATGATGGAGGCCTCCCCCTCACAGATTCTGGCCGGAGCCCGCAAAGCGTGCACTGCCCTGCTGGAGTTGTGTTGAAGGTGATGGGGAGAGGGCGATGACGGAACGGAATGCTTTGTCTCAGCGGTCGAACTCTCCCCAGGGCAGGTGACGCCATGCCCTATGCGCATCACCCTCTCTGCTGGATGGCCTCGGTGCTGTGTTGCGCCGGGATCTGTTCGTTACTGCTGATTCCGGTGAGCAGAGCCAGGGCCGTCTATGAGGCCGTGACTTTTCTCCCCACCTACACGGTGGGCATCCTGGCCTGGTTTCTGCACGGGATCACCATCGGAAGTCCGGCTCTGATTGTGCCCTGCGGGATACAGCTGGCGGTACTGCCTGTCCTGATCCGGCGGTCGGTTCGGCTTCACCATATGGAAACGCCCCATGGACTATAGCCTGCTGGCCGGAACACTGGTCACGTCCTCCCTGCTGCTGCTCAGTGTGGAGAGGGGTCTTTCACCGAGGCGGGCGGAAATGCCCCGTGCCTTCCTGATCGCCTACGGAGCAGGACTTCTCTGCTGGTTGACCCTCGGGGTGGTGATGAACCACAGCGCCCTGGTGCTGATCAGCGCTCTGCAGATCTTTTTTCTGATCACGGCTGCAACCGGAACCCGGAACTTCACATGACCTTGGTCCCTCCAAGTTTTCTAAAACGGGTGGCTGCGACCTGGATTGATTTTGTACTCCTGCTCGGCACGTATCTGTTGTTGGGGTTTCTCACGGAGCACCTTTTTCAACAGGAGGCCTATCCCCCGCCCAGAGGCATGCAGCTGTACAGCGAGCGGGATTTTGACGTCTTTTGGTTCTTCGTCCATTCCACCGCCTGGTTGGTGGTGATCTACCTCGGGATCTCCTACCGGATCTATGGGGCGACCCTGGGGCAGCGACTGTTGAAGATCCGAATCCTGAATGCCGAGGGCGGGGCGCTCTCGGCCAAAAACATTCTTCTTCGTATCCTTGTGGTGCTGTTCCGTCTGTTTCTCATCGCCATTCCCGGCCCGCTCATCGCCCTCCTGTTCCTGGCCTACACGGCTCAGTTTCTCAACGAAGCCCTGTCGCTGCTCTGTCTGCTGGCCGTGGTGTTCGGGTTGATCTGCCGCTCGTATGTAAAATACCGCGATGGCCGAACCCGGTCCATAGGGGACCGTTTCTCCCAAACCATCTGTGTTGACCTTTCGAAAACAACTCTGGAACAGCAGCACTCCGGATGCCTTTAAGAATGGAACCGGTCTCTAGGAAGGTCTGAGGCGGCGCTTCGTTGGCATCATTGCCCTGAAGCGGGACAGGTCGGTCCGGCAGATCAAAACAATCACGATTTTTTTTCATTTTTCTCTCTCGCTTTTGGGGAAAAATTTCCTATGGTCCGCGTCCCTCGCTTTTCCAGGTGGGGGAGAGACAGTACCTGACTTTGGTTGATCGCAGATATTCTTGCGCCGGAAACGGGACCGGAATGTCGCAACAGCGGACTGAAGGAAGGGTTTGAATTTCACGCCGGAGCGGGCTGCCCCGCTTCGGTTTTCCGCACGAATCAAAGGCCATTCCATGGAAACGACCTCCATTCTTAAATTTCAACGAATTTCCTCCCGTAAAGCGGTGGACATCGCGCGTGCCATTCAGGGCAAGCCGGTAGCCGACGCGCTCAACCTCACTCATTTCAGTGACCGCAAAGCCGCCGGGCTTTTCGAGAAGGCTCTGAAATCCGCGATCGCCAATGCGGAACATAATGAAGGAGCCGACGTGGAGAGTCTGTTTGTCAAACGGGCTGCTGCTGAGCAGGGGCCCACCATGCGCCGGGGGTTCTACGGAGCCCGCGGAATGTTTAAACCCATCGCCAAGCGCACGAGCCATATCCGGATCGTGCTGAGTGACGAAAACTAATTTATTGTAACCAGGAGCACCGTTTTGGGCCAAAAAGTAAATCCAATTTCACTTCGCATCGCCGTCAACAAAGACTGGCGTTCCCGCTGGTATGCCAACAAGCATGAGTTCGGCCGTCTGATTGGTGAGGATCAGCAGATCCGCACCATGATCAAGTCCCGTCTGAAAGACGCGGCCATTCCGGAAATCAGCATTGAGCGGTATGCCAACCGTGCCCGGGTCACCATTTTCACGGCCCGTCCCGGTGTGGTGATCGGCCGCCGGGGTTCCGAGATCGAGCAGCTGCGCGAAGAGCTGAACGGACTCACCGATAAAGAAATTTTCATTGAAATCAAAGAGGTCAAAGATCCGGACCTCAATGCCCAGCTGGTGGCGGAGAACATTGCCCAGCAGCTGGAGCGCCGTATTTCGTTCCGCCGCGCCATGAAACGTGCCATGCAGATGGCTATGGAGCTGGGGGCGGAGGGAATCCGGATTCAGTGCAGCG
>CAZVCO010000095.1:7977-8909 GCA_964625795.1 uncultured Verrucomicrobiota bacterium | reverse complement strand
CCCCTGCTCACCCTGCGGGCCAAAGTGGATTATGGCCGCACCGAAGCCCACACCACCGCCGGACGTATCGGCATCAAGGTCTGGGTCTGCACCAAAGAACCTACACAGGAGGAACTGCAAAATGCCACTTATGCCTAAACGTGTAAAGTACCGCAAGCAGCAGCGTGGCAAGAGCCGCGGTCTGGCGACAAGCGGGAATTCACTTTCCTTTGGTGATTACGGGCTGCAGTCTCTGGAGCGTCATATCATCAGTAACGTTCAGATCGAGGCCTGCCGTGTGGCGGTGAACCGCGAACTGAAGCGTCGTGGAAAGGTCTGGATCCGTATTTTCCCCGATTTCCCCTACACCAAAAAGCCTCTTGAGGTCCGGATGGGGAAAGGAAAGGGGAATACCGACCGCTGGGTGGCCAAAGTCA
This sequence comes from uncultured Verrucomicrobiota bacterium, assembly GCA_964625795.1. Classification (GTDB taxonomy): domain Bacteria; phylum Verrucomicrobiota; class Kiritimatiellia; order SS1-B-03-39; family UBA6053; genus UBA6053. Next base: position 8,493 of record CAZVCO010000095.1, on the reverse strand, counting down.
AGCCCGGCCGTATGCTCTTCGAACTTTCAGGGGTGCCGGAATCCCAGGCCCGCGAGGCCTTCCGCCTGGCGGCGGCCAAACTTCCGGTCCGCACCCGGTTTGTCACCCGGAATCATCACAGCTAGGATCGATCCAATGACAAAAGTAATCAATTACCGAGAAATGACCGACGAGGAACTGGCTTCCACTCACCGTGAAGCCGGGGAAACGCTTTTTAATCTTAAAATGCAGCAGACCTTGGGTCAGCTGGAGAACCAGGCCCGCATCCGCGAGGTCCGCCGGGATATTGCCCGCATCCAGACTGTCCTGAACGAACGCGCCAGCACCCAGGAGACGGCATAATGTCTGACGACGCATCCGTACACCATATCCGCAAAACCCGTACCGGCACCGTGGTCAGTACCAAGATGAATAAAACCATCGTGGTCGACGTCGAGCGCCGGAGAGCCCACCCTCTTTACGGGAAAACCATCAAACTCTCCAAGAAATACTATGTTCATGACGAACATGAAGAGG
>CAZVCO010000095.1:0-7956 GCA_964625795.1 uncultured Verrucomicrobiota bacterium | reverse complement strand
TGTCGTCGGAGCGGGGGAGCTCCCGGGCCGGGAACGTCCTCAAGCTGGTCGAGATCGTCCGCAAGTCTGCGGATAACACTGTTCAACCATCTGCCTGAGGAAGTTCTGAAATGATTTGCCAGGAAAGTAAACTACAGGTCGCGGACAATACCGGAGCACGCCTGGTGCAGTGCATCCGCGTACTGGGCCAGCGCAAGCGATATGCCCACGTGGGTGACATTATCCGGGTGACCGTGAAAGAAGCGATCCCCACCGGCAGTGTGAAGAAAAGCGAGACGCACCGCGCGCTCATCGTGCGCACCAAGCACCCCATCCGCCGTAAAGACGGCACGGTGCTGCGTTTCGACTCCAATGCCGTGGTCATTCTCGATGCAAACGACAACCCCCGCGGCACCCGGATCTTCGGACCGGTGGCCCGCGAACTGCGTGAAGGACTCCACATGAAAGTGGTGTCTCTCGCTCCGGAGGTGCTCTGATGTCCCGCAATAAACTTCATGTCCGCACCGGCGACAAGGTCCAGGTGCTCACCGGTAAAGACCGGGGAAAAGAAGGCCGGGTTCTGGCCGTCAACCGCAAGCATTACCGTGCACTGGTTGAGGGAGTGAATCTCATTAAGAAAGCCGTCCGCCCGACCGAAGACAATCCGGAAGGCGGCATCTCTGAACAGGAGGCCACCCTTCATGTTTCAAACCTCAAGGTGGTGGAAGCCGCCGGTAAGGAGGACAACTAATGGTCGCATTTAAAGAACTTTATCACGAGAAGATCATCGCCGAGATGATGAAATCCGGCACCTACACCAATGTTATGCAGGTGCCCCGTATGGTCAAAGTGGTCGTCAACATGGGTGTGGGCGTTCCGGGAGACCGGGATGAACTCAAAGCGGTGTCTACGGATCTGGCCAAAATCACCGGTCAGCAGCCGGTTGTGACCCATGCCCGGAAAAGTATTGCGGCCTTCCGGCTGCGCGAAGGCATGGAGATTGGCTGCAAAGTGACCCTGCGTGATGTCCGTATGTACGAATTTATGCACCGTCTGGTGTATGTCGCACTGCCGCGTATCCGGGATTTCCGGGGCGTGTCCTCCACCGGTTTTGACGTGCAGGGGAATTACACCCTGGGCCTCAACGACCAGACCATCTTCCCGGAAATCAATCCGGATAATGTGAAACGGACCCAGGGAATGGACGTCTGTTTCGTCAACACGGCCACCAACCGGGATGAAGGCTACGAATTGTTAAAACACTTCGGGATGCCCTTCTCCAAATAATGAGTTTGCCCGTTGCCGGGCCACCAAGGACTGATCCATGAATACCACATCCGATCCAATTGCAGATTTTCTCACCCGCATCCGCAATGCGGTATCTGCCGGTCACAAGACCGTCGATATCCCCGCGTCCAAGATGAAAGAGGCGATGAGCAACATCCTCCTGCGCGAAGGGTACCTTCGCAAGGTGGAGAAAGTGGGCGACGCCCCCAAACAGGTGCTGCGCCTTACCCTGAAATACGGACCCGACAATGAATCCGTGATTACCGGACTCGAACGGGTCAGCAAGCCCGGCTTCCGCCGTTATGTGAATGCGGACGACCTTCCCCGTGTGCTCGGAGGAATGGGCATTGCACTTCTCACCACCTCCAGTGGCGTGGTCACCGACGGCGAGGCCCGCAAGTCTCATGTCGGCGGCGAAGTCCTCTGCCACATCTGGTAACCCGAACACCACAAAGGAAAATTATGTCCCGCGTAGGAAAAAATCCAATTTCAATTCCCTCTGGTGTGACCGCTGAGGTCAAGGACCGCGTGCTCGCGGTCAAAGGAGCCAAAGGGGAACTCAGCCAGGAGATCCCGGCCGGTATCGAACTGAGCGTCGACGACGGCACCATCACCGTGGAACGCAAGAACAACAGCAAACGTCTCCGTGCCCTGCATGGAACCCTGCGTTCGCTTGCCGCCAATATGGTGCAGGGCGTTTCCGAAGGCTATAAAAAAGAACTGGCCATCGAAGGGGTCGGCTTCAAGGGCGTGCTCAAAGGACGCGAACTGGTGCTCAGTCTCGGCTACTCCCATGAAATCAATTTTAACATTCCCGATGGCGTGGAGATCGCGGTCGAAGGGAATGGCACCGAGATCGTGATCACCGGCTATGACAAACAGAAAGTGGGTCAGGCGGCTGCACAGATCCGCAGTTATTACAAAGCGGAACCCTACAAAGGGAAGGGTGTACGCTATAAAGACGAAACCATTCGCCGGAAATCCGGTAAGGCGGTTGCATAATGAGTTGGAAAACCAAAAAAGATCAACGAGTCCGGCGTCACCTCCGGGTGCGCAGAAAAGTACGCGGTACGGCCGAACGCCCCCGCATGAGTATTTTCCGGAGCAACAACCACTTCGCGGTTCAATTTATCGACGACGAAGCCGCAGTCACTCTGGCTGCTGTTTCCACTCAACAAGCAGATCTCAAAGGTCCGAACAACGTGGACACGGCCAAGAAGGTCGGCATCAAGGCTGCGGAAGTGGCCAAAGCCGCCGGTATCGAGAGTGTCGTCTTCGACCGTGGCGGATTCCGCTATGGTGGACGTGTATCGGCACTGGCGGATGCCGCCCGCGAGGGCGGTCTGAAATTCTAAGGACGAGGTAAATTTTATGGCAGCCCCACAAGACAAAGACAAAGACGCATTTTCCGATATCGAAGAACGGGTGGTGGATATCAACCGTTCCTCCAAGGTGGTGAAAGGCGGACGCCGTTTCAGCTTCTCCGCCCTGGTGGTCGCAGGTGACCGCAAAGGCCGGGTCGGCTATGCGGTTGGCAAGGCAAACGAGGTCGCGGACGCTATCCGCAAAGCCAGTGAAGGTGCCCGTAAGGACATGCATCTGGTGCAGATGAAAGGGGATACCATTCCCCACGATGTCATCGGCGACTTCTGCGGCGGGAAAGTGAAACTCCGCCCGGCCTCCCCGGGTACCGGCGTGATCGCCGGTGGCGCTGCCCGTGCCGTGCTTGAACTTTCCGGTATCCGCGATGTGCTGGCCAAATCACTGGGATGCGGAAATCCCGCCAACGTGACCAAAGCCACCTTCGATGCACTGGAGCAGCTCCGCAGCCGCGAACAAATCATGGCGCTTCGCCGCGCCGAATAAGTCATCCGAATTCTCCGGAGAACCCTATGAATCTTCACTCATTAAAAAATGTAAGCGGTGCACGTCACCGCCGTAAACGTCTCGGACGCGGACATGGTTCCGGTCTGGGAAAAACCTCCGGTAAAGGTCACAAAGGACAGATGGCCCGTTCCGGTCACAAGCACAAGGAAGGGTTTGAGGGCGGTCAGATGCCCTTCTTCCGTCTGGTGCCTAAGCGTGGTTTCAAAAATCCGAACCGTAAAGTCACTGCACCGGTAAACCTGGGGCAGTTGGACAACTCCTTTGAAGACGGCGCGGAGGTGACCCTCACCGCTCTGCTGGATAAAGGTCTGGCCAACGGCGCGTTTGACCGCATCAAGATTCTTGGTGATGGCGAACTGACCAAAAAACTGACGGTCACTGCTCATGCCTTCTCCACCTCCGCCCGTGAGGCGATTGAAAAGGCCGGCGGCAACTGCGTAGTGGTCGGAGCATCAGACGCCCCATCTGAAGAGCAAGGAGCTGATGAAGCTCCCGCCTCTGAAGACAAAGGGGAATAAAGGGGGCAGAGGTCAGACGTCAGAGTGCAGAGGTTGGTATCCGAATCCTACATCTACAGCTTTTTTGCACACACCCCAGATTTGATCGTTCAAACCCCTGACTTCTATCCTCTGAACTCTGACTTCTACTAGCACCCGACCTCTAAACCCTGACCTCTAAGTCCTTATGCTTTCTGCTTTCGTCAACAGTCTGAAAATCCAGGATCTTCGTCAGAGGATCCTGTTCACCTTCACCATGGTGTTCCTGTGCAGGGTGTTGACCGCAGTTCCCGCGCCGGGCATCAACCCGGCCGCCCTGGAGGAACTGATGACTTCTCTGGAGCAGAATGCGGGCGGTGCCCTGAACATGGCCAACCTGTTCAGCGGCGGAGCACTGGCGCGTTTCGCCATCGGTGCTCTGGGCATCATGCCGTATATTTCGGCCTCGATTATCATTCAGCTGATGACCGCGGTTGTCCCCACCCTGGAGCGTCTTGCCCGTGAAGGGGAGTCAGGCCGGGCCAAAATCACGCAGTACACCCGCTATCTGACCCTCCTCCTCTGCGCGGTGCAGGGTTTCAGTATTGCCAGTGTGGCCCTGAATGCCCAACGCACGTTCGGGCTTTCCCAGTCGGTGGTCACCATTGACGAATGGGCCTTCCGTCTGCTGGCCACCGTCTCTCTGACGGCCGCCACCATGCTGATGATGTGGCTGGGGGAGCAGATCACCGAGCGGGGCATCGGGAACGGCGTCAGTCTGATCATTACCGTGAATATTCTGGGTAGTCTCCCCATGGCGCTGGGCGCCGCCAAGCAGATGTTTTTCCCCGGCGGAAATGTGGTGCCCACCCACAGCATGTTCCATCTGGTAACCCTGGTGGTGCTGTTCTTTCTGGTGGTGGCCGCCACCGTGGCGATCACTCAGGCCACCCGGCGCATTCCGGTGCAGTACGCCCGGCGGGTGGTGGGACGGAAAACGTATGGAGGGCAAAGCACCTACATGCCGCTCCGGGTGAATTACGCCGGTGTGATGCCGATTATTTTCGCGCAGGCGATTCTGATGTTTCCGCCGCCTGTCCTGAACTTCCTTGGAAATAAGATGGGATGGGACAGTCTGCGGCGGGCGGCTGGCTGGTTTCAGTTCGGGAGCACCCCGTTTATGTGGATGTACGGCCTCATGATCCTTTTCTTCTCCTATTTCTGGGTGGCCACCCAGTTCAACCCCATCCAGATTTCGGATGATTTGAAACGGAACGGCGGTTATATCCCCGGCATCCGCCCCGGTGAACCCACGGCAAACTTTCTGGACAGCGTCATGACCCGGATCACTCTGGCCGGAGCGCTCTCTCTGACCTTTATCGCGGTGATTCCGACTCTGCTGGGCCAGCACTTCAACATCAATTTCATCATCACCAGTTTCTTCGGCGGCACCAGTCTGCTGATCATTGTGGGGGTCATGCTGGACACCATGCGCCAGATTGAATCCCATCTCCTGAATCGACACTACGACGGCTTCCTGCGTAAGGGCAAGCTGCGCGGACGCCGGGGATGAATCCGCGCCCGGAGGAGACCGGGTGGAGTTCCTGATTCTATTGGGACCTCCGGGAGCTGGAAAAGGCACGCTGAGCCGCCTGCTGGAGTCCCGTGACGCCTGGATACCCGTTTCCACCGGTGAGGAAATCCGCAAGCGCATGGCAAAAAAGGACGATGAAATTGGTCGTCGTTCCACTCCCTACATGGACCGCGGCGACTACATTCCGGATGAACTGGCACTGGAGCTGTTTTTTGCCATCGTGAAGGACATTGATCATCACCCTCGGGTGGTGCTGGACGGATTTCCCCGCACCGTTCCCCAGGCGGAAGTCTTCCTGGACTGGATTCAATCGGGACCCCATTCCTTCAGAGGCTGTGTGTTTCTCGATCTGGATCCCGACGTAGCCGCCGAGCGGATGCGGAATCGGCGGGTGTGTCCGTCCTGCCGGAAGACCTATCCCCTGGTGGCTGGAGATCCAGCCGGGAACCGCTGTGAGACCTGCGGACGGGAACTGATTCAGCGTGAGGACGATGATCCGGAGCGCATGGCCCGCAGGGTGAAGAAACATGACGAAGTGACCCGGCCACTGCGTGACTGGTTCCGGGATCGGGGACAACTGATCGAACTCGATGCTTCCCGAACCACAGAAGAATTGGCTGAGAACATTTTAAACCACTGATTTCACGGAAGGAGAAAAAGTTGAGTAAGATTATCATTAAAAACGAACAGGAACTCGATGGCATGCGTGCGGCCGGACGGGTGGCGGCGAATATCCGAATTGCGTTATCCAAGGCGATTGCCCCGGGAGTCACCACTCAGGAGCTTGATCTGCACGCCCGGGATTTGATTGAGCAGGCTGGAGCCCGCAGTGCGTTCATCCATTATCCGGGACCGCGTGGTGTTCCGCCTTATCCGGGATATACCTGTATCTCCGTGAATGAGGAAGTGGTGCACGGGATCCCCGGCAGCCGGAAAATTCAGCTGGGCGATGTGGTCAGCATTGACGTGGGCGTGGTGTATAAAGGGTTTATCGGGGACAATGCGATGTCGGTTCCGGTCGGGGTGACCGATCAGCGGGTCCTGGAGCTGATCCGGGTGGCGGAACAATCCCTGGAGAATGCCATTGCCCAGGCGGTGGAGGGGAACCGGCTGAGCGATATCTCGCACGGCGTGGAATCCACTGTGACCCCCCACGGATTCGGGGTGGTGAAAGATTTTGTCGGACACGGGGTAGGACGCAAAATGCACGAACCCCCTCAGATTTACAATTTCGGTCCACCGGGACGCGGGCCGTTACTGAAAGAGGGGATGACATTGGCGATCGAACCCATGGTCAACCTTGGTACACATAAAGTGGAGACGCTGGAGGATGGCTGGACGGTGGTCACCCAGGACCGACTGCCCAGCGTGCATGTGGAGCACTCGGTTGCGGTGCATGCCGGCAAGGCTGAAATACTCACCCTGCCAGATTCATAAGATCAAGGCATGAGCATGTAAAGGATGGGAGGGCGCAGCAGAAGTGTGCTGATTTTTCCGGCCGTTAAGCACCCCGCCTTTTTCAGGTGATCCGGGCAGCACACCGTCAATTTTTGGCGGACAGGATACTGTAATTGGATATTTCTTCGCGTTGACGATATCACGGAGCTATGGCTGTATACGTGGGTCTTATTTCTTCTTCGAATACCGAACCATGATGGCCTTCTCCATTCCTCCTTATGCCCTTATCTGACTGTATCGATGCCCATCAGCACTTCTGGCAGTACAATCCTGAGGAACACGTCTGGATGTCTGATGAGATGGAAATCCTTAAACAGGATTTCCTCCCCGAAGACCTGGCTCCGCTTCTGAAAAGGACTGGATTCGACGGATGTATCACGGTGCAGGCCCGTCAGAATCTGGAGGAGACGCAGTGGCTGCTGGAATTGGCGGAAGCGCACGACTTTATCCGGGGCGTGGTGGGCTGGGTCGATCTGCGGTCCGGGGAACTGGACGAACAACTGGAGCGTTTCGCCCCGCATCCCAAACTGGTCGGGGTCCGCCACGTGGTGCACGATGAACCGGACGACCGCTTCATGCTGCGGGAGGAGTTCCGCCGGGGCATCTCGAAACTGCACAGCACGGGACTTGCCTACGACCTGCTGCTGTTTCCGAAACATCTTCCGGTCGCGCTGGAACTCGTGCAGGAGTTTCCCGAACAGACCTTTGTCCTCGACCATATCGCCAAACCGGACATCGCCGCCGGCACGCTCTCCCCCTGGCGGGAGGATTTGCTCCGGCTGGCGGAATTCACCAACGTGTCCTGCAAACTCTCCGGCATGGTCACCGAAGCGGAATGGCGAAACTGGAAGCCGGACGATTTCCATCCGTATCTGGACGCGGTCCTCCAGGCTTTTGGACCCGAGCGGGTGATGGTCGGCTCCGACTGGCCGGTGTGCACCCTCTCCGGAACCTATACCGACACCATGGAGATTGTGATCGATTATGTGACGCGACACGTTCCTGAACACCAGGACGCGATCCTGGGAGGTAATGCCGCCCATATTTATAACCTTTGACCTCTTGGGTGATCTCCGAAGATGATCAGATTTCGCAATCCTAATCCTAATCGTACTCGTCCTCGAAACCAACTCTCTGGATTACGAGTACGAGCAGGATTATGATTACGAATCTCTCACCTCAAATTCCAACCCCGTCGTTGACCTCTGATTTCTGACCTCTCTACCCTACTGACCAATGACCAATGACCAATGACTCTCTTCATATGAACGCCGC
>CAZVCO010000094.1:0-11729 GCA_964625795.1 uncultured Verrucomicrobiota bacterium | reverse complement strand
TGGCAGATCCATGCTTGAAGTTCTCTTCCTTTCCTGCATGGGTCCGCGCCTGTCCGTGTTCGTCCGTGGTTGAGAAAATTTTCTACGGAAATGTTCAGCCCTCTACCGGGTCTGCCAGGGGGCGCATCCCGCCAAGGAGGGAAGCGCCCCCGTCGTAAAACAGATGAAAAGGGTTTACGACGGAGGACCGTCGAACTACGAATGTTCCATGACAGACACCCCCTACTCTATTGACCTGGAGGTCCGCGATTACGAATGCGATCTGCAGGGCATCGTGAATAATTCCGTCTACCAGAATTATCTGGAACATGCCCGCCACTGTTTTCTGCGCGCATCCGGCATCGATTTTGCCGAAATCACCGCCCGGGGAATCCATCTGGTGGTGATCAAGGCGGAACTGGACTATAAACAGTCGCTGAAACCCGGCGACCGTTTCCGCGTCACCGTCCGCATGGAAAAAGCGGGCCGTATCCGCTGGGCGTTTGTTCAGGAAATCCGCCGCATTCCCGACGACACCCTGATGGTCGCCGGGCGTATCACCGGTGCCAGTCTGAATGAACGCGGCCGCCCCTCCCTTGTGCCCGAACTGGAACCGTTGTTGCAGGAGAACTGATTTCAAATGGATGGGGATCTCTCGCAGGGCCGCTGAGCCCGCAGAGAGGTGGTATTTAGAATAATGATCATTCCAAACCTCATATTCCCCGCGTTCCCTGCGTCTCCACGAGAGCTTCCTCTTCACTACTTCGATTTTGAGTTCTCATGCACTCGACCCTCCCCTTCCCTCCTGCTAAGGCGCTCACATGAGTAAAAAGAAGACCGTGATGTTAATCGGGGATGGCATGGGGGACCGACCGTGTCCGGAACTGGAGGGCCGGACCCCGCTGCAGGCTGCACATATTCCGTACATGCGCCGCATTGCCGCGGCCGGACGTCTGTATCTGGCGGATACGGTTCCGCCCGGTCTGCCTCCCGGCAGCGATGTGGCCAACCTGGGATTGCTGGGCTATGACGCGCGGGAACATTATACCGGACGGGCTCCGATTGAGGCGGCGGGCGGCGGGGTGCCCATGTCGACGTCTGATGTGGCCCTGCGCTGCAATCTGGTGAATATTTCCGACGGAAAGATGGTCGATTATTCCTCCGGACATATCTCAAACGAGGATGCGGTGCCGCTGGTGAAGACCCTGCAGGAGGAACTCGGCCGGGACGGGCTTACCTTCCATCCCGGGGTGCAGTACCGTCATCTGGTCATCTGGGACCAGGGCCCCACGCAGCCGGTGACCCAGCCGCCCCACGATATTCTGGGTCAGGAAATTGCCCCTTATCTTCCTCAGGGAGACCGTGCGGCGGAGCTGATGGAACTCATGGAGAAATCCAAGGCGATTCTGGCCGATCATCCGGTCAATCTGGCCCGCAAAGCGCGGGGAGAGGTTCCGGTGACCCAGATCTGGCTTTGGGGTCAGGGCCCTGCCCTTCAATTGCAGTCGTATCAGGATCTCTACGGCATCACCGGCACGGTGATTACCGCGGTGGATCTGGTGCGGGGACTCGGAGTACTGGCCGGACTCGACACTCCGGTGGTGCCGGGCGCCACGGGATGGATCGACACCAACTACGCCAACAAAGTCGCTTATGCACTCAAAGCGCTGGAGACGCAGGATTTTGCCTATGTGCACGTGGAGGCTCCGGATGAATGCGGACATGTGGGGGATGCCAAACTGAAGACCTCAGCGATCGAGGCGTTCGATGCACAGGTGGTGGGCCCCGTCTGGCAGGCTCTGGAGGAGCGCGGGGAACCGTACCGGCTTCTGGTCACCATGGATCACCGTACCCCGGTGGAGATCCGGGGTCATTCAGCCGAACCGGTTCCACTGGCCACACTGGAGGGCCCGGTGGGCGGGGTGGAGGAGGAAACTCCGTTTGATGAATTTATTCACGACGGGAAGGTCGACATCCGGACCTATGAATGGATTCCGGAATGGCTGAACGGAAGGGCATGACCAATCCCGACACCATCAACGCCGGCTTATGCCACGACTGGCTGACCGGAATGCGCGGGGGCGAACGGGTACTGGAGCTGTTGGCCGACCGCTATCCCGACGCCCCGGTGTTCACCCTGCTTCATCATCAGGGGTCGGTATCGCAACGGATTGAATCCCATCCGGTGTTCACCAGTCCCCTGCAGCGGATTCCGGGCATTGCGGATCATTACCGTAATTTCCTGCCGCTCATGCCACTGATGACCCGGTTCTGGCGTCCTTCCTCCGAGCTGGACGTGATGATCAGCACCAGTCACTGCGTAGCCAAAGCCATTCGCACTGCAGCCCATACCCGCCACATCTGTTACTGCTTCACTCCCATGCGGTATGCCTGGTTGTTTCAGGAGGAATATTTCCCCAACCCCCTCAAACGCAAACTGCTGTCTCCCCTGCTCGCTTCTCTGCGGGCCTGGGACAAATCCACTTCAACACGGGTGGACCGGTTCGTGGCCATCAGTGAACATGTCCGTGAGCGGATTCAGACCTTTTACGGGCGGGATGCGGATGTGGTCTATCCTCCGGCGGATACCGCATTCTTCTGTCCGGATGAGACGCCCCGTGAGGAATTTGATTTCCTCGTCAGCGCCATGGTTCCCTACAAGAAGGTGGATCTCGCTATCCGGGCCTACACCCAGAGTGGATATCCGCTGAGAGTGATGGGGGCCGGCTCCGGGCTGGAGAGCCTGAAACAAATGGCGGGAGCCAATATCGAGTTTGTTGGACGTCAGCCGGACGACGTACTGCGGGAACAGTATCGGCGCTGCCGGCTGCTGGTGTTTCCCGGTGAGGAAGATTACGGCATTGTGCCGGTGGAGGCCATGGCCTGCGGCACTCCGGTGGTGGCGTTCGGACGCGGCGGAGTGCTGGAAACCGTTCAGGACAAAGTCACGGGCGTTTTCTTTTACGATCAGCAACCCGAAGCCCTGTGGTGTGCGGTGGAGGAGGCGGCGGCCCTGGACTGGGACCGGACGCTCATCCGCGCAAGGGCTGAGCGGTTTAACACCGCTGCATTTCTGGATGGAATGGCCCGGGTGGTCTCAGAGGAATTGACCCCGTAGTTCGACGCTTCTCCGTCTTAAAACAGACGGTTTCCGGCAATAACCTTCTTGTGCGACGGAGGATAGTCGACCTACTCGTCCCTGCCCTCTGCCCGGATAAATTCAGCCGAGACGATCCCGGTGGGAACGGCGATTATCGCGTAACCGAGGATCATAATACAGGAGGCGAGAAACTGTCCGAACGGGGTCTGAGGACTGATGTCTCCATATCCCACCGTGGTCAGGGTAACGATAGCCCAGTAGATACTGACGGGGATGTTGGCGAATCCGTGTTCCGGTCCCTCCACCACATACATAATGCTGCCGAGCAGCACCACCAGCGTGATCACCGTGAACAGAAACACCATGATTTTACGTCCGCTCTGACGCAGTGCACTGGCCAGCAGATCGGCCTCTTTTACATAGGCCGCCATCTTGAGCACCCGGAAGACCCTGAGCACCCGCAGGATACGGAACGTCGTGAGATAATGAGAGCCGGGAAGCAGGAGTCCCAGCACGGTGGGAGCCCAGCCGATGAAATCCACAATACCCAGAAATCCGAAGGCATAGGCCTTTGGATTCCGGGCACAGAGCAGTCGACAGCCATACTCCAAAGCAAAGAGGAGGGTGAAGGCCCATTCCAGGAAAAAAAGCAGTCGACCATACTGCAGCCGGATGGAGATGACACTGTCGAGAATGGTGACCATCACGCTGGCCAGAATCGCAAGAATCAACACCACATCAAAGGCTTTCCCGGCCGGGGTGTCCGCTTCAAAAATCACCGTGTACAGTTTCTCCCGCATTCCCAGCTTCTATGACGGTTCGGGAGAAAAATCCAGAGAGGAGAAGTCGGAATCCGCATAGACAGATGTCTCCTGTTCTGGTTGAAGCAGGCTCCATGGATCTCACCATACTGATACCCGCTTATAACGAGGAGGAGCGTATTCGGGACACCCTGAATGCGCTGGCGGATGTGCTGACGTCCCGGGATGCGGAAGTGGTGGTGGTGGTGAATGGGAGCCGTGACCGTACCGAGGAGCTTATCCGCGATGACTTTCTGGCGCAGATGAAGGGACTGCGTCTGGTGGTGATTCCTGAGAAGGTGGGAAAAGGCGGAGCGGTGATGCGGGGGTTGGCGGAGGCGAAGGGGGACAAAATCGCGTTTACAGATGCGGATGGATCCACCCCGCCCTCTTCTCTGCTGGACCTGGTGGATTCTCTGCCCGGCAACGGCATCTGCATCGGATCCCGCTGGATGCGCGAATCGGTAATCGGACGTCCCCAGCCCCTGGCGCGCAGAGTCGCCTCCCGTCTGTTTAACGGCCTGGTCCGCTTCATGTTCCGGGTCCGGGTGTCGGATACCCAGTGCGGTGCCAAAGCCATGACCCGCGAGGTGATGGAGGCCGTGCTGCCCGATCTGGGCTGTACGCAGTGGGCCTTTGACGTGGAACTGCTTTTTCTTATTCAAAAAGCCGGATTTCCCATCGTGGAGAAACCGATCGAGTGGAATGATGTCAGCGGCTCCAAGGTGAAAATCGTCCGCTCCTCCCTGGAAATGACCGCAGCCCTCATCCGCCTCCGGCTGCTCTATTCCCCTTTTCGCCGGTTGGTGACTCTCTGGGACAACAGCCTGGGGCGGACGCTGTTTCAACGTCGCCTCACCCGGCTGCAGGCCATTTACCGGGGCAGTCCGTATGAGTGAGGGCGGATCAGACCGTCTGGAGCATCAGAGCCTGCTCCTGATGGCGGCCGCTATGGTGGGGCACATCGGGAATTACCTGTTCCATGTGCTGACCGGCCGGATGCTCTCGGAACCGGAATACGGACTGATGATCGCCCTGTTCGGGGCGGTGAACCTGCTGCTGCTCCCCATGTCCGCCTTTCAGGTGTCGCTGGCCCGCGCGGCGGCTTCGCTTTCCGCCACCGAAGCCCCCGGCGCGGTCTCGTTTCTGCTCCGCACCTGGTTACGACGGCTGACGATCCTGGGACTTGCCGGGCTGGGAACGGTGTGGCTGGTCTCTCCTCTGCTGGGGCCCTTTTTCGGGCTGACCCGTTTTACGCCGCTGCTGCTGGCCGCCTGCATTCCGGTGATCAATCTGTATCTCGTGTTATGCGGTGCCTGTCTGCAGGGCCTGCAGAAGTTCGGCACCTTGTCACTGCGGGGAATTACCCTCTATCTCCTTAGGGCTCTGCTGGTTTGCGTATTTCTTTTTGCGGGGTTCCAAGCGGCCGGTTTCGGACTTCTCTCGCATGTCCTTGGAATGCTGATCGCGCTGGGGATCAGTCTCCATGGGCTAAGGCACTACCTTTTTCTCTCTCCGGACGCGGTACAAGCTCCACCCGTGTTCACCGGTTCTCTCCTCGCCTTTCCGGTGTTACTGTCCTTCTCCGCGCTGATGACTGCCGATGTGATCCTGATCCGGGCTCTGCATCCCGAGGTGCTTTCAGGGGAGTTCGCCGAGGCGGCCACGCTGGGGCGAATGATCCTCTGGCTTCCTCTGCCTATTGCCCACGTGATGTTTCCCAAGGTGGTGCGGGCCGGAGATGCGTCACGCGGCCAGCGGACCACGCTGTTCAAAGCACTGGGGTACACCCTGGTTCTGGTGGGGCTGACGGTGGGAGCGGTCTGGCTGCTGGGCGATGTGGCGTTTGAACTGGTGTTCGGGGTCCCGATCACTGCGGATCAGAGGGGATGGCTGCGGGGAATCAGTCTGTGTATGGCGTTGCTGGGTCCGGTGTATGTGGTCATCCAGTTTGAATTGGCCCGCAACCGGATACGCCGACTGTTGCCCTGCTGTGCATTGGCGCTGGCCTACGTCGGCACCTGCTGGTTTCAACAGGTCACGCCCGACAAATTACTTCTCTTTTTGGGGGTGGCGTCAGGGCTGTCGCTGATTACGGCCGTGCGTGCGCTGGCAGTGGAGCTGGATCCTCCAGACGGTTCCTGATCTTGGGAGCCAGCAACACCGCCTCCACCATCATCCAGACTTCCAAAACCAGACTGGCCATGCCGATTCCCACCAGCAGCCAGTTCTGTTGTGCCAGCCAGCTTGGAGTGCTGGCGGTACCGAAAAACACCTGAACCGTCATGGCCCACAGCGGCATAATCAGCATAAAGATCATGGGAATCACGCAGAACCAGACCGGGATGCCGCGTCGGTACAGATAAAACGAAATCACCAGAAAGGCCAATCCCCCCAGCAATTGATTGGTGGCTCCGAACAGCGGCCAGAGAAGCAGCCCTCCCCTGCCCGCAGATGCCCAGGCGAAGGTCTGCCCGGCCAGCGGCCACATGGCAATCACCGCGGCAACACCCACCGCGAACAGGGTGGCCCCGTGTTTATTCCGCAGAGGGGCCAGCACTCTGGATTGGGAGGCAGTACCGGCCAGCTCCTGAATCACATAGCGCTGCAGACGGCAGGCGGTGTCCAGGGTGGTGGCGGCAAAGGAGGCCACCAAAACGCCCATCAGGGCCACCCCGGCCTGAAGTGGAAGACCCATGGCCCGCAGCAGGTTGGCAGCTCCGTCCACAAAGGCTCCGACTTTGGCTCCCAGACCCTCTGCCGCGCCCCAGGAGCTGTAGCGGCTCAGCCAGGCGGCCTCACCGGTGAGGGTGCCGCCATCAGCTGCGGCAACTCCCAATCCGATGCCGGCGGCGCAGGCCAGGATCACCAGAACAGCCAGAAACCCTTCGGTGAGCATACTGCCGTAACCGATAAAGCGGGCATCCGGCTCTGAACGGATCTGCTTGCTGCTGGTGCCGCTGCCCACCAGACAGTGAAAGCCGCTGACCGCGCCACAGGCCACGGTGATGAAGAGGAAAGGAAAAATTGGCGGTGCGCCTGACGGTTGAAGCTGAACGGCCGGGGCCGCCAGGGCAAGTTCCGGGCGTACGCCCTCTACCGGAGCGCCGCCGAAAAAGGCGGCCGCGATCAGACCGATCACCACCAGTCCCAGGGCGGACAGCAGTTGCAGGGAATTGATGTAATCGCGGGGTTGCAGCAGCACCCATACCGGAAGCACAGAGGCGACGTAGGAATAGGCCAGCAGGATGACCACCCAGGTGGCAACCGGCCAGGCGGCGAGGGTGTCATTCAGGGTGGACAGAATGCCTGCGTTGCCCAGGAAGACGGTCAGATACATTACGCCCAGAGCAAGGGCGGAGGGGATCAGGAGGCTTCGGCCTTTACGGTGAATAGTGGCACCGATGAGGATCGCTATCGGGATCTGCAGCAGACAGGGCACGATGGAGGCCGGATACTGTTTAAACACCGCGGCGATCACCAGACCGAAAATTGCCAGCACGATGGTGAGGGCCATAAAGAGAACAAAAAGAAACAGCAGGCGGATGCGGCGGTTCAGGACCCGGCCCGCGATGTCCCCCACTGTCTGGCCGTTGTTACGGAGGCTGACCACGATGGATCCGAAATCATGGACCGCACCAATGAAAATACTTCCCAGCAGGACCCACAGCAACGCCGGCACCCAGCCCCACATGATGGCAATAGCGGGACCCACGATGGGACCGGTGCCGGCGATGCTGGTGAAGTGGTGACCAAAGATGACTCCCGATGAACTGGGGCAGTAATCCACGTCGTCACGGAAGGAAACTGCGGGACAAACTGCGTCTGCGCTCAGACGGAAGATCTTTTTCCCCAGCCATCTGCCATACGTGTTGTAGGCCAGAATAAATGCGAGGGCGGAACCTAAGGCGATAAGAAACGGGATCATAGTGATTTACCTAAAACCGTGAAACGAATGGCACAAGAAACAAAAGAAGATGGATTTCACCGCGGAGAAAGGGAGAACACGGAGGCGGGCTTTTGGTGGAAATGTGGTGATCGATAGAAAACTCCGCGCCCTCCCCTCCTCTGTGGTGAATCATCTTTTCATCTGCCACCGACAAACCAAAGAGAAAGGGAGTTCACAGAGGAGGGATTTTGGTGGAAATACAGTGGTTGATGAAAACCCTGCGCCGAACTGCACTAACTTAAGACAGACAGTGAACCCTGCCGATGAGAAACATAAAGGTGAAAAATAATGTTTGGCCACGAAAAGGCACAAAAATTCACAAAAAAAAGTAAAAGGGGTTATGGGGGTGCCTCTTCGTGCTTCTTCGTGGCCAAATCCTAAACGGTAGTTCCACCAAGGACTTATACCCTAATCGCTGTCCAAGTAAAAAACTGCCATTCACCTCTGCGTCCTCCCCTCCTCTGTGGTGAAACTCCTACTCGATCACTACCCCGACCGGGCAGTGATCGGAACCATGGATATCGGACAGAATAAAGGCGTCACGTAGTTTGGGGGCAAGTGGTTCGGACACGCAGACATAATCGATCCGCCAGCCCACGTTCCGGGCCCGGGCGCCGCCGCGGTAACTCCACCAGCTGTAGGCCTCCCGGACATCGGGATGAAGGTGACGGAAGGTGTCGATAAAACCGGCGCCGACGATGTTATCGAATCCGGCCCGTTCCTCGTCGGAAAACCCAGCACTCTTATGATTGGAGTCCGGTCGGGCCAGATCGATCTCGGTATGTGCGACATTGAGATCGCCGCAAAAGACCACCGGTTTCTCTTTCTCCAATTCTTTCATAGCCGCCAGAAAATCGACATCCCATTCCTGACTGCGGTACGGCAGACGTTTGAGACCGTCTTTGGAATTGGGGGTGTAGACGGTGACCAGCCAGAAGTCCGGATGCTCCACCATGATCACCCTTCCCTCCCGGTCGTGTTTTTCAATGCCGAGGCCAATCCGATGAGACAGCACCGGCAGACGGGTGGCGATCAGTGTTCCGGAATAACCCGGTTTCTCGGCCGGATTCCAGAACACGGTGTAGTCAGATGGAAATTCATACGGCACCTGATCCGGAAAGGCTTTGGTCTCCTGCAGACACCAGATATCGGCCTGCTGTTCCTCCACCACTTCCGCAAAGCCTTTTTTCAAACACGCTCTGAGTCCGTTCACATTCCAGCTGATGAGTTTTGTCATGGCGGCGATGTAGCACGGCGAGGAACCCGGGGCCAGTGAGAAATGCAGGTCTGACAGTGGCATGAAGTTTGTACAGGGATGGTGCCCGTTGACTCATCGACATCAACTTAAGTACATGATAGATTCAATCTATGATGATGTCTCGATCTCCCTTTGCCCCGGTTATCGGATGATAACAACCGTCCTGCGGTTTCAGGCGCTGCTGTATGCGGCAGTCGTCTTTATCTTATTGCCAACCGGATTCTCAGAAGAGCCACTTCTCACTCCGGAGCAACAGGAATGGCTGGCGTCCATCGAGCCAATCCGGATCTCGTATGATCCGGAATTTGCTCCTTTTGAGACCACCGGAGCGGACGGCAGCTATGCCGGAGTTGCCGCAGAATTTCTGCAACTGGTGATGGAGGAACTGGGGGCGGAGACTCAGATGGTGCCCCCAGGTATCTGGTCCGATACGATGGAGGCGGCAAAAAACGGGGACATTGATCTACTTCCCTGCATTGGACGCACTCAGGGACGCGAAGGCTTTCTGCAGTTTACCGATTCCTATCTCCAATTCGCCCGGGTTCTGGTGACCCGGACGGAACTGGACGTTCTGGAAGGTCAGGAGTGGACGTCTCTGCGTGTGGCCGTGCAGGAGGCCAGTTCCCACCACGGGTATCTGAAACAACATCATGCCGACCTAAATCTGAAGCTCTACAAAACGTTTGAGGAGGCCATTCTGTCAGTGGCCGTGGGCGAAACCGATGCGGTGGTGGGGAATCTGGCTACAGTGACCCATACGATTCAGAAATTGTCGATTCCGAATGTCAAAATCGCCTCCCAGCTGGGGGACGATTTGTTTCGTTTGCACATGGGGGTTCGCAAAGAACTTCAACCATTGGTGCCACTCTTGAACCGGGCACTTTCGCGGATCAGTCCGGCCGAGAGAGGAAAGATTCTGGATGCCTGGATTCCGTTGCCCCGCGAAGCGGATCCGGAACTTCGTTTGACCCGGAATGAACGCGAATGGCTGCTTGCACACCCCCGCATCCGGGTGGGCTGGGATCCAGACTGGGGGCCCATCGAATTTGCCGGAGACCAGAGTGAACCCAGAGGGTTCTCCGTGGATCTGCTCAATCAACTGGAAACCGACCTGGGAGTGAAGTTTGTCTTTCAACCCGCACAGCCCTGGTCTCAGGTGCTGAAGGACCTCGAACAGGGAAGTATCGACATGGTCAGTTCGATTGGTCCGCAGATAAAGGACGAAATGAGGGTGGCTCTTTCCCGGACCTATTTGACCTCCCCCGTGGTACTGTTTGCCAGGGATGGCTATCCCTATGTCCGGCAGCTGTCCGAATTAAGGGGCATCCGCATGGCCCTGCCTAAAAACTACACCCTCTCTTTGTGGATAAAACGGGACTATCCGGAAATTATTCCAGTTGAGGTGGCAAGTGCGGAGGAGGGACTGCAGGACGTGGTCTCCGGGGATGCGGATGTGTATGCCGGGTCGGTCATGGAGGGAAATTTCTATCTGTCCCGCCTCGGCAACCCTCCGGTCTCTATCGCCGGTGAGACCGATTATGAGATCAAAGCGCATTTCGGGGTGAAATCCGACTGGCAGATCCTGGCGGGCATCCTCAATAAGGCTCTGGAGCAGGTTCCAGAAGAGCAGATGCTCGCCATGTATCGTGACTGGGTATGGGTGGACTATTATCACGGTGTGGACTACATGCTGGCACTTCAGGTCGCGGGGATCGGTGTTCTGGGCATTCTTCTGTTCGTCTCCTTTAACCGGAGGCTGAAGATTGAAGTGACCCGGCGGTGTGCAGCTGAGGAGGAGGCACTCAATGCACATCATTCTCTGGAACAGAGTTTTCTGAAGCTGAAACAGATTCAAAAGCAGAAAGAAAATCTCAACCACATGATTGTCCATGATATGCGCTCTCCGCTGACGGTGATCTGTGGATCGCTGGAAATGGCCGCATTGGCGCTTCATCAGGATGAGTCAAACGCGGAGAAGGCGCTGTCGAACCTGAATCTGGCTCAGGCCAGTGCGGGAGAAATCAGCCGCATGGTGGATGCACTCTTGGATGTGGGACGGTTTGAAAGTGGCCACATGCCGCTGAAACTGACCCTGCAGGATTATCGGGATACGGTTACAGACCGGCTGGACGGATTCATGCTGATTGCCGCCCAGAAAAATGTGGCCTTCTCCACGGTAGGACCCTCTCTGCATCTGCCGCATGATCGGGAACTGTTACAGCGGGTGATCGCCAACCTGGTCAGTAATGCGCTCAAAGCCTGCAAAAGCGGAGATCGTATTGAGATCAGATGGTCGGTGAAAAACGGCACTGTCCAAACCGAAGTGGAGGACACCGGCAGAGGAATCGAAGAAAAGGATCAGGAGGGAATCTTCGAAAAGTTTGTTCAATGTGATGCGCTGGGATATGCTTCCGGATCCGGAGTCGGACTGGCATTCTGCCGGCTGGCGGTGGAGGCACATGGAGGGGAGATCGGAGTCAAAAGTGCGCCTGGAAAGGGCAGCACGTTCACGTTCATCCTGCCCCTAAGAGGGACTTCTGGCGTAGGTTCAGGGTAAAAAGGTAATTTTCGTCCTTTGAAATGAAACCGTCGTTCTACAAACACTTCTGCTATGATGTATCTACCCCTTCTGCCATGGTCCGA
>CAZVCO010000093.1:8497-11746 GCA_964625795.1 uncultured Verrucomicrobiota bacterium | reverse complement strand
GGCCACCAGCGCCTGCACGATTTTCATACCGGAAGGCCCCGAGCCCCCTGCCCGGAGGGGTTCGGGGGCCCCCGAACCCCTCCGGGCAGGGGGACAGCGGCTTCGGCTTGACACCCGCCCCTCAATTCCCCAAGAATTCACCCATGGTCGCATCCCCTCAACCCCGAAACCACCTCCCGCTCTCAAAGCACGAAAAGCGATTTCCTATCCATTTATGATTGGACTGAAAAATAACGGACGGCCTGGCTGAGTATGAAGCTGAATGGAAGCGTCAGTTCCCCAGATAGACCAGATGAGGGTTCCTGCGGATAGCTTTCATATAATGCGAATACAACGTGGCGATTCGTTTATCGTAGTCGCTGTTTGCCTTCGTCTTTTTGTTTTCATTCAGCGTTTCACACAGGCTGTCGATCATATCGTCCCGGAAGCCCTGTAGGGAATAGAACTCCTCCACCGCGGGCTTGAACTGCTTGGACCCTTTGAAGTCGATGACCGGACGTTCCCGGGCAAACGTGGGACACTGGACATACCCCGATCTTGCCTCCTTTTTCCCTTTTTTGATCTTGGTGGTGGCATTGTGATGGATGGCGTTGGCCACCGCGGTCATGAAGTCCTCGTCCACCCCCAGTTCCGGTGCCGATTCAAACAGGAACATCAAGCCCTGCACCGAGATCGTATAGTGTCCCGCATCCTCCGGACGCTTGAAGAGGGGACATCCACCCACCATCTTTGGCTCCCGCTTTTCGGGCTTGTAGGGGTAATAGAAATGATTCTTCCCGTCGAACTGACAGAAGTGGCCCTGACTTTTGTAATACTTCAGATATTCCCGGACCGCCAACGTGTAGCGGTCGATGGTGGGCTGGAGAGCCCGGGTGCCCTTGAGCTGCTGATAATTCTCCAGCGCGGCCGTGATCATGGCCAGGGTGCCGATCCCGTTCATGGACCGGTTGAAGGCGTTTTTGCGGAAGTCGTCCGCCACCGCCTGGGGAATTCCCATTTCCGGGTCCAGATTGTCGTTTCCCTCCCAGTTCGGTCTCAGGACCATCACGATGGTTTTGAGAAACGATTCCGCCTCCTGAAGCTGTTCAGGCCTGACCGATCCCGGCTGTTCCCGCTCCAGCTGCAGGGTGATCCGGGCGTACATAGCCATGGTCAGCAGATACGGCAGGCCTTCCGGTTCACGGGCCCGCCATTGCCCAACCGAAGGATAGGTCTCGGACAGCCACTGGTAATGCCGGGCCGAGTACAGCATTTGATTCAACAGCCGCTCGTCCCCCGTTCCCCGGTACGCCATAAAGATGTTCCGCCACAGACGCACCGGAAAGAAAAAGCGCATGATGGTGAAGTGCTCCATGGAGGCGACCGGATTGTCGAATTTAATCTCCTGAATGCCGACTCCTTTACTGAGCGTTTCCCGGACCAGAGCTTCCCGGTCCAGCGCCAAGGGCATGGTATTGGTGGGAAGCGGCTTCTCCTCCCACCCGGCGGGAGGCGTGAAGGGAGGAGGCTCCACCTCATGCTCCCACTCATCTGGAGCCACCTTGGCCACACTGGGTCCTCTGCGGATACAGTGGGGACAGATTCCGTATCCCTCCGCCTTGGCCTGCCGGATCGTTCGCAGCGTGTCCCTCTCACCCGCCCCCCGGTGGCAGCCGGGCACATGCTGCCACCGCTTGGTCAAGGGAGGACCCCAGACCAGGTCGTCATCCGTGAGCTCCTTCTCGGGAAATTTCCGCTGATACCCGGCAAAACAGCAGCTTTTCTCTCCGCCCGATCCAATCCGCGCCCCCGCCCGGTCGGCCTCCTCAAGAGTCATGGTCTTTTTGGTTTCCTTCAGGAACAGTTTCGGACAGTCCTCCGCGTGCACCATAAACCACAGCGCGTCCACATAGACTCTGGTGTTCGGGGCATAGGACTGGCCAAACCCGAAGGAAAAAAGGCAAAGGAAACAGGCAGCAAGCAGGATCCGGGGCATTCGGGCAGTTCCCAAACCGCTGTTCCATCCACTCCGCCAAACATTTTTTATACAATTCCGTCTCATTTTTGTCTCCACATGCTTGAATATGACATAGTAATAAATCTAATCCGTCGATATTTAGCAAATTATAGTATAGCAGATGAAAAAAGAATGATCGAAAACAGCAACAGCATGTTTGAATTTGCACACATAGAGGTGGCCGTTTATCTGGAGGAGATCCTGAAATCACTGACGGGAACGGCACGGCTCCGGGTGCAAGGCATGCGGAACACGCAGGTGTCCCTCAAGTGGGGGGTGGCGGCACCGGCTGTCATTACCAGCCACATGCTGGTACTGGTGAAATCCGGACAGGGTGTCTACCAGGTCAATGGAGAAGACCTGTCCCTGAAGCGGGGACGCCTCGTATTCATCAGCGCCGGCTGTACGCTCGCCTACCATCCGGATCCCGATCACCGCCCCGTCCTGCTCGGCGTGCACTTCAGCTCCGAATCCCCCGCGCAGGCCAACGGATCGGAGGCGATGACCAAAAGCCCATGTTACACGACACTGACCCCCCGACATCTGGAACCGATTGCGGGATTATTTGAGCAGCTCTTTCACGCCTGGCGGAAATGCCCCGATCCGTTGGCCCAGCTGACCACCGAAAACCTTCTGCAGGCGTTGCTCTGGAGCCTGCGTGAGGAATGCCTTCACCGGAACCCTGACGCATGGGACCAGCAAATGGAGGATCTCCGCCTGCGGATGGAATCCGATCCGACTTCAGGCGGCTCCATCTCCGAGCTGGCCAAACAACTCCACATGTCCGCCAGCCAGCTGTCGCGCCGGTTCCGCAGGCACACCGGCGTTCCTCCGCAGACCTACCTGATCCAGAGCAGTATGCGCCACGCCTGGAAACTTCTTCACGAGCATCACCTTTCGGTTGGAGAAACCGCAGAGAAGCTCGGCTACAGCGACGCGTTTGCCTTTTCCCATCGATTCAAGCGCGTGTGGGGGATCAGTCCCTCGCAGGTACGCAGAGGGATGTTCGAATGAGCAATCCGCGGGATCTGACCGGAGCGCTCCTGAACGGCAAAAAGGGTTTGAGCCACCGGTTCCAGGTGGCCCCGGAACTGCATGCCCTGCCATCCCCGATCAGCCGGTGTGCCCAAGTGCGCGACTCACCGGCCTATCACTTCCAGGGCAAAGGGCGGACAGACCATACCTACTGCGTTTTTCAGTACACCCTCTCGGGCACCGGCATGTTCGAGGCGCACGGGGTCCAGCATCCGGTG
>CAZVCO010000093.1:3688-8487 GCA_964625795.1 uncultured Verrucomicrobiota bacterium | reverse complement strand
GGGAGCCCTGGTGTTTCGTCTACCTGCAGATGGCAGGGGACGCGACCCACATGATGGTGGGCGAGATGGTGAGGCGGTTTGGGTATGTGTACGATCTCCGACCCGACCACCCCCTCCTGGAGGAATGGGCGGACATGCTGCTGGGCAAATCCCCGGGGGTTCTGACCCCGCACCATGCCAGCCGGGTGGTCACCGGACTGTTGGAGGCCCTGCTGGAATCCGCCTCCCTGGGACAGGAATCCGCTCCCGGCATCCCGCTCATCCGGTCCGCCATGGAACTGCTGAGTCAACATCCGCGAACCCCCTGGAACGCCTCCACCCTGGCTGCGGAACTGAGGGTGAGCCGCGAGCACCTCGGCCGTCTGTTCAAAACCCACACCGGCCGCAGCGCCTACGACTACATCCGCGACTACCGCATCCGCACCGCCGCCCAGGAACTGCGGCAGAACACCCTGAGCATCAAGGAAGTCTCAGATCTCTATGGCTTCACCAGTCCCGCCACCTTCAGCAAAGCCTTTAAACAGGTGTTCGGGGTCAGTCCGCGCGACTGGCTGGCCGGGGCGCGGTAACCCGGCTTCTGGAGCGATGCCGGGGATGGACACCGACAGGCTGCCTGCGATCCATTTCGAAAGACCTTGGACATGATTTTCGGCAATAGGTCTTGATCTGACTTTCAAGCTGCGTCTTTTATGTCCCCCGTTTCTGAACACTCCAAGACCTTGAAGAGATCATCTATGAACTCCATCTTAACCCACGGCGCCGTCGGAGACGGAAACACCGACAACACCCCCCACATTCAGCAGGCGATCGATGCCTGTGCAGAAGCCGGTGGCGGCACGGTGTTGATTCCCGCAGGCTGCTTTCTGAGCGGGCCGCTAACGCTTCGAAACCACGTCCATCTGTATTTGGAACCCGGTGCAATTCTGAAGGCCATCCCCGACATCGCCCACTGGCCGGTCTATGAACCCGACTATCCGGTGCGGGGAACCGAGCGCACCATGTACAAGCCATTCCTCTATGCCCGGAACGCCACCGGAATCGGCATCACCGGCGCCGGAACCATCGACGGATCGGGCGAACCCTGGTGGACGGCCTTCAAGGAAAAGACCCTGCCGTACGCACGCCCCCACCTGATCAATCCCAGTGGCTGCACGGATGTGGTGGTGGAGGGCGTCACTCTGACCAACTCCCCCCGCTGGACCCTCACCCCGGTCTGTTGTGAAAATGTGCGCATCCATGGAATCTCCATTCGGAATCCACATAACGCTCCGAATACCGACGGGATCAATCCGGACTCCTGTCAGTTCGTGCGAATTTCGGACTGTTACCTCAACGTGGGCGACGACTGCATCACCCTGAAATCCGGTGAGGAGGATGTGGAGCGTCCGCCGGAACGGGCGAGCTGTGAGAACATCACTATCACCAACTGCACCATGGTGCGCGGCCACGGCGCGGTGGTGTGCGGCAGCGAGATGAGCGGCAACGTGCGCAACGTCACCATCAGCAACTGCGTGTTCCGGGGCACCGACCGGGGACTGCGCTTCAAATCCCGCCGCGGCCGCGGCGGCATCATTGAGAACGTCCGCATGACCAACATTGTCATGGAGGATGTACGGACCCCTCTGTGCGGAAACCTGTTTTATCATTGCGAAGCCTACGGCGAGGCGAAGGTGACCGACACCCATGCCTACCCGTTGGATGACACCACACCCCGCATGGAGCGGCTGCATTTCAGCCACATCACTGCCCGCAACGCCTGGCACGCCGCCGGGGTCTTCCACGGACTCCCGGAAATGTCCATCCGCGATCTGGTGATGGAGGACATCGATATTCAGATGGCGCCCGACGCCAAAGAGGGGTGGACCATCATGGCCTCCACCATTCCCAAACTGGCCCGGCGCGCCTTTCTCTTCCGGCACGTCGACGGACTCCGCATGCGCGACGTCCGGGTCGACGGCCATGAGGGCCCCTATCTGGACCAGGAGAAGTGCGAAAACCTGAAGGTGGATGAAGGGGCGTAACCCCCCAGGCTGTGTCACTTTATGGATCAGGATTGCCCATGTACCCATACACCGGGAACCATCATCTCCACCACCGGATCGGATGCTCCGAACAGTCCGCCCTGCAGCCGACTGTGGGCGACTTCGACTGCGGTTCTGCCGATTCCAGCCACCTGCTGATCCACGCCCAAGTGACCCGGCTCAGGGGCAAGGACCCCCAAGGAGGCCACCCGAACCTGCGGGGTTTCTCCACGGGCCCAGTTTCGGCTCCATGCATTCAGATCCGGGCCAATGGCGATCACTCCGTCAGGCTTGTTCTGCTCCAGCCAGACCATGAGTCTCCGCTCGGATTGATCCGGATCCACATAGACCGGAGGAGCATCCCCTGATGGGTAGGCGCTGACAAATCCGCCAAGATACTGTCCATGGTCACGGTGATGATTCCG
This sequence comes from uncultured Verrucomicrobiota bacterium, assembly GCA_964625795.1. Lineage (GTDB taxonomy): Bacteria > Verrucomicrobiota > Kiritimatiellia > SS1-B-03-39 > UBA6053 > UBA6053. The sequence goes on along the minus strand of CAZVCO010000093.1, from coordinate 6,041 downwards.
GGGGTCCAACAGAAGCGCCCATGGACTGAAGCTTCCGAAAGGCGATTTGAACGGATTGAAAATGAAACGGCGACACCACCGAAAGGCCGCTCTGCTCCCAGGTATTGCCCAGTCCCACAGGAACAAACGCATCCAGATCAAGATTCTCCAGCACCACCGCCCCGGGTTGAGGCTGAGGCGCCAGCAGGAGAATCCGGATGCCCCGGTAGATCAGGATGCGGCTCAATTGCTTCTCGGTCATCTCCGGATTCAACCGGAACTCCTCAACCTTGTACCCCAGTTCTCCCGCCCGTTTACGAATTCCATGAAACAAGGGGCCGTAGAAAAGGTGACGTTTCCACCCGTCGGAAGGGAAAGCGTGCACAAAGGCCATGGTATCCGCGCCCCGGTCCGAGGGGCTCCGCATCCGGTAGCGCACCAGTGACCGCAGAATCGGATCCGGTACGTATCCCATCTCCTCCGCCGTGGCCCGGATCCGTTCCGCCGTGGCGTTGGAAACCCCCGGCTTTCCATTTAACGCCAGGGACACCGCCTGCTTGCTGACCCCGCAAGCTTCCGCGATCTGCTGCATGGTGATTCGCAACTCGGCCATAACTTGATAGGTAAAGTAAACTTTCCATTGTTCAAGCCCTTAGATCAGACTAAAAATGATAGAAACTCATCTACGATCTTGGGAAACAACCATGAAAAAAATAACGACATCCATCCTGACCTTCAGCCTGATGCAGATAGCTACATTATCTGCAGCGGTCTTCACGTACACTCTGGATTCGGCATCCGATTTTGATGCCACCGGCACGGTCGTGTTCAAAAACACCAATACAAATGGCAGCGGAAGCTCAACCGCTCCCTCCAACCCAATCAGTTCCATCACCGATCCCACGTCGGAAACTCCGAATCAATTGCGATTTACGAGTGAAATCGAGGCCAATGACCGGGTGATGTTTCTTCATTATGTAACATCAGCCACGATCACGCCTTCTGTGGTTGGGGGAATCACCAATTTCGATTTCACCCTTGATGTGAATGATCCAAATCTGGGTAATTCTGATTCTCCTCTTCATTTTGGTCTGGAACAGGATGGAAACCGGTACTTCTACGCCACAGGGTCCAGTGCGTTTCAGTTCCGGAATGCAGGAAGCACCTCTTTCGCCACGTTCGATCTCAATGGATTGGATCAAACAGACTTCGCCTTCTATGACGCCAGCACCCTGGACGGTGTCAACACGTCCAGCAACCCGGACTTCTCCGCTTCCGGAAGCAACATCCAGTTCTTCCTCGGCGGCGTGGCCAGCACCAACAACGGCAGTACATTCACCAGGGTGACCGATTTCCGGAACGCGGAGATTGAACTTACCACGGTCGCCATTCCGGAACCGTCCACCTTTGGCTTGATGGCCGGCGCGCTGGCGCTGTCCAGCCTGATGCATCGTCGACGCCGCCGTCATTGAGTCACATCCGAACCCTTTCAAACCGACATCGGGATTATGAATATGAAAACATCACCCTCCATCGCCCTCGCGGCGGGTCTTCTATACCTGAGCCCCCTCTTCGCCGCCGTGTTCACCCTCACCCCGGATACACTGTCGGATTTTGACACCAACGGAACCGTGATTGGCAATACCGGTGCCAGCAATCCCACCAGCACCCTGAGCGACCCAACAAGCGAATCTCCGAACGAGTTACGGTTCACCACGTCAATTGATACTGCTGGTGATGTCACCTACATTCATAACATTATCGGCGCCACGTTCAATCTTGCCACCGTGGGAGGCATAACCTCCGTTGATTTCGCAATTGAGGTTTCCGATCCGGGAATCGCTTCGGATACCCCCCTCTATTTCGGACTGACGCAGGGAGGCAATCAGTATTTGTATACGGAAGACAACTCAACCGGCTTCCGGTTCCGCCAAACCTCCACAAGCTATCTTGCCTTCGATAAAAACGGATTGGGGGCATCCAATTTCAGGTTGTTTGACACCCCCTTTGAAGATCTGACGACCGGAAATCCCGATTTCTCCGCTTCCGGGGACAACATCCAGTTCTTCCTGGCTTCGGTAAGTGCCACCAGCTCCGGCACGGACGCCCGAAACACCGATTTCCGGAACACGGAACTGATCGTAAACACGGTTGCCATTCCCGAACCCACCTCCTTTGCCCTGTTGGCAATCGCAGGAGTTGCGATGCTGATCACCCGTCGCGGCCGGAGGTAATCCCCCCCCCCTCTTTTCCGTCCCACCAAGGCCTTCCATATTGGGAGGCCTTTCGCTTCCCCGAGGTCCCATGACATCGTTCCGCCATTCATTGTTTCTGCCCGTACTGACCACCCTCTTCGGGTTCATGGCCAGTACAG
>CAZVCO010000093.1:0-3678 GCA_964625795.1 uncultured Verrucomicrobiota bacterium | reverse complement strand
ACCACCTATGCCTACACCTCGACCATCACGTCGGATAACGACGGGCCGTTGGACCTGCTGGCGGAACTGAATTACGACGACGCCCAATCCAACGCCCCCATCATGGTGGTGATGCACGGCTACTCTCCCGCCACCGGCAATTTCACCCAGGTGCGCAACAATGCCCAGCGGCTGAGGGACGACGGGTTTTTCGTTCTTTCTGTGGCCATGCGGGCCCGGGACGGTTCCGACGGCGTCCGCGATTCCGGCGGACTGGAGGTCCACGATATTTACGACGCCGTGGAGGCGGTGAAAGCGGATCCGCAGTTCGCGGGGCTGATCGATCCGACCAATGTGTCCATCACCGGCTACTCCGGCGGCGGCGGCAACACCATGTCGGCCCTGACCAAATTCCCTGACTATTTCCGGGTGGGTGCCGCCTTCTTCGGCATGTCCGATTACGGATACGACCCGGTCGACGGCTGGTACAACAACGGGGCCGCCCACCGCACCCCGCAGCTGGACACCGACGTGGGCAACCCCAACACCGGCGGTAATCCCGTGCTCGACCGCTATCTGGCCCGGGCTTCCAATCTGGCCTCCAAAAACAATCCAACCAGCGAAATCCACCTGTTCGTGAACCACGATGAAACCATCTGCCCTCCGATCAACAGTACGAGTTTCCGAGACAACGCCGTAGCCGCCGAAACCTTCAGTGGCGAATTCAACAACATCACCGTCCACATCGGCGGACTGGGGCAGTACGAGGATTTCAACCAGAACTCCATCAACGATGCCAACGAACTGCAGGACTGGCCCCACACCACTCCCAATGCCAACGCCCAGGATTCCGGGGAACTTTGGTTCCGGGACCGTCTGGTCTCCGGCGCGATTCCCCAGCCGCATCTGAACAGCAGTGACGACCTGTTTGTGGCCGGGTATGTGGTGACCCAGAAATTCGACTGCTGGGTGGGAGACGGACAGAACGCCGCCGCCAACCTCAGCTATTTGCTGTCACCGACCCTCAAACAGTTCACGTTGTCCATCGCCAGCAGCGACCTCACCCAAACCGCGTCCCTGAGCATCGACATCACAGACATGGCCGGACGGATGGTCGATGTGGAGGTGAACAACTCCGTGGTCGACACGGTCAGCGGCGGAGGCGTCTACACCTATCCCGCCCTGGGCCACAACGAAACTCTGGAACTGGTCGACGCGGGGCCGGATACCAATCCCCCCCCCACCCTCACCGGCTTTGCCGGAGTGGTGGACAGCACGACGGAAAACACCGAAGTGGAACTCAGCTTCGCCGATCTCGCCGCGCAGGGGGACGAGGCCGACAACGACGGCACCGTGGAAGGATTTGTCATTCAGGGGATCAGCAGCGGAAGCCTGAAACTGGGAGCCGATGCCGGGTCGGCCACCCCATTCCTATCCGGCGCTAACGACACCGTGACCCACACCGTCAACGCCTATTGGACCCCGGCTGCCGATGCGTTCGGCGCCGCGCTCGCCGCATTCACCGTGAAGGCCCGGGACAACAACGGAGTCCTGTCGGACACCGCCGTCCCGGTGACGGTGGAGGTGGTCGAAGTGGTGAAAGTGTACCGCATTTCCGGGACTTTCCAGACGGTAACGGAAGGTGTGAATGACGATGAGGATCTGACCGCGCTGGGCGCATTGGACTGGGCGTACTGGCATGAAACCACCTCGCCAGCCGCCGGGGGCGGCGTTCCCACCAACCAGAAAGCCGGAGCGGTTCTGATCGGGAACGTCACGAACGTGGGCGGGTCCAGCCTGCGCGGAACTTCGGGCAACAACACCGTGCATGATGTCTCCTTCACCGACGGAACAGGCCCGCTCAGCGGCACGCAGAACAATGCCAAAGGCATCCTGAACTCCGACCTCAGTTCAGACGGCGTCGGCACCCAGGTACAAATCACCCTCCCCTCCGCCAAACCGCACACCGTGTATCTCTGGGTCGCCGCCCAGCAGACCACCGGCACCCTGACCGCGAGCCTGCCCGGTTCGGAGGATTTCACCGACAGCAGCCTGGTGGCGGGCAGCAGTCTGCCGGACTGGAACTCCGGGGTGTATCAACTCACCGTCTATCCCCAGTTGGCCAACCAGACGCTTACCCTGCGGTATGTCGGAACCAACGGAACCGGCACCGGAAGCCGGTACGCCGTGCTGGCGGCCGCCGCGGTTTCGGAAACCCCGAACACGTTCGACACCTGGGTCTCCAACCCGGTATACAATCTGGATCCGGCGGATCAGGAGTTCGCAGATGATCCGGACGGGGACGGAAACCCCAACGGCATTGAAAATGTATTCGGCACCCCTCCGAACGAGGCCTCCGGCGCCCTGCTGGCCGTCTCCGGCGAACACGGCGTGTTCCGCTTCAGCCATCCACTCAGTGACTCCCCCGCCGAAGATCTTACGGTCACGTACCGCTGGTCGTCCGATCTCGACAGCTTTTACGACGACGGGGAATCCAACACCGCGGGCACCACCACCGTCACCTTCACGCAGTACACGCCAGCGGACGACATGGTCACGGTGACCGCCACTGCATCAGGGAGCGGGATCCCGAACACCCTGTTCGTCACCCTCTCGGTTTCCCAGTCACCATCCCCCTAACGCGGAGCTCCCGGGCAGGCAACGCCGGCGTGCTGCTGGCACTCCAATGGATAGGAAATCGCTTTTTGCGTGGTCGCGGCGAGAGGCGGTTTCAGGGTTGTGAGGGGTGCGACCATGAGGTGAGAATGGCGGGCAGAGGCCCGGAAGTCAAGGCGAAGCTGGCATCACCCGAGGAGAGAAACACCTGCGCGTGCGGCTGCTTTTCGAGCCGTAACTGGCGGTATACATCACGGAGCGGGAATGGCATCCCACCCAGAGCTTCAAGCAGCGGCCCGATGGCCGGGTGGAAATGCGGCTGGAGACTTCGGGCAGGAAGGAGCTCATCCGCTGGGTGCTGTCCTGGATGCCGGATGTGCAGGTGCTGGCCCCGAAAAGCCTGAAAGACCGCATCGAAGAGAAACTCCGGGATGGACTCAAGCGGCAAAATGCATAGAAGAACACCCAGTGGCTGCAGCGGACAAGCCGCTGAGCCGTGGCGTTATCTTTGGAACCATGAAGGCATTACTTATCTCATCCGTAACCTTACTTCTCTTAACTCAAGGGTGTCTAATTGCTCCATATTCAACAAGATCAGGAGGAACAGGAATGGTTTTACATGGAGAAAATCCTGTGGTTGGGGCCCAAGTACTAATAGATGACTTGGATGGCGTAGTCTCTACAACAACAGATGAAAACGGAAGGTTCGAAATTGATGGAGAGGGGAAGCGGGTCTTGTATCCCGCAATGTCGAACCAAGGTTTCCGAGACATCACATTACGAGTCGAAAAGAAAGGCTTTCAGAGTCATGAAGTGATATTAAGAAAAAGCGCATTTGGAGAATATGAATACGAATATGGAATCATTCAACTCAGTAAGAATGTCGGACCCAAACCAAACTAAATACCCAAACGTACGAAATCGAAACCGGACATATTGATAACCAAAAACGCCTGCGAACCCTCATACTTCGGGTCCGCAGCGTTTAGACGTTCGAGTGAATAAATGAAAGTAATTCTACCCGATGTGATCGATGAGAACAAAAGCCACAAAATAAAGATGGCCTTAGTCGCGTCGGTCCTG
>CAZVCO010000092.1:9452-11843 GCA_964625795.1 uncultured Verrucomicrobiota bacterium | reverse complement strand
TTTCAGGGCAGCTGAAGGCAAACGGCGTGTTGGTGAACACGATGAAGTTCTTCTCCGGATAGGTCATTGCGAGCGCGTTGATGTGCTCGGCCGGGCAGGCGTCCGCGCGGTCATAGAAGCAGGTGAAGACCACGGTGTCGTAGTTCTGAATCGACTGATCCAGCCGGGCTTTGTCGTCCTCATCGTAGCCGAACGCGGTTTCGCAGAACGCAAGATTGGGATTATAGGCCAGGCATTCTTTGAACATCATGCCGGAATGCTGCAGCAGATGTGCCCGTTTGGTGGTTTCCTGTTCCACCAGCAGGAAGGGCTCCTCCCGGGAGAGAGGCAGCATGTTGCCGGTGTCTTTCAGAGTCAGCAGACTTTGTGCCGCGACCGTCCTGGCCAGATCGGTGAGGGAGGTGTCATTGACCACCTCAGTAGGGGTCTCCTGCTTCGGATCGGTTTCGAACAGGCCGTATTCCATTTTCATGGAGAAAATCCGGGTCAGTTTGGCATCCAGATCCTCTTCGGTGATTTTTCCCTCCTCCACAAACTGTTTGATGGCGTTGAAGGTCTGCGGCACCAGTTCGTTCTGGGCCTTCATGAGCACCAGATCGGTGCCTGCGGCCAGGGTCATGGCACAGGCCTGCGGGACCCCGTAACGGGTGGCGAGGCCTCCCATGGTCATGCTGTCGGTGGTGATCACGCCATTAAAGCCCATCTTTTCGCGGAGCAGGCCGGTGATCAGTTTTTTGCTGACGGTGGACACGTCGTCCGGGTCAATGGCGGGATAGATCGAATGGGCCAGCATAATGGAGGGCATCAGACCCATCTCGATGAGAGTGCGGTAGGGCAGCAGTTCACGGTCCCACAGAGTCTGCTCATCCACCGGAATCTCGGGGATGCCGTAGTGGGCATCGACCGAGGAGTCGCCGCGGCCGGGGAAATGTTTGCCGGTGACCACGATGTTGGCGTCTTTGAATCCTTTGCAGGTCTGGATGGCGTATTCGGTCACTACGTCGGCTTTGTCGGAGTAGGCGCGGGTGAAGACTTCGGGATTGCGGGGGTCGGAATTGACGTCGAGCACCGGGGAGTGGATGACATTCATGCCCACGGAGCGGGACTGACGTCCGATGGCCTTCGCCACCTCATAGGCATTACGGGGATCGCCGGTGGCGACCAGTCCCATGGGTTTGGGGAAAAAGCGGAAGCCCTTGAAGGAGCAGTTGGCGTAATCGAAGTCGCCCTCATTGTCGTACGAGAAATGCAGGGGCAGGGAGCCGGGCCGGGACGCGGCCACTGCTTTCAGTTCTTCGAGCAGCGCTTTGTATTCCTCGCCGGTCACATCGGGCGGGGGAATGCCCTGTTTGTAGGAATAATCGGTTCCTTTCACCGATATGACTGTCTCACCGGTCTTGGGATTCACGTAGGAACCGAAGGTGCGGTTGGACGGAGTGAGCCTCAGGCCGCCGCAATGATAGGTGGTGATATATTCGAGAATATTGGGGGTGATAATGGTGCCGTTGAACCCGAGGGTCAGCAGGGCGCCGACTTTCTGGTCCAGGGACATGGAATCGATTTTCTGTTTAATGAAGGTGTCTTTATCTTGCATGGGGAATTCCTTTTCGTGCGATATGCTGCGTAAAGGAATACTGGCATTTAGGCAAGGCCTGTTGTCAAAACATCTCCATTAAATTGAGATCATGCGCCATTATAGAGTCGATAGAATTCCTGCCGTTGGCTGTCGGCAGGTCTCATTTCTTTTTTTCACGGTCGCTGTGGGGGCGGACATTCTCACGGAGGTCCAGATCCTCCAATGCCGGATTTTCCTGAGTGAAATCATCCTGCGGATCATATCCGACCTTTTCTCTGGCGTCGGTGATGTCCATGCGGTTGAAGCGGTTGTTGGAGAGTCCGTGAAACACCGCATAGCGGATCCCGGTGTCATCAATGCAACGCTGGATCAGCTGACCGAGATCGCGCTGGCTGACAAAGGTGTTCATCATCGCGACCCGGTCGGGATCCCGGGCCGAGGAAACGGGTTGAAAGGAGCCGATGCGGATGGCGATCACCGACAGGTCCTGCTGAGTGGCCATATACCGGCCGAGCGCCTCGCTGAAACATTTGGAAACGCCATAAAGGTCGCCCGGGTTGACCGGTTCGTCCTCGTGCACCTGAAATCCGATCGGATAGCCGGAGACGGCGTGAATACTTGAGGCATAGACCACCCGGCGGCATCCGGCCCACCGCGCGGCCTCCATCACGTGATAGGTCCCGACAATGTTGGTTTCGAGTAAATCCGACCATTCCGCGCGGGGAGAGGGATTGGCCGCCAGGTGGACCACGGTGTCGACGTCTTCGCAGATGGAGGTGAGGGCGTGCAGGTCGTTGAGGTCGGCCACCACCACC
>CAZVCO010000092.1:8499-9442 GCA_964625795.1 uncultured Verrucomicrobiota bacterium | reverse complement strand
TGATCATCAGTTTCAGGTTATAGGTTTCGGCATATTCTTTGCAGAAAAAGGATCCAATGTTTCCTCCGGCACCGGTGACCAGAACGGATCGTGGGGTGTGGCGGGTATCGTTGGGGTGCGTTGTCATGATGTGTGTCCATAGTGTAGATTGAAGGTTTGCCTTCATGAAACGCGATTGGCCGCAGTCGGGGCAAGAAAAGAACAGAACAAACCGTAGGGTGTGGTTTGCACCATAAGTTCAAGCTTCCGGCTGGTATTTCCGGTGCGGACATGCAGGGTCCGCGCATGCCCAACCGTTTCCCCCATCCCAAAGCCTGGCCGTTTTTCTACGGATGGATCGTGCTCCTGGCCGGCACTCTGGGATTATTGGGCAGCGTGCCGGGGCAGACCTTCGGGGTTGCGGCTTTCACGGAACCGCTGCTGGAGGTGCTGTCCATGTCGAGGAATCAGCTCAGCCTGGCCTATCTGGTGGGGACGGTGAGCAGTTCGTTGGTGCTTACGTATGCGGGAATCGCCTATGACCGACTCGGGGCGCGGCCGGTGGCGGCGGCGGCCACCCTCCTGCTCGGGATCATTCTGGGGGTGTTGAGCCGGGTGGACCGTCTGGTCGGCTGGGTGTCGGATCTGCTGCCGGCCGTGGATGCGGCCTGGGTGGGGTTCATGGTGCTGTGTGTCTGTTTTTTCCTGCTGCGGTTCAGTGCGCAGGGGGTGCTGACCATGGTGTCCCGCAACATGATGATGAAGTGGTTTGCCCGTCACCGCGGACTGGTGACCGGGATTTCCGGTTTTGTCATCGCTCCGCTTTTTTCCGCAGCACCTTCGGTGTTGAACACGATGGTGGGGGCCAGTGGCTGGAGTGAGACCTGGGCGATGCTGGCGGTTATTCTGGGCGTCGGGTTTACCCTGATGGTACTCCTGCTGTACCGTGACAACCCTGAGATGT
>CAZVCO010000092.1:5966-8489 GCA_964625795.1 uncultured Verrucomicrobiota bacterium | reverse complement strand
ACGGGTTGAAGGCTGACGGGCCTCTGGGTGAAAGATCTCTGGGATCCCACCGGCACCGCGGCCCGGCCTCCCGTCAGTACACTCTGGCTGAGGTGCGGCGCATGTTCACCTTCTGGCTCTATGCGGTGGGGCTGAGTCTGTTCGGCATGTATGTGACCGGCCTGAGTTTTCACGTGGCCTCGATTTTCGAGCAGGCCGGGTATACGGCGGAGCAGGGGTTTAATCTCTTTCTCTACAGCGCCGGGATTGCTCTGTTTCTGCGTCCGGTGGTGGGATGGGCGGCCGACCGGTATCCGGTGCAGCCGATGTTTCTTTATTTAATGGGGGGGATCTTTCTTTCCGGGCTGGGGCTCAGTCTGCTGGCCCAGCCGGCGGGGCGCATTTTGCTGATTGTGGGGAATGGATGTGCGGGGTCGTGTTACACGACGCTGCTGTCGATCACCTGGCCCAATCTGTTCGGCCGCCGTCATCTGGGAGCCATCAGCGGGCAGTTCATGTCGGTGGTGGTGTTCACCAGCGCGCTGGGGCCCACGCTGTTCAGTCTGAGTTTCAGTCGGCTGGGGAGTTATGTCTGGTGTGGCACCGGGATTATGGTGCTGGCGGCCATGGCGATGGTGCTGAGTTTCCGCACGGTGGATCCGCAGGCAGAGGAATAAGACAAGGAGAACGGGCCAGTAAAAAAGGTTCATCGTCAAATCGCGGGAAGAGAGGGGATCCGATCAAGGGAACGTCGTGATGAGCCAGGGGATGGCAGGTAGTTGAAGAAGCAAACCGCGGACCTCGCGGACGGCGCGGACCGAATCAAAGCAGTTTCCGGAAAAGAATTTGCGTATCGGAAACGTCTTCAGGTCAAAGGCGGTCCATCCTTTGCCTGTTTCGAAATCGTTCCATCTCCCATCTGAATGGGTCCGCGCCGTCCGTGAGGTCCGCGGTTGTAACAATGTCAACATACCGCTCCACGCGTTTTGACGAAGAACCGTAAAAAAGCCACGCCGAAGCGGGGCTGGAAGATGGGGTGGAAGACGGGATTTACCCGCCGGAGGCGGGCTCGAATGCGCCTGCGGCGCACAAGCCCACGACATTCACCCAACTTTGTCTCTGGGGTACTTTTCTAATAACCATTCCCGTCCTTGACCGGATTTCAGAAATTTCTCTCTTTTCCGTGCCTCCGAATGGTTTACGCATTTTTCAACGTGTAAGACAATGAACGTTCCAAGAAGCTGGCCTCCTTTTGTGGCTTTTGACTGATGTTCTTTCAGCCTTCTTTCCAGATCATTCGTGATGCCAACATATCGTTTGCGAGCATCCGTGCTTTCGAGAACATAAACGATGATCATTATGATTACGGGAATAAAAAGCCCCTCCGGAGAGGGGCTGGAAGATGGGGTGGAAGACGGGACTCGAACCCGCGACTTTCGGTACCACAAACCGACGCTCTAACCAACTGAGCTACATCCACCGTGAAGAGGGGGAGTCTATAGAATCCCGATGTTTTTTGTAAAGGAAAATCTACTCTTCAGCTTCCGTATCGGCTTCGGTTTCAGTCGGAACCTCGACCTTGGGCGGGGGAGGAATGGGAAGCGGTTCTTCAAGGTCGCTTTCTGCTTCTTCGGCAACTTCGGAGGAGGACATGTCAGGGGTGGCTGACGGGGCAGGGTTCTCTGTCATGTCAGAGGCGGTAGAGGCCTCCGGTTCGGCCGCAGGAGTTTCAAGAACCTCCTCGACTGCGGGGGGGAGGGGCTGTTCTCCGCCCCAGCCGCGTTCCTCCAGCCAGCCCCGGGTTTCATTCGGAAAGGCCAGGAAGAGGATGGCGCCGGCGGTGCCCAGGAACAGCAGCAGCACCAGCAGGGTCATAAAGGCGATGCGGCGCTGGGCGCGGCGCAGCATACTGTAGAGCCGTTCCTCCGACCGCTGGGCCCGCTCCAGCAGTAGCTGGGTGGTTTTGTCCATGGAGGTGAGGGTGTCGTTGAACTTCGCGGGGGAACCGGCCTGGAGCTGCTCATTCATGGCGGTCAGCAGATCGGACTGCTGGGCGGAATGATCGGCAAGTTTTTTTACGCTGTCCACCGCCTCGGGCAGTTTCTGGAAGGAGTGCATGAGCACTTCCTGATTTTCCCGCATGGAATGTACCAGGGCAAGGACCTCGCGGTATCCGGATTCCATGGTGGCCAGCTGTTTTTTGCGGCGGGCGGGCGGACTGATTTTCTCCCAGGCGCTGTAGTGGGGAGGGGGAATATTCGGGACCGGAGCCGGCTCCAGCTCTGCGTCCACCTCGGCATCATGGTCTTCTGAAGACGCGGGGGGAGTGGCAGAGTGTGCATCGGCTGTGGTCTCCGGGGACGGAGCCGGTTCGCCGGCAGCTTTTGCATGTTTCGCTGCCAGTTTTTCTGCCCGCTTCAGGGCCTTTTTCTCTTTGCGTGAGAGTTTTTTGGTGGATGCGGAGGATTCCGCTTCCTGGTCTGTTTCGTCAAGATTCATGAGTTAAAGGGGTGGAATGGAGAGGAAAGCAACTATTTAGCTGAT
>CAZVCO010000092.1:4590-5956 GCA_964625795.1 uncultured Verrucomicrobiota bacterium | reverse complement strand
ATCGATCCGCAAGCCTCATCCCAACGATTTGTCCGCCGGGCCTTTGACATTTCCCGCCTCAGTCTTTAGGGGGGCGGTCCTGCACAACCGGAAATAAGGAAAATGATGAGCGATCCCCTGAGCCAGATGGAACAACTTGAATTCAATGCCGATGACCTGTGGAAGGAAGAGGTGTTTACCGACCGGACGGTCGGCAGCATCCGGGTCATGACTCCGGTGACTGCGGACGGGGATGTGGATCCGGCCCGGAGCGTGGAATATTACGCTCAGACCCAGATCATGACCCAGGCGGGGGCACTGCCGATTGAGGGGAAAATTGAGGCCGATTCTCTGCGGGATGCGATTTCAAAATTCGGTCCCACCGCCAAAGAGGCGCTGCAGGAAATGATGGACCGTATGCGGGAAATGCAGCGGGAGGCGGCGCAACAGATTGTCACCCCCGACCAGGCCATGGGTGGCGGGATGGGCGGTGGTATGGGCGGCGGACCGCAGGGCGGTGCCGGTGGACCGTTCAGCTTGAAATGACCCTGCGGCGTTGCCGCTGTCGGTAGTCATTGGTCATTGGTCATGACCAGTGACTCTTGCCCTGATCAGACCGGGATGGAGCCGTTGAAGACGTGTACGGCGGGGCCGGTGAGGGTGACCTGTTCGGGTCCGTGCTCTCCCTGGACATAATTGACCTCCAGTTGATCGCCGGAGGCGCTGGTCACGGTTACCGGGGTGGAGACGCGGCCGAGAGAGCCCGCCACCAGTCCGGCCGCGACAATGCCGGTGCCGCAGGCGAGGGTTTCGGCCTCCACGCCGCGTTCGTACGTACGGACTTTAAGCTGGCGGGGACCGAGGACCTGGAAAAGGTTGAGGTTGGTTCCAGCGGGGGCGTAGGCCTCGTGGTAGCGGACAGCGGGTCCGAGAGTGGCCAGGTCCACGTCGTCGACCGATTCCATTTCCATCACCACATGCGGGACGCCGCTGTTGACGAAATGATAGGGCAGATCGTCATCTTTTACCTGCAGGGTGCGGTTCAGGACCAGACCTTCCGGTGGAGTCATGTCCAGACGCACCTGATCGTCGGTGATCATGGTGGCGCCGATAACCCCGGCCACGGTATCAAAGGTCATGGTTTTGGGCGCGATGCCGAGTTCATGGGCCAGGCGGGCAACGCAGCGGGCGCCATTGCCGCACATTTCCACTTCGTTGCCGTCCGGATTAAAGAACCGCATGCGGAAATCAGCGGTTTCCGAGGGCTGAATAAGAATGACCCCTTCTGCGCCCACCCCGTATTTCGGGGTGGCGATCTCCTCGATCCGCGGGCCGTTTGAGCACGGAAAGGTTTCCTCCCGATCATCGAACAGGATGAAATCATTGC
>CAZVCO010000092.1:1657-4541 GCA_964625795.1 uncultured Verrucomicrobiota bacterium | reverse complement strand
AGGAGGAGTTCATGAGGAGGAAGAGGAGGTGGTGGAACGAAGGCCGATCCAGGTAAGGGGGGCACCCACCAGCATGGCACTGATGGAGGCGGCCAGAATGGCCAGTTTGGCTTCCTGAAGTTCGACGCTTCCGGGTTCAAATGCAAGTACAGAAATAAAGAGGGACATCGTGAAGCCGAGTCCGGCCAGGTAGGCCACCCCGATCATGGCCCGCCAGTTCACGCCGGTGGGCAGGGAGGCCCAGCCCATTTTTACCGCCAGCATACAGGCCACCAACACGCCGATGGGTTTTCCCAGGAACAGACCAAGGAAAATGCCGAGCACGTGGGGTTCAAAAATCAGCGAGACGTTCATGTGAGTGGGAAGGTGAACCCCGGCATTGAAAAAGGCAAAGACCGGCATGATGAAAAACCCCACCCAGGGATGTAGGTTGCGCTCATAGCGCTGAAGAGGGCTTTCGGTGTTCCGAATCACCCGCTCCATGGCATCGAGATCCTCGTTACGCAGAATAAAGGAGTTCTCTTTCACTCTGCGGTGAATCATGGCGTTAATTTCGTTCAGCTGGTATTTCCGTCGAATGGGAATGGTCACGGCCATCACTACGCCGGCGATGGTGGCGTGGATGCCGGATTTCAGCATGAAAAACCAACAGCCGAGGCAGAGCAGGGCATAAACGGGTCCGCGGGTGCCATTCATCCGGTTGTATCCCACGCTGAGCGCAACGAACCCGAGGGAGGCGATTAGCGAGAGCAGATGAAACTCTTCGGTATAGAACAACGCGATCACCAGAATGGCGCCCAGATCGTCCACGATGGCCAGACAGATCAGAAAAACTTTAAGGGACAGGGGGACGCGTTTTCCCAGCAGACTGAGCACACCAATGACGAAGGCGATGTCGGTGGCCATGGGGATTCCCCATCCCCCCCGGGTTTCGGGTGAAATGAGATTAAAGAGGGTGTAAATGAGAGCGGGCACCACCATGCCGCCGATGGCGGCAAAGACCGGCAGAGCCGCCTTGCGGGGGTCGGAGAGTTCCCCCACCAGAATTTCCCGTTTGATTTCCAGACCGACCAGGAAGAAAAACAACACCATGAGTCCATCATTCACCCAGTGATTGATGTCCAGGTCGAGCTCCCATTCCGCCAGGGAGAAACTGACATGGGTATGACTGAAGGCGTTGTAGGATTCCCAGAATTCGCTGTTCGCCAGGTAGAACGCGAAGGCCGAGATCAGCAACAGGACCAGACCGCTGGCGGTCTGGCTGTGAAGGAAGTGTTTGAGAAACGAGTCCCGGCTTTCTTCATCGATCAGTTTCATAACAGACGGACCCTGTCCAACCGGTGGTCAGGCGACAAGAGGAAAATGCCCGGGGGGCTCAGAAGATTCGTTCGGGGATGTAGATCACGTCGCCTGCCTGCAGGCGGACGTCCTCGCTGTGAGCACCCTGTCGTCCCAGGACATCCAGATCCACTTTGATCATTTCCACCGAATCCTCCTCGGGCAGGGGACGGTAAATTCGGATAGATCCTTTTTTAGCCGAGGCCCCGGACCCGCCGGCCAGTTTGACCGCACCGCTGACGGTGAGGATACGGGTGGGGGGCATGGCGATCGGTCCGGGGCTGGCCACATTGCCCATGAGGGTGACATAGCCCCAGGGGGAGAGACTGGGATCATCCACCGCGCCGGCAAATTCCACGTTCACCAGTGGTTCGCGGTAGTATTGACTGTATTCCGTAGTCAGAAGTTTTTCCGCTTCCTCCAGGTCCATGTTTCCAATTCTGACGGTCTGAATAAGCGGCAGCCCGATATTGCCGGACTGATTGATCCGTTGTGCCTGGGGCTCAAATTCAATACGACCCCGTACAATCACCGTGACCAGAACGGGCATTCCGGGTTTAAGAAAACCGGTTGAATCGGAGGGGACCCATCCCTGGGCTTCGGCCGCAATGGAAAAGGCCAGAGCGTCGTCCTCGGTAACGCCCTCCATATTCTCTGCTCCCAGTGATTCGGCCGTAGCCGACATGGGAATCTTCACCCGGTTACGGGCGGGGGCCGAGCCGGGGGGCGGAAGACTGAGCCCATCAGGGGAAGAGGACTGCTGGGCCGTAAGCACCGCGCCTGCCACCATCAGTCCGAAAAAAATCAGGTATGCTCTCATAGGTTTCTTAACTCTCTCCGGCCAAATCACAGAAATTCAATGATGTCTTTCCAGTCATCCACCACAATATACCTTGTGGGCGACTCTTTGTCGACCGGTTCGAGCAGTTCATTGTAGAAGGCGTTCTGAAGCTGGGTTTTCAATTCCCGGTTGTTCAACTGCAGGGCATCTTTTTCCTGGGCGTCGGCCAGGGACTTCAGCATGTCCGGCAGGGTCAGCCCGGATTCCGGCAGGGTATTTTCGAGAAATACCACAAACTCTTTCGAGGGGGCATCGGCGTCCTCATTGATGGAGCCCACGTCGAAGTCTTTCTCGGTCAGCGGCCGGTCTTCGGACTCTTCCGGTGAATCGACCGTATCCAGCAACGGATCGCCGGTGTTGTCGTCATCATCGTCGTCCGTCTCCTCGTCATTCCCATTGCTGTCCTCTTCCTCCGGAGGAATCTCCTCTCCGGGCAGCAGGACCTGACTGCGGTTTCCCCGTTCGACCAACTGAATAAGACCGCGGTTCACGGCATCCTCAATGAAGTCCTTGAATTTTTTCATCGGTTTCCCGTCGAGATCTTTGAGACGGGTTTCATCAAACCGCCGCAGCCGTCGGCGCATTCTCTGTTTGAGGGAGGTCAGAAGAACCCGCTGACCTTTATTGCGGCCTTTGGATACCTCCTCCACCAGCACGTCGTAGGGATCCAGCTGGGAGGATTTGTCCTCGCGTGAATCCCGGGAA
>CAZVCO010000092.1:0-1647 GCA_964625795.1 uncultured Verrucomicrobiota bacterium | reverse complement strand
ATTCACGGGGTTCACGGTCGTTGCGGCTGCTGTTGCCGCGTCCGGACCAGAGCTCCACATCATCACAGGCATAGCGTACGGCATCCAGACGGGAGCGGTCGGGTCCCAGAATGGTCACAACATATCCGGCTTTCTGAAGAAACTGGGCGGGTGCGGCCAGGCGGTCCACTTCGGCGGCGGCCAGGACAAATTTGCTGACGTTGGGGTAGGCGCAGATAAACTCATGCAGACGGGCCATGAAGCCACCGACCAGAGAGGCCTCCACATCGCTGCCGGTGGGCAGAATGCTGAGAATGGATCCCGAATTCAGCAGTAAGCTGGAGGGTTTGTCCCCCAGCGGTGCTTCGAGTACGGTTTCCAGGTGGACGACCCTTTCGTCGTTGGAGAGATGCTGCCGCAGGTGACGGGTGTCACCGGGAAGGTGTCCGTTTGATCCGAGATCCTTGGTCAGTAGTAAAACAAAAATTGCTGTGTCGCTCATATATCCCTTTAAAAATTACGTGTTAGTCGGGGCGCCTGTAGAAAAAGGCGAACAGCCCCGCTGAAAAAGGCTTTCATGCGTACGGGATACGGAGTCCTAACGCAATTTCAAAGTGCGCAGTTCTTTCCAGTGCTCCCGGTCCTCCGCGGAGCTGAATTGCTCTGTCCATTCCTGCAAAAGCCGGGGTGAGGCGGGGGGGTGGGGATGCTGGGTGCCGATAAGGATTTCGTTATGGCTCAGGGGCGGCACAATTCGCCGGATGGATGCGAAGGCATCGCGGAAACTGTTGCAGGCCTGACGGAATACCTGGTCATGACCGGGGCCAACCACAAAATTCATCACCAGACTGCCCTGTGGTTTCAGGTGTCGGCGCAGCTGAGACACATAGTCAGCATTCACTGCAAGAGGCCGCTCCACATCGTCGCCCCGGGCGTGATAGAGGTCATCGATCACCACGTCGACCGGTTGCGGAGTCGTATTGAGATACGAGAACGCATCGGCCTCAATGACGGTGACGTTCAGGTCATCCAGCTCCATGTAGGTCCGGGCCAGTGCGATCATTTCAGGATCGATCTCCACTGCGGTCATCCGGATTCGGGGAAGGAGATGCCTCAACTGTCTCAGGCAGGTTCCGCCTCCCAGTCCCAGGAGCAGCAGGGAATCGAGTGGGTCGGGATGAGACACAGCGGCCGCGGTGATTGCGTCCCAGGCGTGACCGGTCAGCAGTTTGGTGGGGTGCCAGGTGGCATGGGTGGCGCCCGACACCTCCAGATCAATACGGCCGGCATTATTCTGCCAGACTTCCACATGATTATAGGGGGTGTGCACCTCCTTCAGTTTTTTCATGGGCGGATTCCGTATCTTTGTCTGAACTCACGGAAGACGGCCTGGAGCTCGGCATCACTGAGGGCACGGTCGGCGATCAGCACGGCGCCGATCCAGCCGTGGAAATCCCGGTCCTGATCTGAAGTGCCGCCAAGTTGAAAGGAGGGGAGGTGACCGGGTTCAGGATCCGGGTGGGTGAGATTCAGTTCCGGCAGAGTGATTTTCCGTCCGGCGAGCCAGGCCTCCTGTCGTTCTGCGGTCCGGCGGAAGCCGAAGATAAAGGGGGCGTTCCTTCCGGCCGGGGGCAGGGTGAGGGAGGCCGTGCCCCTCCCGGTTTTGAG
>CAZVCO010000091.1:0-11906 GCA_964625795.1 uncultured Verrucomicrobiota bacterium | reverse complement strand
GAAGGAAACCTGGTCGCCCGTGAAGGAGACAGGCTCACCCTGGAGGTGATCACGTCCCCCACGGGCAGGGCCGCCGATCTCCGCCGGGAAACCGTTGAGATCCGACTCGAATCCGACGCGGTGGTTTATCTGAATGGCAAAACCAACCCGTCACTTGATGACGCACTGGCTGTGGGAAACGTACTCAGGGTTCAGTCCGCCTGGTCTGGAGCGGTGCTGGTGCGGGACATCGATATGGACAAGGTTATGCTGAAGCAGGAGCCGGTCCCCACACCTTATTTCATTGTGGATCAGATGATCGCTCCGGAGAAGATCCCGTTCGTTCATCCTGAACGGCTCGAGGCCACCGAAAACGAAACCGTTGCGTTCAAGGCGTATGCCATGGCTACGGAATCAACGGTCTATCAATGGTACAGGAATGGAGACCCCATTCCCGGTGCGGATGAGCCGGTTTATCACCGCGTGGCGGAGATGGCGGACAACGGGGCTGATTTCGTCTGTACCGCGACCGGCCCCGGGGGAACGGCGAAGGCTCCGGCGATCGAATTGACGGTGACGCCTGACACCTCCGAATTAGTGGTGCGGGGTGCGTCCATTGCCGATCGAAACACCATTCAGCTTACATTTAACAAGCCGGTGGATCAGGGTTCAGCTGAACAGACACGACACTATGCGCTTGATCAGGGCGTGACCGTGAAAAGCGTCCATCTGACCGGAGACCGTCGCACCGTGATCCTCAATACCACACCGCTCAAACCGCACGAGGACTACACCATCCGGGTGCGGAATGTACATGATCTCTCCTCCACCCCGAATGTACTTGCCGATTCGACTGAAGTGCCCGTGAGTTTCCGGGTGGCATTCCGTTACCTCCGGTTCACCACGGTGGAGAAAATGGGGGGACTTAACGCCCGGATTAAACAAATCTCCTTCCAGGAAGGTGATGCCTCATATGGGGATCGTCAGCGGTATTTTGGAGTGGGTGGCGTGTCCCCGGAGACCGCGTTTCACGCCTTCCATCCGGGAGACAGCGCCAGTACCGGGGAGGGTGAAGGAATTGGCGTGGATATGGGCCCTGGAAACGAAATTACCCCGGACGCGATGACGGTTGAGCTGGAGGCCGCCAGTGGACGGGATGTCAAACGCTGGAAACTCGAGGCCTCCAATGACCGCGAGTATTGGGTGCTGCTTCACGAATCCACTCCGGAGCAGACACTGCTGAACGGACGTTCCTACCGGTTCCCGCTGGAGCTTTCGGGCCTGCAACCCGAGGATATCCTCACAGGAGCTCAAAAGGTCCAGACGATCACATTCCCCGATCCAGGAACTCTGGCATTGAGTGACAGTCCTGTACCGCTGAACGGATCAGCATCTTCCGGTCTGCCTGTTGCTTACGAGGTTCTGGCCGGACCGGCGGAAGTGGATGGAAAGCAACTGACCCTTACCGGGCATGGTGACGTGCGCGTTCGGGCTGTTCAAACCGGCTCAGGGGATTTCTATCCCGCCCATCCGGTAGTGAGGACGTTCAGAGTGGTCGCCGCAGCGACATCGAATTGACGACATTTGTTTCATCTGCAAGCCCCCGGATATCCCATGACGCGTAAATGGATAATCGTAAACCTGATCCTGCTTCTGCCGCTTTCAGCCCAGTCTCTGTTGGAACCGATGGACGTGATCTTCGACTTGGGCACCCGGCGGCGTAACTGGACCCATGCGAAATGGACTGTGGTGGATCTGTCCAATTACGCGGCCCTCGCCAACGCCACCGGAGTGCGCATCACGGTGACCACCGCAAATCCCCGCCGCGATGCCGGGGTCACCCTCGCTCTGCGGGAAAGCGACGGCACCTGGTACAGCCATCCCTGGGCCTCGGATCTCAGCGCGGAGACGAACTCCGCGTTTGTCCGTTTTCAGAATTTCAGTCCGCCCGCCTACCACAATCCTCCGCAGGGGAGCTTCAAGGACGAAAACGACCGGTTGGACAGCGGGGCGATCGACAAACTCGCCATCGGGGTGGTGAATCCCCTGGGGGTGGGAGAGGTGTCCTTCCGGGTGGAGGCGGTTGAGCCGGTGACCGAACGTCGCGAACCGTTGGAGACGGTGCCGGTGGAGGTGACTGGCCGGCTGATTTCGGTTAATGGAACCGACACCCTGCCGGTGGGAATCTTCGGGGCGTATAATTTAAAAAGCGTCGATGGAAAACCGCGGACGGAACGGTACCGGCTGGGGATGGACCGGCGGATGGAATACAATAAGTATTCCAACCGCACCGTCTATGGCAACGACATCACGCCGATCATGATCAACGCGGTGGGCGACCGGACCCAGGCCAGCGCCTGGATGGACGATGCCTCCTGGCGCGACAAGTACCGCAAAGCGGGTCTGGAACTCGGGGCGGCCGCCAAAGCAGCCGGCAGAAAGGTCTATGTGGAGTTCTGGAACGAGCCGTACCTGAACTGGGCGAACGACAACCGCATTCATTTCGATCCGAAATTTTACGACATGACCAAAGCGGAGGAGGGCGGGCCTGTCCATCTGAAAACCACCGGCGAGGTGTTGCCGCATCTGAAGTGGACTAAGGATTTCGACGCGCCGCCGTGGAACTGGACCCGCGCCGGCCGCCGGGAATGGCGCCGGGGCCGGACGGCGGATGGAAAATGGTCGATCTCCGAGCATGCGCGTCCCTACAAAACTCCGCACTACAAATGGCGGCAAATGGTGAATGAACTGAACCCGCCGGACGAGGTAGCGGACGGGGAGACTTACGAGGCGAAAGGGAAAACCTACACCGCCTTCACGCCGTGGCATATTTATGATGAAACCCAGTTCACCTACTGGTCCGGCAGGGGCATGCTCAAACCCTACATCGAGCCCCTCGAGGTGTATGCCACCGCGCTGAAAGAGGCGGGAGGCAAATTTGTCGAGGTGATCGTGGGGTGGGGGAACCGGCCGAGCGAGGACCACTGGGCGGCCTTCGACATGCTGTACAAGCCCACCATCGACGCCGCGGTCGGGGTGATCGACGCTTACAACGATCATGATTACGGCAGTGACCCGCGCCTGATGCCCGCGAATTACGAGGTGGTGACCGGATATGGCCAGGCGGAGCACGGCAAGTGGCTGCACGCTTACAACACCGAGACCGCCTCCAACGCCGATCCCCAGGCGGTGGGAGAGGTCAAAGTGAGCGGCGATGCGTTCAAGTTCCAGTGGGTCAGCCGCAAAATCGCGGCGGTGCTCGACTTCTCGGTCGGCAAATGCCGCGGGCTCGCCCACTTCGGTGTGGGGGGCGGGTTCTGGAGCGACTCCGGTGAGGGAGTGGCCATGGACCTGATGCGTAACCTGCGCGGACGGCTGGTCGAGACCCGGGATCCGCTTTCCGATCTCTATGTGACCTCCACCATCGACGGGACCGATCCGATGGCCCCGCGGCCTGACGACCTGCCGGACCGGCAGGAACTGGTGACGCTGTTGCTCAACGACGGACCGGAGGCGCGGACGGTTCAACTCAACGTGCGACCGCCGGAGGGGGCCCGGTTCACCGACGGCATGTTTCGCAAAGGCGTGATTGATTGGGAGGCCGGCAAACCCTCCATGGAGGAGGCCGAGGTCCCGGTGAATCCGGATTCCTACGCCGCCGAGGTCCGCCTGGAGCCGGGGATTCCCTACGTGCTGACGTTGGGGCTGGACGGTGAAATCGATGCCGGTGCCCCGGCTTCGGTCACCCGCACCCAGACCTTCGCCAATGCCTTTCTTCAAGACGTGACTCCCGATGCGCCTCTGACCGTGTCCATCCCGGTGGAGAACGCCTCCGGGGCCAGCCGCCCCGTATTGCGCATTGTGGCGGATCATATCCGGCCGGGCGAAGCCGAGGTGGACATCAACGGTGTCACTGTGCCGCTGCCCGAGGTGGTGTCCCCGGAAAACCATTCGCTGGTGGTCCAGGTGCCGCTTCTCGATGCCGTGCCGATCCGGGAGAGCAACGAGCTGGTCTTCCGCATCACCGATCCCGCCCAGGCCGGATTTCTGCTTGGATCCGCCAGCCTGATCGTGGAAACCTCCAACTGAACCCAACCGGAATAGATATGAACAAGACGATCCCAACCCTGTTGACCTTTCTCGTCGCCTCCCAGGCGATCTTCGCCCGGGAACCGCTCACGGAGCGCGTGTCCACCGATGAAAACGGAAATTTGACCATTGAGCCATGGCAACCCGCGGGACCGTTGGACAATCCCTGGCCCGAAAGCTGGGAAAAAGAGTACCGCGCCCGGCGGCAGAAAGCCATTCAACCCTTCAAAGGGAAAGCCTCGGCCCGGAATGTGGACGAGGGGGAAAAATGGGGGCTGCCCTCCAGCATCGGCGCCTGGTTCGCCGGCGACCGGGTGGCCGCGCTCGACGCCATGCAGGTCCAGGATCCCAAAGCCGATACGGATCACGCCCACACGGCGGGGATCGACCTGTACTGGTCCTTCACACTGAAGGGACAGACCCGGAAGTGGTTCGATTTTTCGGAGTTGTTATCTGAGGCCTACCGGAAGCAATTCCGGCAGGGCATGGACCTGTGGACCCAATCGGATCCGCGTCCCTCTCTGGAGTACGTGGCCCTGCTGAAAAACGCCTCTCCGGAACTTCAAAACTTTCTGTATGAGCAATTGGACGGGATGTGGCGGGACACCGAAGCGCTGAAAAAAATGGCCGACGAGGCCGAGGCCGAGGGGCATCCGAACAAAAAGCGGTTCGCCGCCTACATCCGTGCCAACGCGGAACGGATCGGCGGGGAGCATCCCGGCCGCGATCCGGAGAAATGGCGTGCCTGGTGGAAAGCCATCGCCGACGGCGACTGGATGATTTTCGAGGAATATGAACGGCGCACGAATCCGAATCCGCATCCCAAATATGGTACGGGGAAAGGCCCGGTGGGTGCGGCCTGGAATCCTGAGGTGCGCGGGATGCGCGCCGACGCCCGCAACACCGACAACCTGCGCGGCATGCGCGAGGTCGCGATTTATCTGTTCGCCGAGCAGAGCGGGAACGGGATGATCCGCGGACTGTACGAGCAGCGCATCCGGCGCACCGCGTTCATCACGCGCGCGGCGCGTTCAGTTGGCTGAACCCGTTCGAGGCATCGGTGGCGCTGCTGGATGCCGGCCTCTACGATTTCGCGGAGGACACCCGGGTGCGCGGATATGCCAAAGCGATCCTGGACTTTCTGTTCACTTCCGCCGCGGTGAAATACCGCCACGGCGGCTGGGGCGGCCCTCAGGTGCGGGATTACGGCAACAAGGCGCCCTGGAACACCAGTGCGCACACCGTCTGGCTGTACTTCGGTGACGCCCAGGGCCATCCCGATAAACCGGAACTTGAGCACGCCCTGTTCTTTTCCAGTGCTTACCGTCCGCCCGCAGCGGTCACCGCGTTGGCCCGCAAGTCTTTCGAACAACCCTGGGAACTGTTGGCCACGCATCCGGAGTACCAGAATTTTCTTCCGGGCGCGGACGAGGCGCCCGCGTATCACGAGTTCACCTACTTTGGCGGCACCTATCAGCTCGGCACCATGGTGGAGGGCCACGGCTACAATAGGAACGGCTTCAAGCTGCTGGTGGATGACAGGCAAAAGGGGGTCCATTACATCATTCCCACCACCGGCAAGCTGAGAAACGGTGTGACCAACACCGCCGGTGGCGACCGCATCGCCCAGTACAAAGGCGGCGCGCTGTACATCAATTCAAAGGGAAGCGTGCCCTTTCACATTCTCGGGCCTGACGAGGCCGGGGTGGTGGAGGCGGGCGACCTGCGTATTCTGG
This sequence comes from uncultured Verrucomicrobiota bacterium, assembly GCA_964625795.1. Classification (GTDB taxonomy): domain Bacteria; phylum Verrucomicrobiota; class Kiritimatiellia; order SS1-B-03-39; family UBA6053; genus UBA6053. Next base: position 6,102 of record CAZVCO010000091.1, on the reverse strand, counting down.
ACCTGGACCACACCTGGGTGGCGCTGATTCCCATCGACCTGAAATGGGGCGGGGGCGAATCCAAACTCAATGGTGAAGGCTTCGGTTTCGCCATGGAGGTGGGAAACAAAGCCTCGCACGGCAGTCTCGACAGCTTCCGCGACGCGGTCACTTCGGAAACCAGGGTGAAGCGTGACGGAAACGGGGCGGAGGTCCGGTTCAGCGATGGACGCACCCTGGCGATCCGCGGGGACCGCACCATCCTCCGTGACGGAGAGATCCACGATCTGGCGGAAGACCATCGCTTCCTCTGGCGGCCCGCCGCAGGCGGCACGGAGCCGCTTTCCCTGGGATGGAAGGAACGCTCTCTCATTGTGGATGTCGGCGGTTACCGGTTCGAGGCCCAACTGGACGAGGACGGCACCTACCGCTTTTCAAATACCCTGCGTTAGATATCCTGACTCTGTGACGTATGAATAAGTTTTCCCGGTTTGTTTATCTCCTGTCCGTTTGTTTGTCCCTCACGCTTGTGCGTGCCCGCGAGGTGCTGCCTGCTTCATTCATGGAGGAGCCTTTTCCTGAAATCCTCCTGGTGTTCGATGGGATTCGGCCCATGGGGAATAGAGCGGGTGGACACGTGTATCTGCGTCTGGTACCCAATGAGGCATCCCCCCAGGTGGAGGCGTTTGCGGATTACAACGAAAAAAGCAGTAACCGGGTAGAGACCGTCTCTCTCACCCATGAGGGTTCTGTACTGGAGGGTGAGTTCCTGATTGAAATCGGCCCGGACGGAGCACGACGCGGACGGGCGAAGTTCCCCACACCGCCGGATCGTTTCCGGGTAAACGTAAAGGCGTATCTGGATCCGGAGGCCTTTTCATTGCAGCGCGGAGACCGTGAGGCTTTTATGCCGCATTGGCGGAAAGATACTCCCACGATGGCGGGATGGAACGTGAAGGGGATCTACAGTGGGGAATGGCAGCGGGGAACCGACGGGCAGCCTGAACCCGTGAAGGGGAAAATTTCCGGATCCTGGCGCCTGCGCGGTTTAGGTGGCGGTTGGCGCGGGCTGGGGCCGGTTTTGTTAAAACCCGAAGTGGAGGGGGGATTGCGGCTGAATGCGTTTTTGCCTGAGGAAAAGCGGATTGACGGAAACGCGGCCTGGGCTGAAATAGACTTCGGTGAGCAGACTGCCGGAACAGCAGGGGGAGTACGGCTTGTGCTGGGACCTTTGTCGTCGGACGCGGGAGTGGAGACGGTGAAGATAAGTCTGCAGGCGCGCACAGAGCGGGGGTGGTTTTCGGCCATGGATCAGATTCGTCTGGGCCAGCAGAAAAAAGTGTTGGCTGAAGTGTCTTTCAAGGAATTCGGTGACCGGTGGCGTCCCTTCGCCGGTGAAACGCTGCAGGCCCTAAGGGTGGGAGTGGTGAATGGAGACGGCATAGGCCGGGTGGAAATTCCTCTGCATGTGCTCACGGTGATGGAAGGAGAACGTGCCCCTGTAGAAGAACCGGTGCGGATTGAGGTGCGGCCATCAGTGGTACGATCATTCAACGGGGCGGACCGGGTACCGGAAGGACTTTTTGGATTTCATGTGGTGGGGGACAAACTGGCGTCTCCCTCAGAGGAGGAGAAAGCACCGTTGGCGTTCATTCGTGAGGTTCGTCCGGGGCTGCTGCGCCCTTTAACCCATACGGGCTTTGACCGGGGGCATGACGTGGGGAGTCACGTACGCAAATTGGCAGAGGCCGGGGATGCAGAGGAGCGGGTCGTGTGGACCCACACCATGGATTTATGGGCGAGGCCGCCGTGGATGGAACGGGGCTTGGAGGGGTTGACGGCGAAAGTGGAGTCATTTTATGCAGACATGGCGGAACGGGCCTGGACGCCGGAGCATCCCGACCGTCTGCTGCGGTATTTTGAGGTGTGGAACGAACCGTTTATGTGGGGGCGGCATATCAACATGGGGTTCAGGTTGCCGGACGGAAAACAGGACGTACGGGACGACACTCAGTACGGATATATTCCAGGGGAAGTGGGTGCGGATGCCTGGTCCGCTATTTTCACCGCAGCCGTAAAAGGCGCAAAATCAGTGAATCCACATGTTCGGCTTGGAGGCCCCTCCGCGCCGAATATCGGAAGCTACGACTATTCTGATTTCAAAAATTATACTCTGCGGATTATCGAATCGGTGGGAGACCGGATGGATTTTTTTACCGAGCACCATTATGGGGGCAATCCGCTTTTGGTTTCGGCAGGCTATGAGGTGGTGCGGGCCGCGTTCTGGACCCTTCATGGCCGTCAGGTGCCGATCATCAACACTGAGGTCAACGACCTGGGCGCTTCGGACGCGGGCAAGGCCATCTACAATCTCACGGAAATTCTGCACCTGATATCGACTCAGCCCGATCTGGCAGAGGGGCGGGCCTTGCATGCTCTATGGGACGGGCGGCTGCGCAGTGCCGGGGAGCGGGACGCCTGGCAGTTGATGGCACCGCTTCGCGGGCGGATTCTGGATCTGACAGTCGATGGCCCGCGCATGACAGCAGTGGCGTCATTTCCTGAACCCGGACGGGTGGTGATCGTGGGGTCGGATCATGGTTTCGGCGATACGCGGGTTGAAGTGTCACTCCCGAAGGGGTTCAGAGTCGAAGAGCTGATGCTGCTGATGACGGACACCCCGGCGCAGGAGCTGCAACTGCGGGACGTGGACGGTGCGGGACTTCCGGAGATTCCCGAAGGGCAAACCGCTGGTGCGGGTCAGGCCCCGTCTGAACAACAGGGTGGTGTCCTTTGCCGTGCCGGAACGTTCGGGCTTTCGGCTGACGGTGTCGAAACCCGGTTTCGTTCCTCACCAGATCCGTGAGCAGCGGTTTGAGCTGTTGGATGTGCTCTTCCGGGAGCTGGACCCGGGAGAAACGCTTTCATTGGCGCCCGGGGATGTGGAGATCAATGCTGACCGGGTGTTTCTGCGTGCAGTGTTAACGGGAGGGGGACGGCTGCGTTGGGGCGATATGGTCCTGGAGCTTCCGCTACAGGCTAAGCGCGCGGGGGAAGCGGAGCTGCGCATGGTGGAAGTGCCTCCGCTCGCTCTGCGGGAGGGTGTGGAATTGGAGGCCGGACCGCAGGGTGCCATTGTGCTGAGCGCAGGGTGGGTGTATGAGAATGGAGCCAAACCGTAGAGATGGCGATTTCCCTCTGCTCCCGCCGCCCGTCTATTACGAAAAAACGCTTTTCGTTTTACACCAAAAGGAGTACCATAATCCTACCCGCACCATTGAAAGGTTTTTTCGATCTGTTCAAGGGGTCCATGGTTGACGCCGTGGATTGGGTACTCACTAGTGAACGGCCCGTTTCCATGATCGATGCCCTCGAGCATCCTGATGGTGGATTTCAACATGAATAATCAGACTATATCCGTTATGAACATCCAAAACCTCCTTATCTGCCGCTGTGCCGTGATCCTGTGGTTGATTCTCCTGCCTGTAACGGTAAGCGCGAACCGGTATCAGCAGTATACAAGACAGTTTGATAACCCCGCGCATCCGGCCAGACCCCTCAGCGCCTCCTATCTGGGTGGGAATGGGAATGAATATTTAATCGCGGGTGATTTTCTTCCTGACGGCACTCTGTATCTCGCCGGGAATGCCTTTGGCTCCACGTTTGATCTCGGCTCTGTTCCGGTCGAGGTATTGGGAGCTGACCGAAAAGCCCCGACGTTCACCATGCCCATGCGCAAAGAATCTCCGAACCCTCCCGACAGTTGGGCGTATCAGGACGGTGCAGGCTTTATTGTGGCGTTGACTGCTGATTATAAACAGGTCCATCGGGCCATCCGGTTTCCATGGGGCAGCGGGGTGATCACCGATCTGGTTACAGATCCTCAGGGGCATATTTACATTACGGGAACTGTGGGCGAACATTTTTCTGTTTTAACTCCAAGGTTAAAGGTCCCGTTAAGCGGGATTGAAGGTTCCGGCGAAATTTTTATCGGCAGATTGAAGCCGGACCTGTCCGGATTTGAGTGGATGAAGGTCTTTGATGATGAAGCAGACCACACCCCGCAGATGCGCTATATCGAGGATGGAACGATCAGCGTGATAGGAGCAAACGGGTTTCATTTGAACTCCAAGGGTGACGTCATCAGGTCTCAGAGCCTTGGGATGACCAATAAATGGCAGCGGGGGGTGGATTTTAAAAGTTTTGCTCAAATTCTGGGAAATTTTCACCGGAGCGGAACCGGATGGGAGCCGTGGCACAGGCCTTTTGTCTATATATATAATCAGGATACATCGCTTCGGTTCCGTTTTTATCAATGGGACAGCCGGACCGTGGGAATGAACTACAGTCGTTTGGTGTCCGATTCCAGAATGGAGGTGGCCACGTTTGACCGCAACGGACAGCCGGTCATTGGCGGGTGGTCGGACGGGGGTAACTCTGTCTGGACCCGCGTTCCATATGATTTGACCCGGGGGGTGCGGTCTGCAATTCGGGAGGAGACCGGACGGAAAACCGGGCTGCCTTTCAGCTCATGGGGGGCGGGAGTCGGATCGTTTACTCATTTGAACCGGCTGGATTTTGAGACAGGAAATCCGCTGAGCTACACCTTGTTCGCCACCTATTTGAATGATCGGAACAAACCGAATTCGGCCAGAGCAAACTATCTGGATTTTTCTGTGGATAACGACCTGCTGATGGCAGGAGAATCCGCATGGGGACTAATTGAAACCGGCGACCATACCGTTAACCGTCTCGATGTGAATGAGGATTATATGGGAGGGCCGTTTGTTACGATTTTAACGGAACATTGGGACGACATCCGCTTCTCCTCTGTCATTCCCGGTGGCGGGAAAGTGGCCCTGGCCCGCCATTCCGACAAACGGAAAGGAATGTTCCGTTTCGGATCAGCGCATGTGAACGGAAAAACCCGGGTGGTGGCGGTAACCGGGGCTGAGTTCAACGAGAAATTTTCACAGGTGTCTCCGGTCCAGTCCGGCTTTGGCGGAGGGGATCTGGATGGACTGTTTGTTGTCCTCGAGATGGACTCTCTTCCCATGAGCCCCAAAGCGGAATTTGCGCATCCCTCTTTCGGTACCCGTGACATATCGGTGAAGGAGAGTGATCCCGAACTGGAGGGACGTTTTGTGGTGAATAAGGAGATGAAAAACAGTGACAGTCTGTTGTACCTGCGTGACACCACCGGAAAAAAATGGCCGGCATATTACCGCGGATTCCCTGTGGATGATGGGGTAATTGACGCCAACGGATCCGGGGCATTCTCCTTGAAAGGGCCCTCCGACCGGGTCCAGCTGGGAGGAGAAGCCGGTGAAGAGGGCGTTTCCCGGCGGCTGGGCGGAAACCTCGGCGGTCAGGAGCTGTATCCCGAACTGGTGCTGCACGTCCGGCTGCGGAATAACCGTGAGTGTGTCGGTGTGATTGAATACAATGGTAAACGGGTCGAACGTCAGGGAACGGTATCGATCCGTAAATCGGGACCGGTGGGAAAAGGTGCCGCCACCCAGGGATTTTTCCGGGTGACCAAAAACGAGTTGGGGCTCTCTACTTCACCTGAAGACGGGCAGGATGAACTTATTGTGGGCTGGTGGGCTCCCGGTCGTCCTGCTCCGGAAGGAACGAACGTGTCCGCAGGCAGGGAAAATCCGGCCGGAGGCGGCGTACAAAGACCCGGGTTGCGGACCTGGACTAATACCGAAGGTCAGAAAGTGGATGCCACATTTAAAACAGTTCTGAATACGGGTGTATTTCTGCAATTGGATTCAGGACGTCCGGTCACAGTTCCGTTGGATACACTTTCGGAAAAAGACCGTAACTGGGTCTATTCCCAAACCGGTTTCCGGATTTGGACCAGTGAAGACGGGGCGACGGTCACCGCGAAAAAACTGGCAGTGAATAACAATTCTCTGACCATTCAGACGCCCTCCGGACAGAACTACACGTTGCCTATTGACCGATTGAGTAAAGCGGATCAGAATTACGCTACCCGGTAAAGAACAGGAAAGCGGGTTCTGTCGGGCTGGAACAAAAAACAACCATGGACCCAGCGGTCAGCCCGCCTGCCCGCGCGTGGCGCGAGCCACGGCCAGGGAGCTGTCGCTCGCGACG
>CAZVCO010000090.1:9074-12244 GCA_964625795.1 uncultured Verrucomicrobiota bacterium | reverse complement strand
ATGAGAATAAGATTGGTGCGTCCCCTGCCCCGACGGTCGGCTTCCCCCGGGGTCTTCATGACGGGCGATGGACGGTTTGCATGTTTGCGTTCCGAGCGGCTTTTCTCGTTTTAAGAAATGTGGACAACAGGCCCTCATGTGGAGCCAGGATCCAGGCCAGCAAAAAAAGAAGTCCTGCCGCAACCGCCATTCCACCGGATGTGCTGGTGCTTTGGAACCCAAACCAGGCAGGAACGGTCAATGCCCCCAGATGCCCCAGCAGAGCCGCCAGGACCGCAAAGACCGCGCTGAACCCCAGCATCGTGCTTAGCCGATGGGTCAACAGGTAGGCGGTGGCACTGGGCACAACCAGCATAGCAATCACAATGATACTGCCCACCGCTTCGAACGAGGCCACAGTGGTCACGGCCACCATGGACATCAGCAAATAATGCATTCGGGTGGCATTGATACCGCAGACGGTGGCCAGTTCGGGATCAAACGAACTGATATTCAACTCTTTATACAGCAGGAGAATCAGTCCCAGATTCACCAGCAGGATACTGCCCAGCACCACCGCCGCGCGGGGAATTTCCAGCAGGGTCCCGAACACCTCGGTTTCCAGTCCCACATCCAGGGGAGTCATTTCCACCGCTCCGTACAGGACACAGCCGGGGTCAAGATCCACCTTGTCCGCCGCCCGGACGATGAGCAGCAGGCCGAGGGCAAAAAGTGTGGTGAACACAATTCCCATGGCGGCTCCCCGGTCCACCCGGCCGAATTTACTGACCCATTGGGTGAACACCGCGGTCAGCACCCCCACTACGGCCGCTCCGATAAACATCGGGAGACTGGCCCGGCTGCCGGTGACCAGAAATCCGATGGCCAGTCCCGGGAGAACCGCATGACTGATGGCATCGCCCATCATGCTCATTCCCCTCAAAACCAGAAAACAGCCGGGAAGCGCACAGGCGACGGCACATAATGCGCCCACCACCACAATCCAGGTGTCGTAAGGAAGCCAGGTCATGTTGCGGCTCCTTCTTCCGAAATGATGTGGGGGCTGGGCAGGGTCACCAGAGGGTGTCCGTCTGCCAGCAGTTTTTTCTCCAGCTTGCCCACCAGCTCCGGACCCAGCTGCGGGGCCACCTCGGCGTGGGTGATCAGATAGGTTTCCCACAGCCGGTGGTTGCGGGTAATCCGGGTTGCTTCACCGAATCCGGATTCCGACAACTGCAGGGCTCCGTCCGGCTTGACCTCGATATGGTCCTCCTTCCGGGCCTGGGCGATGAGACGATGAAGTTTATGTTCATGCCAGGACCGCTTGGCCATCACGTCCTGAAAATTCACCGCATGATTGTCCGGAAGCTCACCTTCGGGCCGGTCCGAATGACTTTCCAGCACTTCGTACACCGCACGCAGAATGTGCTGTCGGCCGATTTTCCGTTGCATCCGGAGTTGAGTCCTCACCCGGAGAATCACGCCCCTGGCAGTTCCAAAAAACATGCTGAACAGAAACACCATGGCCGCCACCAGCACAATCACCGCCCCGGCGGGCAGCCCCGGGGTCAGGGCACTGAGCGAGGAGCCGAACCAGCCACTGATGGCTCCGATTCCACCCGCCAGCAGCAGCATGCGCTCCAGATCGTCGGTCCAGAACCGCGCAGCCGCGGCCGGGGTGATGAGAAACGCGATAATCAGAATGAGTCCCACGGCCTGCAGACCAATGACCGTCACCGCCGTCACCAGGGCCAACAGCAGAGCGTCGAGCGTACGGAGAGGCCACCCGATGGCGGCGGTGTATTCCTCGTCAAAACACAGCAGCGTGAATTCTTTACGCAGTCCCAGGGTGGCAGCCAGCACCACCCCGGCCACCACGGTGATCAGCAGGAAGTCCTGCATCACCATGGAGGCGGCCTTGCCGTAAATAAACGATTCCAGGCCGGCCGCACTCGCTTTGGGCATCTCCTGAATCATGCCCAGTATGGCGATCCCCAGTCCGAAAAACACCGAGAGGACAATGCCCATGGCGGTGTCGTCTTTGATCTTGGTAGTGTTCCGTATCGCCACCACGGCCCACACCCCCAGCACGCCGGTGAGCACCGCCCCCAGCAGCAGACCCGGCAGGGCTTTGCCGCTGCCGCCCCACTGCACCATCACGATAAAGAGGATGGCGATTCCCGGCAGACAGGCATGGGAAAGCGCGTCCCCCATCAGAGACCGTTTGCGCAGGAGCAGGAACGAACCGATAAACCCGGAAGCCAGCCCCAGAATCATCGTGCTCAGCACCACCAGGCGGGTGTTGTACTGTTTGAGGAGCAACACCTCCATAATATCGCGGACCGGGTGCCGCTCCGTGGCGGCTTCCGCTCCGGCCGAAACAATCTCAGCTGGCCCCCCGTGATCATGGCCGATTCCAGCCATCGCCTGAACCGCGGTAAACAGAAGCAGACCCATAAGGAGCCTGCGTATCCAACACCGTGTTTTGAGGCAGGTGCACATAGGCTTAACGGGCGGATTCGCGGAGGGCCTGACCGGCTTCCTCCAGCAGCGCAAGTTTCCCGCCGTAGGTGGATTCGAGATTTTCCTTGGTGAAGACTTCCGCTGTGGGTCCGGCCGTAACCACCCTCATATTCAGCAGCACCACCCAGTCGAAATACTGCGCCACGGTGGAGAGATCGTGATGCACTACCAGACAGGTTTTCCCTTTCTCTTTCAGCTCATGCAGCAGGGCCACAATGGCTTTTTCGGTGGACGCGTCCACCGCGGCGAACGGTTCGTCCATAAAATAGAGACGGGCATCCTGAGCCAGGGCTCGGGCCAGAAACACCCGCTGCTGCTGACCGCCGGAGAGTTGACTGATCTGCCGTTTGGCCAGATGCGCAATCCCCATCTGTTCCAGCGCCGCCATTCCACACTGCCGATGTTCTTTGCGCACCGGCCTGAACAGACCAATCCGGCCGTAGGTCCCCATGGTGACCACATCCAGCGCGCTGATGGGGTAATCCCAGTCCACACTCTCGCGCTGCGGCACATAGCCCACCAGCGAGCGTTGTTCCGCATAGGGTTTCCCGTAAATGGTCACCCGTCCGGAGGCTTTTGGGATCAGATCCAGACAGGACTTGATCAGCGTGCTTTTGCCGGCGCCGTTGGGGCCGACGACGCCGACCAGTTCCTCCGGGTTCAAATGA
>CAZVCO010000090.1:0-9064 GCA_964625795.1 uncultured Verrucomicrobiota bacterium | reverse complement strand
TCCTGTGTGGCCTGCATTTCTTCCATGTTCTGCCTCATCTCTTCTTCCTGTTGTGCCAGTTCGTCTTCTGTTTTCTGTCGGTGGCTATCGCGCTTTTCGCGACAGCGATTGCCACAAGCTTGCCTTCGGGAATATCCAGGTCGATATCCCACAGCACCGGCTTGGTGTGATAGGCCACGGTGAGGTCATCAATGGCCAGCGGCACACTGGCCGGATGGGTGGGAAACTCAAGCGCGGGGCCATCTGTTTCGTGACCCGGCGCGGAGGCGGAGTGCACATCAGCGGTCATGATGGAGTTTCTGCTGCATGCCGCCGGGATCGGCCTTGCCGCCCAGAGCACGGGCAATGGTGGTGACGTTATGATCAATCATCCCGATATAAGTGCCTTCGTAAGTGCCGGAAGGTCCCATGGCATCGGAAAACAGTTCTCCGCCAATGATCAACTCATGCCCTCTCGCTTTGGCTCCCTCCACCAGAGCGCGGACATTTTTATCCGCCACGGAGGTTTCCACAAACACGGCCGGAATGTCATTCTCCACCAGATAATCTATCAGATCCTCAATATCCCGGACGCCCGCCTCGGATTCGGTGCTCAATCCCTGAATTCCTTTCACGGTGAGTCCGTAGGCCCGGCCAAGATATCCGAAAGCATCATGAGCGGTCACCAGTACCCGGCGCGATTCCGGTATGGATCCGATCACCTCCCGCGCATAAGCGTCGAGTTTCTCCAACCGGGCCAGATAAGCGTCGGCATTGGCGGCATAGGCGTCGGCATTCTCCGGATCAAATCCGGTAAGAGCATCCCGCACCACCTCCACCGCTTTCATCCATCCCTGCACATCCATCCATACGTGGGGATCGTAATAGGCCTCCTGGTCGGTGATCACATAATCGCTGTCCTCCAAAATCGCTTCGGTCACCGCGTAGACAGGTTTGCCTTTGCGGGCAAAGCGGACCAGAACATCGCCCATTTTTCCTTCCAGCATGAGGCCATTATAAAAGATAATATCGGCGCGGCTGAGGGATACCACGTCCTGACGGGTGGGTTTGTACAGGTGGGGATCCACCCCCTCCCCGATGATTCCTTCCACCTCGGCGGCGTCACCGGCCACGTTTTTGACAATATCGGTCACCATGCCAATGGTGCCGACAGCTTTGTATTCTGCCCTTACGGTAAGGGACAGATTCAACACAATAGCCAGAAAAATTAATAATTGTTTCATACAGACACTCGCAGTTTGATTATTCAAAGTCTTTGACAGTATAGAGGAGAACTTGTCAGGGTGTCAAGAGGGTGTGATGGGTTCATTTGAAAGAGAACGGGGATTTCTTGAATAAAGAGAGGAGCTGGCTAGAAAACCGGTATGAACACACCCAACCCCGTGGACCTGGACTTTATTTCCATCCGGCACAAGCTTCTGGACGTGGCGGCCTTTCTGGACCGGGTGGAGCAGTCGGGAGATGAAACAGATTACCGCGTACAGGCTCTGAAAACCGCCCTCCCCCTGCTGCAGAAGGAGGAGTCGGCACGGACCCGCAGCATTCTGGAGCACTTTTCGGATCACAGCATAGAGCCCGTTTCCCATGCACCTTCAAAAGGGGCCGGCGGCGCCGCACCTCCGGAGACCTCCTCATGAAGTACATCGAGCCCCATGCCCATATGGTCAGCCGCACCACAGACGATTATGAGCGCCTGGCTCTGGCCGGGTGCGTGGCGGTATGCGAACCGGCGTTCTGGGCCGGATTTGACCGGTCGTCTGCGGACGGATTCCGGGATTATTTCGATCAGATCACCTTGACCGAACCCCTGCGGGCCGCCCGGTATTGCATCAACCATTTCAGCTGGCTCTGCATCAATCCCAAGGAGGCAGAGGATCCGGGATTAGCCCGGGAGGTGATCGGTCTCATTCCGGAACGGCTGCAACGTCCGAATGTGCTGGGAATCGGAGAGATCGGGCTGAACAAAAACAGCCGCAATGAACTGAAGATTCTGGAGGAGCACATTGCTCTGGCGGCGGAACACGATCAGCTCATTCTGGTTCATACCCCCCATCTGGAGGACAAACTCAAAGGGACGCGCCTCACGCTGGATGCTTTGGATGCCCATCCGGGAATCCGTCCGGATCGGGTCATTCTCGATCATGTGGAGGAGCATACCATCGATCTGGTGCTGGACCGGGGATACTGGGCGGGGATGACCCTTTATCCGGACTCAAAATGCAGTATCCCCCGGGCGGTGGACATGCTGCTCCGATACGGCACCGAAAAGATCTGGATGAACAGTGCCTGCGACTGGGGACACAGCGATCCGCTGGCGGTGCCACGAGCCATATTGGAATGCCGCAGACGCGGATTCAGCGAAGAGACCATTCACCACATCGTGTTTGAGAATCCCATGGCGTTCATGGGACAGAGCGGGAAATTCAGTCTCTAAGCTTCGGTACCGGCCGTTTTCTGGTGCTTTCTCAGCTCCAGATAGAATTCGGAATAGGCCGCCTGCATGTAAGGAATCACCCACAACAGGCCGATTCCCAGGGTAAAAATCAGGGCGAGAAACGTCCAGCCGACAAAGCGGAGCCCCAGACAGAAATACTGCCATTTGTATCCTTTCATCAGGGTCTTGCTGCTCTCGATCGCGTCCATAGGACTGAGATCGGGATGATCCGCCAGCAGAAAATACACCTGCGAATACGCCAGCGAGGCGATGATGCCGGGAATGATGAGCAGCAGGGTCCAGAGCAGGATGAAAATCGTGGAGAGGAAATACACCCCAAGCGCATTCCAGAAAGAGGAAAACCCTCCAAAGAGCTGGCCGACTTCAGGTCCGTTGTCCCGCACGATATTCAGATACACCAGGGCAATGCCCACCGCCAGCGGCGCGGTGATGAACAGAACCACAAACGGCCCGATCACCGGCACCAGATTGGACACCGCCTGAGTCATGATCAAATGCAGCAGCATCACTCCGATGCCCAGTCCCCAGTTCCCCCGCATGGCCTCACGCGCCCGGCGGGTCAGGTCACGGTTTTCGGCAAATCCCCCCTGAGCGGATTCCTCTGAAGCGCGGTACACCGGGAACGCCTCCGTCGGGGTCACCGGCCCCGTGGACGTCTCCGCGGAAGTCTCCGTCGGGGTTCCAGTTGAGGCTGGAGACTCCGGCGAAGGAAAAAGTCCTGGAACGCTTCCCGCCTCTTTCCATTCAGCCCCAAACGATTCGGTCCACACCAGTTGAGACGGCTTCAGGGTTCCCTGGGCCGCCATGCTTTCCAGGGTTTCTCTGCTCACAGGCCCTTTTTGTTGAGATCCCTCACTGTAATACCAATTCATGTCCGCTCCTCCGGCAGGCTGTTAACAGATGATGACCATAAATAGGCAGGTCGGTTTGCGTAGGTCAATGAAATCTTCACGTCCTCCCGGGACAGATCCTTCAGTGTCAGCCGTATTGTCGATTCCGCCAGTTCCGGTTGATTACAGTCCTGACTGATGTGTCCGAGATAGATGTGCTCCAGTTCAGGTCCGATGACCGCACGCAGCAGGTCACAGGCATCCTCGTTTGATAAGTGGCCCTGACGTCCGGCGATCCGCTGTTTGGTCGACCACGGCCGCTGGGAGTCTTCAAGCAGTAGACGGTCATGATTCGCCTCCAGCAGCAGAACATGACATCCGGCCAGATGCCCTTTCACCAGACGGGTGGCCAGACCGATATCGGTGGCGAACCCCACCCTTCGGCCTTCTCCCTCCACCACATACCCTACCGGGTCCATGGCATCATGCGGAATATTGAACGGATGAAAGGTCAGCGCCCCGATGGTGAAGGAGTGCCCAGTAGTGAAAATTTTCCAGGTCAGGTTTTCGCAGGCCTTCTTCCGCGCAATATAGGACGCAGTGTCGGCATTGGCGTACACCGGGATCCCATGCTTTCCTCCCAGCAACGGGAGGGCTTTGATGTGATCGCCGTGCTCATGGGTAATGCAGATCCCGTCCAGATCATCCAGATCGAGGCCCAGTTCATTCAGATGCTGGCGGATCCGCCGGGTGCTGATCCCGGCGTCCACCAGCACACAGGTGTCCCCGCACCTGACCAGGGTGCAGTTCCCGGTGCTGCCACTGGCAAAGTTACAAAACTGAAAGGGAACCACGCCTGCAGCGGTTATTCAACCGGACTGTTCCGGTTGATGTAAATTTCCACCCGGCGGTTCTTCTGCATATTCTCTTCCGTGGTGTTCGGTACCAGAGGCCGTTCAAACCCGAAACCCTTGGCTTCGATGCGGGAGGCATCGATGACCGTGCTGTTGTCGAGAATGTACTGCCGCACTGTGTTGGCCCGACGCTCGGAAAGCCTTTGGTTGTAGTCGCGCTTGGACGTCTTCCGTTTATCTGCGTGTCCTTCCACCACCGCGGTGGAAGTGGGAACACTTTCAATCAGCCGGATCACTTCCGCCAGTTCGTCATAATCGGCATTCCGAATAGTGGCCCGGTCGGTGTCGAATTCGATATTCAGTTCAATACGGATGAAGTCATCGGCCGGATCAAGGGGGTCGGTGCCGTCAATCAGCACTTCGTGCCCGTCATCCACACCGCCGTCATCGGTGTCCCGGTTCAAGGGATCAGTGGTATACGTCATGACTTCATCACCGTCCGTAAGGTCATCTCCATCCGTGTCGGGATTGAGAGGATCGGTGCCGTGCTCCAGCACCTCGGCTCCGTCTTTCAGTCCATCTCCATCGGTGTCGGGGTTCAGTGGGTCCGTTTTATGCTCCAGCACTTCCGCTCCGTCCTGGAGGCCGTCTCCGTCGGTATCCGGGTTCAGCGGATCCGTGCTGTAGGTTTTCACCTCTTCTCCATCTTTCAGTCCATCCCCGTCCGTATCCGGATTCAGTGGATCCGTCTTATAGGTCAACACCTCCTCGCCGTCGGTCAATCCGTCGCCATCGGTGTCCGGATTCAGTGGATCGGTGCCGATTTCACGTTCATACCCGTCCCGCAAACCGTCGCCATCCGAATCGAGATTGGCCGGTTCGCCGGAGACCTGGAATTCCGCCTCGGCTTCGGTGCCCGGGCGGTAGTTGATCCCAATGCTGTACATGGCATTGAATTCAGTGCTGTCCCCCACCAGAATGGTCTGAACGTCTCCCCGGAGTGCCCAGGCATCTGAGAAGTGGTACATCAGCCCGCCGCCGCCATAGAGCTGAACGCTGTTGGAGCCGGAGGGCAGTTCCTCGTCAAAATACAGATACCCCACTCCAGCGCTCAGGTAAGGATCCCAGCGCAGGTTTTCGATATTCCGCAAATGGAAATTCACATCCGCCCCGATCCGGAATCCCCAGGTGTCCGCCACGATGGGATCTGTTCCCACATTGCCACCCAGCCGCACCCGGTTGGGATTTTCGCCACTGGCGCCATCCAGTTGAGGCATGACGTCCAGAATAAATTCATACCCCCAGCGCGCATCAATATTGTTCATGGCCCGGAAGGTGAGGAACATCCCGTCCTCCACCGCCTGATCACCTTCAAAGTTGATTTCCCCTATGCCGAAGCTGTAACTCCAGGGAGCACGGTCAAAGAGACTTTCCTCGGCGTGAAGAAAGGGGGCGGTAAGAAAAAGACAGACAGCGGCGATCGAAAAGCGGTTCATAAAGACTCCAGTGAGTTGAAAGACAATAGACGCAAGTTAAGAAACTCCATGCCGGGACGCAACCCTAAAAGAGTTAGGTCAACAATCAAATCCAGAAACCAAGTTCGGAGGATGGCCTTTCAGGCCGTCATCTGCTTTCGGGCAGGACTTGTGCGCCGGAGGCGTACGGCCCGAGCGATTATCGTATCGGACATCCTCTGTCAGGGCTTTCGCCCGGGGAAGATATGCGGGAAACCCTCAAACCGTTAGATCGATGTTCGCATCGCCAATGATGGGATGCTCATTTCCAGGCGGAAAGCCCCGGATTTTTATTGCGGGTGCTGGTCATTTGCTTAGCTTTTACGTTTTAACCCTTATCTTGGAGCCCTGAATGTTTTTCCGAACCCTTGGTTACGCTGCCATCAGCACTCTTTTCACCCTTCCCTTCACCCTACATGCCCAGGGCGCGGTTGACGCGGCCATCGTGGAGGGTGCAGACGTCTTTTTCTATTACAATTTCCAAGGCATGACAACTTCCGCCTGGAGCCAGGCCGTGGAGGCCCAGCAAACGCCGGAAATGAAAGCGGCGGCGGAGGAACAGTTCGCCGCGCTGACCAAGGCCACGGGTCTGACTCAGGACGACATCTCCACTATGGTGTTCTCCATGGATATCGACGGAATTGATTTTGCCGCCCAGGATCCGGCGGAGCTGGAATCCGCCCAGGCCCTGCTGGCAATGGATACCAAGGAGCCGCTGACACTGGAGAAGATCAAAAACGGACTCACCACTCTGAGCGAAACCACAGAAGGTCCCGCCCCGCAAATGACCCTTACCGAAGTGGACGGCATTCCGGTGCTGGAGCTGACGGGAACTGAAACTCCCGGCGGAGTGGATAAAGCCTATGCCGCGCTGAGCGAAAACGGCAAAACCGTCATGTGGAGCTTCAATATGGCGTCGATCAAAAACGGTCTTGGCCGTCTGGCCACCGGAGCCCCGGCCACCATGACGGAGGAAATGACCGTGGCCACCACCGCCTTTTCCGAACGGGAGATGTTGATGACCATCATCCTGCCGGCAGCGGTGCGGCAGAAAATTCAGCAAGGCATCCAGGACGCTGCGGCCCAGGGCGGAATGGGCGGTATGCTGATGCCTTTCGCCAGCACCCGATCACTGTTGGTGGGTGTGGATGCCGCCGAAAATCTGGATCTGAACCTGAGTCTCGACGTGGGCACCCCGGGCAATGCCCAGCAGGCGGCCGGCATGATTCAGAGCATGCTTCCCATGCTGATGATGGGCATGCAGGAGCAGGCGGGCCCTGAGATCATGAATCTGATGAACAAATTCAAGATCTCTGCCGAAGAGAGCCGGGTGACCATGGGCCTGTCCCTGACCCCGGAGGAATCCGCCATGATCGCGGCCCAGGCCACACCGGCCGTCCCTGCTGAATAAGTGCGGTTATGCCCGGCCGCTTCTTTCTGATTGTCATGGACTCGGTCGGCATCGGGACCGCTCCCGACGCCGTCGACTATGGCGATCAGGGAGCGGCCACCCTTCCCCACCTGGCCCAGGCCGTCAATGGGGTCCAGCTGCCGGAATTTGAGCGGCAGGGGCTGGGAAATATTCTTTCCCTGCTGCCCGACCAGGGCCCCATCACCGGAATCGGTCCAGCCGAATCCCCGGCGGCCAGTTGGGGAGCCATGCGGGAACGGAGTCAGGGCAAGGACACCATCACCGGCCACTGGGAAATTGCGGGACTCCTCCTGCAGCCGGGCTTCCATCTCTTTCCCAGAACCGTCCCGGCCTTTCCCGACGACATTACCGACCCTCTCAAAGAGGAGTTCGGCCGCCCCCTGCTTGGAAACTGTCACGCCAGCGGCACCGAAATCATCGAACGCCTTGGACAGCAGGCCCATGAGGAGAAGGCTCTTATCTGTTACACCAGCGCGGATTCGGTGTTCCAGATTGCAGCCCATACGGATGTGGTTCCGCTTGAGGAACTGTACACCATCTGTCAGGCCGCGCGGCGCCTGTGTGATCCCTACCGGGTCGGACGGGTCATCGCCCGGCCTTTCACCGGAGAGGCCGGTGAGTACCAGCGCACCTCGGACCGGGTCGATTACGCCTTTGAAACCGAAGAGAATACCCTGTTACAGCATCTGACCGAACACGGGGTTCCGGTCTACAGCGTGGGGAAAATTGAGGACATTTTTGCCCACCGGGGTATTGCCGAAGGCTGGCACACCGGAGACAATGCCAGTTCCATGGAGAAAATGGACGAACTGGCGGACCGTCTGGAGGAGGGATTCGTCTTCGCCAATTTTATCGATTTTGACATGCAGTACGGACATCGCCGGGATCCGGCCGGGTATGCGGACTGTATGGAGAATATGGACAGCTGGCTGCAGGGATTTCTGCCGAAGCTGCGGGAGGAGGATACTCTTATTCTCACGGCCGATCATGGAAACGATCCTATCTTCAAAGGAACCGATCATACCCGCGAAGTGGTTCCGGTGCTGGGTATCCGGCCCGGCAGACCCTCGGAGGCCCTGGGCCTCCGCGACGGATTTTACGATATCGCACAAACCGTCGCTTCACATTTTGATCTTCCCCCCATGCCGCGCGGTGTGGCGTTTTGGGAAAGCTGATTCAACCCAACCGGAAACCAGGCCGGATGACTATTCCCGGCACTTGCGCTGTATCCATCCCCGCAGCCAGGCCTTCTCTGCCACCGGGAAGGCGTGTCCGATTCCGGGCATCGTGCGGACCTCCACTCCGATTCGGACATTCCACCGCAAGGGAGAGGCCACTTTCTCCAGCCAGGGTGCGCGCTGCTCTCCCTGCATAAACAACAGATCGGCATCCGGAAGCGCATGGCTGAGACGCAGCGCATGACCGCCCTCCACAAAATAGAAGAGGTTGAAATACTTCCGAAGCTCCGGTCCGGCCACCGGATCATTCAGCAACACCGCGGTGGCGTGAGCACCGTTCGAGAACCCGCCGAAGAAGGTTTTCTCCGGATCGATGTTCGGGATGAGGGCGAACAGTCGTTTCAGCATGGGTTCATAGGCCGACCAGAGCAGCTCACTTTGGCCGGGATCAATGGCCAGTTGATGGATAGTGGGCACCTCCCGGTGCCGCGCGATATCATCGGTATTTTTAAACAGCGGAAAGCTCACCAGAATAAAGGATTCCGTTCCCATAAAGGAGCGGAGATGGTTGATGTCGTGCCCCGACTCCCCCCTGGCTCCCCCCATGTACACCATGAGGGGATAGCTGCGGGCCGGGGAATAATCTTCGGGTACCCATACCGTGAAGGCCGGAGGTTTTTTGTTCTCCAACGGCTGCCCCAGACTCCAGAGGGTCTGCGGCAGATTCCGAAACACCACCGTATGGGTGCTGCCGGGTGAGATCTCCTCCGCCCGGAGAACAGGGAGCATCAGCAGCGGGAT
>CAZVCO010000089.1:5021-12342 GCA_964625795.1 uncultured Verrucomicrobiota bacterium | reverse complement strand
GATGGGTTGTCATGACAAGGTGTCGGTTCTGGCTGTTCTGCGGATAGTGGCCGTCGCGCCTTCAGGCCACGGACCGGACGACCTGGGCTTGGGTTCCGGTCTGTGGCTTAAAGGCCTACAGTCACTCTCCGCGTTAAAGAGTAGAGAGTTTCTGCTGGGCTTCGCGGGTGGGGAGTCTGTCCATGCTGCTCTGATAATCTGCTTTTGCCTCTTGGAGATTTCCCATCTTCTCGTGGACTTGTGCCCGCATAAGGTAGAAATAGAACCAGTCTTTATTGCGGGCGATGGCCTGATCGAGGGCCTGGAGGGCGGCGCGGGCATTGCCGAGTTTTGCGTAGGCCTGGGCGCTTAATCCATAGAACAGAGCTTCTTCCGGCACGCGGTTGCGGGCCTGCAGGGAGAATTTCAGGGCCTGCTGGGCATTGTTCTTTTTCAGCGCCTCCAGCCCTTTTTCGTACAGGGCATAGGCCGGGGCCCGCTGCTGCAGCCGTCGGGTGCGCACCCGGTATTCGGCCTCTCCGGCGTATCCCTGGTTCTGCCGGGCCCGGGCGGTGTTGCGGTTACGTTTGACGCGGTCGATCGAGGCCGGATGGCTGGAGAGCCAGCCCCCGGCGCTGGCCTGGTTTTCGGCAAACAGCTCCTGCAGGGTGACCGCGCCGTCGGGATCGTATCCGGCGTCGACCATATAGGAGATGCCGTAGGCATCGGCCTCGGTTTCGGCCTCGCGGCTGTAGGAGAGCTGAGCCAGTCCGGCCCCCAGGGAGCCGGCATCCATCACCAGGTCCTGTGCGTCAGGCTCCACCGCCAGCAGGAGTCCGGCCAGTCCGGCCTGCATCCACAGATTGCGTTCGATCTGCTGGGCGGAATGCCGGGCGGCGGAATGCACGATTTCGTGCCCCAGTACGGCGGCCAGTTCGCTTTCATTCCGCATGGCCTCCAGCAGGCCGCGGTGGATGGCGATTTTGCCCCCGGGCAGGGCCCAGGCATTCCAGCTGCTGTCGTTGACGATGGTGAAACGGTAGGGAAGGTGGGGCCGGTCACTTACGGCTGCCAGTTTCTGACCCACCTCACTGACGTACCGGGAGAGTTCGGGGTCGAGCAGATACTCTCCGCCCGACATCTGGAGGATGTAGGGGTATTGCTCCGTACCCATACGGATCTCCTCCTGTTCCGAGATCAGGGAGAGTTCCCTGCGGCCGGTCACCGGATTGGTGGCGCAGCCGGTCAGCAGGGCGGCGGACAGCAGAACAGCAGACGCGGCGTTGAGGAGGTGCCGGGAGATCCCGGCAGGGGCAAAACGGATCAGCGGCTTCATACGAAAAGTGTAGGGCCATCCGCGGTCAGGGCAAAGGCCTATTCTTCAAAAACCCCGATCTTGCGGAACTTGTCGTAGCGGTCCTGGATGCGTTCCTCAATGGTCATGGCATCGAGTTCTTTCAGATGGGATTCGATCGCATCCGACAGACTGTCGGCAGTCTGCTGCGGATTCTGATGGGCGCCGCCCAGGGGTTCGGGAATAATCTCGTCGGCAATCTCCAGACGGGTGAGGTCTTTTGCCGTGAGGTTCAGGTTTTCGGCCGCCCGGTCGGCATAGGCCCGGTCTTTCCAGAGGATGGCCGCACAGCCTTCGGGGCTGATGACCGAGTAGTAGGCATGTTCCAGCATGAGGATACGGTTGCTGACCCCGATGCCCAGGGCGCCGCCGCTGCCGCCCTCGCCGATGACGGCGGAGATGAAAGGCACGCGGAAGGTGAAGGATTCCCGCAGATTCAGGGCGATGGCCTCGGCCACGTGGCGTTCCTCCGACTCCAGACCCGGATAGGCGCCTGGGGTGTCGATAAGACTGAGAATGGGCATACCGAATTTGTTGGCCATTTTCATCAGGCGCAGGGCTTTGCGGTAGCCCTCGGGGTAGGGACAGCCGAAGTTGCACTCCAGATTGGTTTTGGTGTCGCGGCCCTTCTGAGTGCCAAGAATCATTACGGCCCGGCCGCGGAAGCGTGCGGTGCCGCCGATGATGGCCCGGTCGTCGCGGAACAGGCGGTCGCCATGGAGCTCCTGAAAGTCGGTGGTGATGAGGTTGATGTAATCACGGGTGTAGGGCCGCTGGGGATGACGGGCCATCTGCACTTTCTGCCAGGGGGACATGCCGGAGTAGACCTTCTGTTTGGTCTCGGTGATTTTCCGCTCGATCTTCTCAATCTCGGCGCCCATTTCGATCTGTTGATCCTCGCCGAAGCCACGGAGCTCGGAGAGTTTATGTTCCAGTTCCAGAATCGGTTTTTCAAAAGGGAGTACGTAATTCGCCATAAAGTCCTCGGGGATCAGGATCCGTTTTCGATCCGGACGGGGGTACCGACCGGTAATAAATTGTAAAGTTCTTCGATCATCTCATTTCGCAGGCGCACGCACCCGGCGCTGGATTGGGAGCCCACGGTATCCGGCTCCCAGGTGCCGTGGAGACCGATGCCGGGGGTATTGAGTTTAAGATAGTGGGTGCCGAGCAGGTTTTCGGGGTGTCCGTAGGGGAAGCGTTCGCCGTCCGGGCGGAACCAGACCGGATGGCGCATGCGCAGGGTGATGACGTAGTCGCCCGCCGGGGTGCTGTTATGGGTGCCGGTGCCCACCGCATAGCGTTTAAAAAAGCGGCCGTTGAGGGTGACCACCATGTCATTGCGGGTTTTGTTGACCACGCAGTTGAAGTCGCCCTTGAGAATGCGCAGGGTTTCCCCCAGGCGGATCACGTTGTTCTGGATGCCGTTGGAGAGGGCGATGAGTTCGGGGGTGGTATTGTATTGCTGGGCGAGTTTGCCCAGGGTGTCGCCCCGACCCACCTGATGGGTCACTTTCTCCGCCATGGGGATTTTGTTGAACACCATCCGGGTGTGCAGGTCGCCCAGAATGGACTCAGTGCTGAGGCGCTGTGCTCCCGGCGGGAGTCTCTCCAGCCGCTCCAGGGCCAGGGCGCGGGCCCGGTGAAGGTTTTCGGCCTCGATCAGTCCGCGGATGTCCTCCAGGGTGGGGAGGTTCTCCGACACGGGACTGGCAGAGGGGGCGGTCGGAACGGGGGTGGCGTTGACAATGGTGCCGTTTTCAGATGGCGGGGAGGGCGGTGGTGGTCGACCTCGACCCGTGAGGCAAGCCAGAAACCTCCCAGCAGCAGGACGATCAGCCCTGCGGCAATCCGTTTCCAGGGGGGACCCCCTCCGCCTATGTAAATATCGGTCATATCAGGGCGTCCAGGTCACGTAAGACCAGCGCCATGCTGGGATACCGTTCCGGGGGTCGTTTCTCGAGGCATTTGAGAATGATCTTCTCCAGTTTGCGGGAGATATCCTGACGGTGTTCGTGAATGGGATAGGCTTTGACTCTGGGGTCGGCGACCGCGTGTTTGTATTCGGTCACGCTGTTGGCCTCAAAGGGTTTGTGGCTGCAGAGCAGTTCATAGGCCACCACACCGAACGCAAAGACCTCCGCCCGTTCGTCTGCAAGCTGATGCCGCAGCGTTTCGGGAGCCAGATAGGTGGGGGTGCCGGGGAGCACTTTGAGTTTGGTGGGTTTGGAACCCCGGTTGGGAATGCTCAGGTCGAAATCGATCAGGATGAGTCCGGTATCCGGCTTGATCAGAATATTCTCCGGTTTGAGATCCATATGGAGAATGCCCTGTTGATGCACATAGTTTAATGCGGCGGCAAGTTTGCGCACGAAGGTCAGGGAATTCTTTTTCAACAGTTCCTCCTGATGCAGGATGCTCTCCCGGAGGTTGTGGCAGTCGTGGTATTCAATCACCATGTAGGGGATCCGCTTGCAGACGCCGTCTTCAATCATGTGGATGACGCTGTCGTGATCCAGCAGCTTGAGGTGTTTGACGCCGGTTTTGAAGGATTTGACCACTTTGCGGTCTTTTCGGAACTGTTCCCGCAGAAAGCGGACCACCCGGCGGGTGCCAGTGGGGTCGTCACAGATGTACAAGTCTGTCATTCCCCCCTTGGGAATCTTGTGTATAGGTCGGAATTGCGGAAGGTCCTCAATCTTCATAGGGGTATCAATAGCAAAACCCTTTTCTGTTTTACAACTACCGACTCATGGAAAACCGAACGACATGTCGTATCAATTCAGCTCCGATCCACGCTTAGAATTCTCTCCGGTCTGCCGGGGTCTGATCGCGGCGAATGTGCTGGTCTTTGTCCTCATCGCGGCCGGGCAGCTGTTGAACCTTCCGGGTTTTGAGCCGGTGTCTCTCTATGGACACTTGGGGTTTCTGCCGGAACGGATGTTGCGGGAGGGGATGATCTGGACTCCGGTTACGCACATGTTTCTCCATGCCAATCTGCTGCATATCGGGGTGAATATGATGGGGCTCTATCTGCTGGGGCCGGATCTGGAACAGGCGTTGGGCCATTGGCGGTTCCTGGGGTATTATCTGATTTGCGGATTGGCCGGGGCGCTCTGCTTCGGGATCATTTCGTTTCTGATTCAGCAGCAGGGGCTGCCGGTGGTGGGCGCCTCCGGGGCCATTTTCGGTCTGTTGGGAGGAATCGTGGCGCTTTTCCCTATGCGCACCTACGTGATTCTGCCGCTGATGATTCCGCTGAAGGCGTACGTTCTGGCGGTGCTGTTGTTCACCACGCATCTGTTTTTTATCGTCACCCCATACGGCACCAATGTGGCCTATGACGTTCATTTGGGAGGTGGGGTGGCCGGATTTCTCATGGCTGCGGTGGCCGCAGGTCTGCATCGCCGCAGGTTCCGCCATCTCATTCCGGGATCCGAACGGCCGTATGCCCTGGTGGAGCTGGAGACGCTGGCCTACCGTCTGGCTGAAGAGAATGCTGGGAATGAGGAGGAGTGGTCGCGATACCGTCAGTTGCGGGAAATCCTGCGCTATGAGGATATCCCGTCGGTGGAGGAAGTCCGGGCCATTCGCAGAAAATCCTGAAAAACGGACTGCACTTTCCGGGGATGCGGTTACAAGACGGGTATGAAGGACGCGTCACCAGTTTTTATTTCCGACCTTGACCAGCACATCGGATCCACCGTTCACCTGCGGGGATGGATCCGGGCCATCCGTTCCAGTGGCAAAATCCGTTTTCTGGAGATGCGGGACGGAACCGGATGGTGTCAATGCATTGTGGAGATCAGCCATCCCGACGCCTTTTCGGCTCTGGACGGGGTGGGGCAGGAATCGAGTCTGGAGGTGTCCGGACTGGTCCGTGAGGAACCGCGCAGTCCCGGAGGGGTGGAGGTGTCGGTGACCGGGGTGCAGGTGCTGCAACCGGCCCAGGAGTATCCGGTTTCCCGCAAGGAGCACGGAACCGATTTTCTTATGCGCCACCGTCATTTGTGGCTCCGCAGTACGCGTCAGCAGGCCATTCTCAAAATCCGGCACACCCTGATTTCCGCCGCCCGCCGGTTTTTTGACGAGGACGGTTTCACGCTGATCGACACCCCGGTGTTTCAGCCGGGCGCGGCGGAGGGAGCGGGAACGCTCTTCGAAGTGGATTATTTCGGTCAGCCCGCCTATCTGGCCCAGACCGGTCAGCTCTATCTGGAGACCGCGGCCATGGCGCTGGGCAAGGTCTACTGTTTCGGTCCCACCTTCCGGGCGGAGAAAAGCAAAACCCGCCGGCATCTGACCGAATTCTGGATGATTGAGCCGGAGGTGGCCTTTGCGGAACTCGAGGATCTGGAGGTACTGTCCGAACGGTTTCTCTCCTTTCTGGTGGGCGCGGTGCTGAGCGACTGCCGGGCGGAACTGGAGGAACTGGGCCGGGACACGGCGGCTTTGGACAAGGTGAAGGCGCCGTTTCCGCGCATGACCTATTCCGAGGCGGTGGATCTGCTGCACAGTCCGGAACTGCAGGCCAAACTGGAGCAGGAGCTGGCTTCGGAGCAGGAAAGGCTGGAGGGTATCCGAGAACGTATCCGGCAGACGGAGGCCTCCAGGGCGGAGGTGCGCAAGGCCTGGAAAGTGGAGAAACTCGAGCGGGAACTGCGGGAGCTTCAGGAGGAGGAAAAGGTTCTCACCAAATGGATTCAGCAGCAGCCGGATCATATCGAGGATGCCCGGACGTTTGCATGGGGGCAGGATTTCGGCGGGGACGAGGAGACCATTCTCAGTCAGCAGTTTGATGCACCGCTGATCGTGACCCATTACCCGGCGGAGGTGAAGGCCTTTTATATGAAGCGGGATGGTGATGATGCCCGGGTGGTGCGCAATCTGGATGTGCTGGCACCGGAGGGCTACGGGGAGATTATCGGGGGAAGTCAGCGGGAGGAGGATCTGGAGGAGCTTCTGACCCGTATGGCGGCGGAGGGGATGGATCCCGAACCTTATCAGTGGTATCTGGACCTGCGCCGGTATGGATCGGTGCCGCACGGGGGATTCGGACTGGGCATCGAACGCACCGTGGCCTGGATCTGCGGACTGAAACACATTCGCGAGACCATCCCCTTTCCACGTCTGATGGGACGGATGATGCCTTAAGTTGACCTTTGGCAGAGCCGAGCGTGGTGCGTCCGGTCCTCCGGATGTGAATGAGAGACTGAGTGCCTTTTCGCAGCCTCCCGCCCCGCAACTTTCTTTTTTATTTTGCTTGAGGAAACAGGCTTGCGTATACATGCGTATAAAATGTTAGATGCTCCTCGGCTTTGTTTTTATCATCCAGACCGGCCTACATCTATACGAAGAGGCCGATTGCCACACTTGGAACAACCAGGGGTTTGTGCGTTTGTAACCTTTATGATGGCGGATGCTTTACCCGTCGAAATTCAAAAAGAACAGGAACGGAAAAAAATGCTTTGGTGTGCCCACAGAGGGCTGTCTCCCCATGCTGACCGGTCTGAAATTCTTGACCGTCTGGGGCCTGTTCATTTCATGAACTACCAGCGATATGTTTCCGTGGTCTACCAAAAAGCGTTGGACCGTGGGCGCGGCACCTGTATTCTCGCCGAGCCACAACATTCAAAGCTGGTGGCGGAAGCGATTCTCTTTCAGGATCGGAGACGGGGATTGCTTTTTGATTTTGTTGTGATGCCCAACCATGTTCATCTCCTGTTTCAACCGCATCCCGAATTCAGTTTGAAATCGGTTTTAGACAGTATCCGGAGTTATTCTGCGCGGCAGATCAATCACGCCCTTGGTAGAAAAGGCAAATTCTGGGATCGCGAACCTTTTGATCATTTAGTTCGGTCAATGCATCATTTTCGGAAGTATCAACGTTATATTCGAGCGAACCCTGTGAAGGCTCGATTATCTCAAAGGCATTTTTTTCTGCATGAACGTCATATAGAATATGAAGGTGTGGTGTAACCGATGGAT
>CAZVCO010000089.1:0-5011 GCA_964625795.1 uncultured Verrucomicrobiota bacterium | reverse complement strand
GGATGTGAATGAAAGACTGAGTGCCTTTTCACAGTTCGGGACGAACTGCGCCACCTTTTGGACAGAAGTATGAATCAAAGCAGAGCGTGGCGCATCCGGTCCCCGGATGTGAATGAAAGACTGAGTGCCTTTTCGCAGTTCGGGACGAACTGCGCCACGCTTTGGGAAAGTGCAGGTCTCTGAGAAAAGCGTGGCGCATCCGGTCCCCCGGATGTGAATGAAAGACTGAGTGCCTCCCGACTTAAAATCCCCTCGACCAAAAGGGGTTTTGGTCCTAGGGTTCAACTATGAGAAGTCCTGCCGGCCGGAAAGAATTTCAGTTTCAGTTAATCGCCCTGGTGGTGATCGTGGTGTTGGTGCATGCGGTGTTCACGCTGCTGATCCGTCCGCGGGCGGCGGCCTGGGCCGAGGCGAGGCAGGCCGCAGTTGCGGCGGAGGAGATGTTCGATGAGACGCCGACGCTTCCCGTGCTGCTGAAAGATATGGAGCAGGAGGCCTGCACCATTCTTTTTTTGTGGGCGCTGTCCATCATGGGGTACAAAGCCCGCGAGCTGAAACGCCACGCCGCGCTGCTGGATCAGGATTACATCGAGATCGGCGAGGGAAAACGTATACTGCCGGAGGATGCCCGGGACCTCAGCCGGCGGGTGCAGGCTCTGCCGGGGGAACAGCGGAGAGCGTTATATCCCCGCGCGCTGCAGGCGGCGCTTCACCGCTTTGAAACCACCCGGAATGTACAGGACGTGTCCGAGACGGTGTCCAATCTCTGTATGAGCGAGGGGGAGCGTCAGGAATCCGAATTAAGCATGATCCGGTACATTGCCTGGGCCATTCCCAGTATCGGCTTCATCGGTACGGTGCGGGGGATTGGCCTGGCTCTGTCCAAAGCGCAGTCAGCGGTGGAGGGGGATATCGGTCCGGTCACTCTCAATCTGGGAACAGCCTTCAATTCCACCCTGATCGCCCTGTGTCTCAGCATTCTGCTGATGTTTGTGGTGCATCAGCTGCAACTGCAGCAGGAGCGCTATGTGCTGGATGTGCAGGATGAAGCGGAACAGAACCTGATTCGTCATCTTCACGTGGCGTCCTGAACGTGATGAAGTTGCTTGATCTTTCGCCCCTCTCGGTCGGGCCGGCCGGAGGCCCCGCACTTCCCGGCATCTCCTCGTTGATTGGCGGGGAGTGGGTACACGGGTCCGGATCACTGCAGAACTGCCGGGTCGATCCGCAGTCGACCGTGCTGGACGTGTGGGAGAATCTCAGTCTGGATCCACTGGTGACGGGAAGGGGCATGCGGCACCGGGCGGATCTGGCGGTGGCGCAGTTGAACACCCTGTCGCTGGATACCGGATGTGAATGGTGTGTGGCGGTTCCCATGACCTGGTCCCGTCCGGTGGTGCAACTGTTTCTGGGTGTGGCCCGGGAATGCGGTCTGACGATCGGGGGTCTTTTTCCCCGGGCATTGGCGGCTGCCGCCCTGACCTGTCCCGGGGAGGAAGAGGTGCGGGTCCTGGAGTGGGGGTGGAAACATCTCATGTGTGGAACGGTGCGTCTGAAAGAGGGGGAGTGGAGGCTGTCGGATGTCGTGACGCTGCCGGAGGGCGGGGTGATCCCTTCGTTCCGGCGCGAATCCGGGGTGGCCGCCAGAGAAATGCTGGAACAGCACCGGGTGGACCCTCTGTACTCCGGCACCACCGAGCAGGAGTTGTTTGATTCCTGGTGGGACTGGCATACCGGTGCGTCATCCGACTGGGGCAGCACCACCGGTTCGCTGCGGGTGGTGCATTCCGAGGAACAGAAACGCTTTTATCCGCTTCATCATGCTCTGCTGGAGGCCCAGGGCATCGCCAACACCCCGGCAGTCGTGGGGCCGCTTCCGCTGTGTCATTTGGTTGGTTTTGACCGATGGACAGCAGAGGTGTCCGATCTCTCCGGCGCCTGTTCCCTGTTGAACCTGGAGGAGGGAAAGGGGCCCCGCTGGCGGGATGGACTGCAGGAGAGCGGGGCTGAAGACGGTAATGTGCCGCGGGTGACGCATGTGGTGATTGATGGAATGGCGGAAAAGGCGCCGGAGGGTCTGCAGGCGGCGCCCGGAGAGAAGGTGAAGCTGCCGGACGGACGTGAGGCGATCGCGATTGTGGTGCCCGGGAGTGCATGATGACCAGGCGCGACATCACGGTGTTCAGCCTGAGTTTTCTCGACTGCATTTGCTGCGGGTTTGGGGCGGTGATTCTGCTGTTTGTGCTGATGAATGCCCGGGCCTCTCAGAACCGGGAGGACCTCACCCGTGATCTCAGAGGAGAGGTGAATAAAATCGAGGTCGAAATCCTCCGGCTGGAGAAGGAAAAGGTGCTGGCCCGCAATGCGCTGGAGGAGGTGGTGGAGGAGACGGCCAAAACCGAGGGACTCAGCCGGGAGATTCTCGATCAGATTAAACAGTCACGCGAGGAGCTGGCGGATCAGGAGGGGCAGACACTGGCGACCCGCGAACATGTCAATCAGCTGAAAACCGATCTGCTCAGTCTGGAGGAGGGTCTCAAACGGCTGAAAGCCGGTGCGGAGGCGGAAGAACCCGGAGACGCTCCGCTGGCCTTTTTCGGGGACGGGTCGCGTCAGTATCTTACCGGCCTGAAGGTGGGGGGAGAGCGCACCCTGATTCTGGTCGACAGCTCGTCGAGTATGCTGGCAGACAGGGTGATCGATATCCTGCGTATCCGCAACCTGCCCGATGAGGAAAAAGGAACGGCCCCCAAATGGGTGCAGACCCGTCGGTCCGTGGACTGGATTCTTTCCCAGCTGCCCATGCAGGACCGTTTTCATATTGCCACCTTTGCCCAGTCCACTTCTCCCTTACTGGAGGGGGAGGGCGGCTGGTGGGACGGGGCGGATCCCGCGGTGCGTAAAGAGGCCTCAGAGGCATTGGAGGAGGTCATTCCCGGAGGTGGAACCAGTCTGCATCAGGCCTTCCGCTATGCCGCATCCATGTCGCCACCGCCCGATAACATTCTGCTGCTGACCGATGGACTGCCCACCATGGACGACTCGCCGCCGACCCTGCGGAAAACGGTGTCGGCCAACCGCCGGGAGGCGTTCTTCCGGGATGCGGTCAACCTGCTGCCTCCCCGGGTGCCGGTGAACACGCTGTTGTACTACATGGAGGGGGACCCGATGGCGGCGGTGTCTTTCTGGCGGCTGGCGGTCCTGACCCAGGGAAGTTTTCTCACCGTGACGGAGGACTGGCCGTGAGATCCCGGAGGAAACGGCGCAGCTTTGAAGTATTTAATCTCAGTTTCCTGGACTGTATCTGCTGTGGGTTCGGGGCCATGATCCTGCTGTTTGTGCTCAGCAAGGCGGGGGAGCCTATCGTGATTGAAGGGGTGAGAGAGGACCTCAGCGGACTGCTGCGGGATCTGCAGGAGCAGAAATTCGAGCTTCGGGGGGAGGTGACCGTGCTGAACCGGGATCTGCCGGGCAAACGGGAGCAGCTCAGCAAAGAGAAAGAGCGGCTGGCGCGTCTGCAGGGTGATTTGTCCGAGCTGCGGGGCGAATTCAGTGCCAGCAACGAGATGATGCAGGTTCAGAACCGGATCGAGCAGCAACTGGCCGAAGCCAAACAGGAGCTGACCGACGAGATGCGGCGGCTGCTGGCCCAGCGGCGTCCTCCGCCGGATGAAGAGCAGCCGGTGGGCGGCATCGCGGTCGACAGCGAGTACGTGATCTTCATCATCGATACCTCCGGCAGTATGGTGCAGGGCGCCTGGCCGCGGATGCTGAAGAAAATGGAGGAGATTCTGAATGTGTATCCCCAGTTGAAAGGCATGCAGGTGATGAATGATATGGGACAGTACATGTTTCCGCAGTATGCCGGACAGTGGATCCCGGACACCCCCGGACGGCGGTCCAGTGTCATCCGGGTGCTGCGCACCTGGTGGCCGTTCAGTAACAGCTCTCCGGTGGAGGGCATCGAGGAGGCCATTCGCCGGTATGCGAATGATCAGGACGCGATCAGTCTGTTTGTGCTGGGCGATGAATTCAGCGGAGGGCCCGCAGAGATGGACCGGGTGATGGCCAGGGTGGAGCGGTTCAACCGCAAGAGCAGCGGAGAGCGGCGGGTGCGGATTCATGCGGTCGGGTTTCCCGCAGTGATGATGTCCGGGGGGAGCG
Source organism: uncultured Verrucomicrobiota bacterium (assembly GCA_964625795.1). Lineage (GTDB taxonomy): Bacteria > Verrucomicrobiota > Kiritimatiellia > SS1-B-03-39 > UBA6053 > UBA6053. The sequence goes on along the minus strand of CAZVCO010000089.1, from coordinate 847 downwards.
GGGGAAATACCGGGGTTCAGTTTTCGGTGCTCATGCGGGAGCTGTGTCAGCAGAACGGCGGAACTTTTGTGGGGACCACGAAATGAAGCCGGTTGCCGCTTTTCTGCTGTGTGTGGTGCTTGGACTTCTGTTGATCACGGGTCTGGCGCTGGTTCTGCTTTAAGGAACGGGGACGTTGCCCCGGCTTTTGATTGTACATTCCTTTCTGCCTGTTAGGAGAGCGCCTCACCTTCAGGAGAACCCCAACTATGAAATTCCGTCCCTTTCCCGCGTTACGCCCGCCTGCAGAACTGGCCGCCCAGGTGGCGAGTCCGCCCTATGATGTGATTGACTCCGCCGAGGCCCGTGAGATGGCCTCCGGCCAGCCCAGGTCCTTTCTGCATGTGGTCAAACCTGAAATCGACCTGCCGGAGGGGACAAATCTTTACAGTGACGCCGTATACGCAAAAGCGGCGGAAAACTTCCAATCGTTTCAGCAATCCGGATGGCTGCGTAAAGAGGCGGAGCCCGGGATCTATCTGTATCAGCAGTCCATCGACGGACATACCCAGTCGGGTTGGGTGGGGGTGTGTCACACGGAGGAATACGAACAGGATCTCATCAAAAAACATGAGCGCACTCTGCAGAAAAAAGAGGATGACCGCACCCGCCACGTGGCCACCCTGAAAGCCAATGCCGGCCCGGTGTTTCTGATGGTGCGGGCTCCCTCGGAGCTGAAAGCACTGGAGGAGGAATGCACATCAACCGAACCGGAGGTGCAGTTCACTTCGGCGGACGGGGTCACGCATACCGTGTGGCCGGTGTCGGATCCGGCCCGGATCTCCGGGGTGTTTGAAGAGATTCCCTG
>CAZVCO010000088.1:10282-12405 GCA_964625795.1 uncultured Verrucomicrobiota bacterium | reverse complement strand
ACCACTGCGAGTTTGGCCATTTGATTCAGCGAACCGTCCTCCAGCATCTGACGTCCCTCAAATACCTCAAAAGAGGAGGCGAATTCGGTGTCCGGTCCGGAGGAGATCCGGAAGTTCCCGGTGGTGATGCGTTTGTTGCGGAAGAGGTAGGTTTGTTCCCGACCCCCGACCTGCACCTGCACAGGGGTTCCCCTGCGGATCCCCTGCACCAGCTCTTTCATCCGGGGAGAGAAATGTTGATCCGGATCCTCCCGGGTCTGTTCCGTCCGGGCCGCAGAGATCCTGGGGTCGGACTCTGCGGTGATGTCCGCGTCGGCCACCTGCGGCAGATTAGGTTCGGGGTCCGGTTCCTGAACGGTCTCCGCCGGGGGCATCGGGTTTTTCTCCGGAACAGCTTCCTGCGGGATTTCGCGGAAGATCGCGAGCCAACCGAAGATGATCAGAACCAGGAACCCTGCCGCCAACGGGAGGTGTCGCTTTGTATATTTCATGTCTCTAAAACCTAAATCACGTAAGATATTTAATATTTACGTACACGGTTTCTTTTCAAAAATACACCCATCAACTCAGGAAATATTACCCGAATTCAGGGAAATAATGCCCAAACGAGACGAATGTTACCATCAGGACGGGAAAATCACGGTCTCCCTGATTGAGCCGACACAGAACCGGTCTGAGACAGGACACCGTTACGCGGAATTCAGGCCGATCTTCTTAGCCGCCGCGGTGTCCAGGTCGGCGGGACTGGGTCATGCCACGTTGTGGTAGCTGTGCTTGGAGACGACCTCCTGCAGGACCCGCTCAAGGTCGTTCATACTGGTTTCCCAGTCGAACCAGGTCTCCACCGCATTCCGGGCCCGGCGCCCCATCAGGGCCTGTTTGTCGGGGTCGTGCAACAGCATGTCGATAAACCCAGCCATAACTTCCGGCGCATCGGCCAGAAAGGCATTGCTGCCCTGATCCACCGGAATGCCTTCGGCACCGACGGTGGTACTGACCACCGGCAGATTCATGGCCATGGCCTCCAGAATTTTTCCCCGCACTCCCGATCCGGTCAGCACCGGACACACGTACACTTTGCTCTTGGCCAGAAACGGCCGCAGATCCTGTACGGCGCCGGTGACAATAACGCGGTCATCGCGTTTGGCATGACGGCGCATTTCAGGCGAAGGCTCACGGCCCACCAGGTAGAGCTTCACTTTTGGATCTTTTTTCCGGAGGATGGGCCACACCGAGCGAAGAAACCACAGACAGCCATATTGACACTGATCACTGCTGAAACGACCGGTGATGGTGATGCAGTGCTCTTTGGGGAGTTCCTCCATCGTGTGGAAAGCCTGATGACTCAGACCGGGCTTCACCGTGGTGATGCTCAGGGTCGGATCCTCCTCCAGGAGATCTGGGAGGTCAGCGTCAGAACCCGGTCCATCCTCCGATAAAGCCCAAACTCCAGCATGCGCATGTGACGGTACTGCAGCCATTGCTGTCCCCATTTGAGACTCGCATCCAGCAGATCCATCTGACGCCGGGCCCCCAGTGTCGGCGAATCATGACAGGACGCAATTTTCCGGACAGCGGGAAGAAACGGATTGTGCACCAGACACTGCGCCATGGCTGTAAACTCCGCAATCACCACATCGTATCCGGAGGAGGCCACCATATCGCCCACCAGCCGATTCATGTGAGTGCTGTGATACCGGAAAAATGAGGAGGGGCTGCTGTACCGTCCGGAGGTGAAGGCCGCAGGAAGGAGCTTGTTTAGTATAGGAGCGGACAGGTATTCCACATCGATCAGATCCGGGTTCACCTGGGATTTGTAGGGTCCATCGTATTCCTCATCCAGATAACAGGCCAGTCCCACCTGATGCCCCCGCTGCAGCAGCCTCACCATGCGCTGATAAATCATCTGAACCCCGCTGTAGGCATGCGCGTGGGGAAGACGGGGGGCCAAAATCAGAATCTTCACGGCTTCTCCTTCCGGGGCACAAACGCCTTCACCCATTCAGAAAACTCCTCCGGTGTAAAGTCCTGCAGATCCTGTCCGGTCGCCTGGAGAAGCTGTTCCACGTTCTGACAGAAATCGGCCAGCTCACGGTGCTCGGCATCACTGCCCTCACAGCAGA
>CAZVCO010000088.1:0-10272 GCA_964625795.1 uncultured Verrucomicrobiota bacterium | reverse complement strand
AACGACTCTCCTTTGGTCATACGGTGAATGCCGTCTTCAGAAGGCCCGCCGACGGCGAGGATACGGCTGATGGATTCTCGAGATTGCCCCATAGGAGTAAATGTAAAACGAAACCGGCGGGAATCAATCTTAGAGCACCTCGAAATCAAAAAACATTGGCACACAGTCTGCTTAATTACACACATCTTTATTGAAGATGACCCGGACACCTGCCCCAAACCGAATGAAAAACGCATCCAATCCATGAAATCCCCACTTCTGAAGCCGATTGTCACGTTTGTAATGTTCGTAAATCAAGAACTCACGTTCCAGTCCCCTAACGTCTGACCCTTTCACACTTTCCCGTTTTCTCAAAAATAACAATCCTGAAGACCCTCTTCTGTTTATGAGCGAAGAAATCAAATTCCGCTGCCCCGCCTGCAACCGTAAATTGAGCGTAAAGCCCAGTGCGGCCGGCAGGAAGATCAATTGTCCCGCCTGTGACGCCCGGATACAAATTCCGGAGTCCAGCACCATTCCGTCCTCCAATTCGGGAAAGACCACCAAGTTTTCGATCGAGACATCCGAAACCGGTCTGCCGCCGGAGATCAAATCCATTCTGGAGGAACGCGAGGCTCTGGAGGAAAAACTGGAACGTCTTTCCCGCAAAGTGGAGGAGGTTGAACAGACTCAGAAGGAAAACAGTGAGCTGAAGGAAAAAACGAAAGAGCTTCGCTCGGAAATCCGTGACAAGGAAGAAGGAAACGGCGAGGCCTCACGGGAGGCAAAGGAACAGATTGACACGCTGGAGACACAACTCCGTGAACTGGAGAAAAAAGGCGAAGGGCTGAGGAGCGATCTCGAGACCACCCGCCGGGAACTGGCCGGGGCGAAAGAGCGTGAAGCGTCTCTGCAGAAAGAGCTGGAGGAGAAAGACGAAGCCCGGGAAAAGGCCGAAAACGAACTCCGCACCCTGCGTGAGGCAAAGGCCGGAGAGGAAAAGACCTTCTCTGAGAAACAGAAGGCCATGACGGAACTGGAAGAGAAAATCCGTGAGGCGCAGGAACAGCAGGAATCTCTGAAATCGGAAAAAGAACAGCTGCAGCTGGAGAAACAGAAAGCTGAGGATGACTATGCGGAGCTGCAGACCAAACTGGACGGAGTCTCCTCCGATGCCAATAAATATGCGGCCGACCTGAACGAAAGCCGGAACCGTGAAAAGGAACTGGAATCCAAACTCACCAAATTCAAGGCAGACAAGCTCCGGGATGCCGATGCCCGTCAGGAGCTGGAGGACAAAATTCAGGCGCTCACTCAGGAACTGGATGAAAAAGCGGAGGCGGCGCGGGAATCCGGTGAGAAAGCCGAGTCCCTGCTGAAAGACAAGGAGCGGGTGGAGAAAGAGCTCGCGCGCATGAAAGAAGAGGCCCACCAGGCCCGGCCTGAAACCCGCAAGCTGGAAGAGGACCTCAGCCAGCTCAGAGAGGAAAAGGCGCTTCTGGAGGAGTCCCGTCAGGAACTGACGGAGAAAGTCGAACACCTCACCCGTGATCTGAAGGACAAAGAAGAAGCCCTGCAGACTGCAGAGGAAAAGGTTCTGACCCTGACCGAAGAAAAAGAGGCGGCGGAAAACGAAGTCTCCCGGCTGCAGGCCGAGGTCGAAGCCCACGAACCGCAGACCCGCAAACTGGAGGAGGAGCTTCAGAGTCTGCAGGAGGAAAAGGCGGAACTGGAACAGGTTCTATCCCTGGAGAAAGCGAATGCGAAGGATCATGAATCACAGAACTCCCACCTGCGGGAAGAGCGGCAGGAACTGAAGAGCCGGCTGGAAAAACTGGACGAGCAGAATACCTCACTTATTTCCGCCGTCTCCTCCATGGAGCGGAAGAGTTCCGAACTTTCGGAACGGTTGGAACAGCTGGAGCAGGCCGCAAAAGAAAAAGATGCGGAACTTGACCGGCTTCAGACCGAAAACAGCACTCTGAACCGTCAGGTGGAGGAACAAACCCCATCGAAAGAGGGAGAAGCCCTGCTGTCGGACATTCAGGCTCTGGAGGATAAAAAAGAATCCCTGCAGCGCGATCTGGCCCAGGCCAACAGCACCATTCAGGACGCAGCCAATCTTATGGGCAAAACCCAGGCCCAGCAGGATAAAATTGAATGGCTCCAGCAGGAAATCGAAAAACTGAAAGGGCGGCCGGCCCCGGTAATGGCTGCGCAAAAAATCTCGGATGCGGAGGATGCCGCAGAAGATGAGTCCCGTTCCGGCCGCACAGGCAGGATCTCTTCTCCCAGAAGAACGGCGTCCTCCATGCGGTCTTCACAGAACTCCGCGCATGCCACCCGGAGTTTCGGGCGGGGCATTCCGCAGCTTAGCGATAAATCTCCGCAGCGGAATACCGGATCCAGCAGGCTTCTGAAAGGCTCCAAATCCGCCAACACCTCCGGAAACAAAGAGAGTCGCAATAAATTTTCGGAATCGCTTTTTGGAAACGTGAAGCAGAAGAAGAAATAAGTCCCCAACGCTACCGTTCCATCAGCAACATCACCCTCATGGAGTCAACCCTTCGGATTCTCGATCACCTCCCCATGGGAACCGATGCCCATCTGCTCCGCCTCGAACGTCCTGACTGGATGTGGGAGGCCGGTCAACTGGTCAGTCTGACCGGCAGGGAAAAATGGGATCAGCGGGATTACACTATCTGCTCCGGCACCGAGGATGAAACCCTGGATGTGCTGTATCGACTGATTCCACATGGGCTTCTGACCCCGTATCTGGTCGGCTTAACGAAAGGCGACCGGGTGGAGGTACAGGGACCCTACGGCCGCTTTACCATCCGGGACCCGTCCCGCCCGCTGCTGTTCTGTGCCACCGGAACCGGCGTCGCCCCCTGCCGGGCCTTCATTAGAAGTCATGATGATCTGGACATCACCCTGCTGCATGGCGTCCGCACCCCGCGGGATCTGTACTTCCGGGAGGAGTTTGCCTCCATACGGTATGTGCCATTCTGCAGCCGGGAGCCTTTTGAGGGAACCCGGGCCCGGCTCACCGAAGGACTGAAGACGATGGAACTCTCCCCGGATCTGGACGTCTATCTATGTGGCGCCAATGAAATGATTTACGAGGCGGAGGAGATTCTTACCGCCAGAGGCATCCCGGCCGACCACCTCTTCCATGAGCCCTACTACTACCGGGCCTACGATGAGGAGGAGGATGACGTGAAAAAACACTCGGTGTGAATCCGTTGATCCGGGACCCCACGCTCCCGGAGGATCCGCGACACCTCCTCGATCATCACATCCAGCCCGCAGAGATAGAAATGGGGCATGCCGCCGAGATCCAGTTCCGGCAGCAGGTCCGTTACCCGCCGCGGAACGCCGCCAGCCTTCCCCTCCCCGCTCACGCATCGCTGCAGCGCATAGCCACTGAGGACGTCCGGTACCGGCAGAGACCTCCGCATGCCCCAGAGAATCAGCACCGATGCAGACGGCCCGGTCGAAAGCGCGGACAGAAAGGGCGCAATTCCGGTGCCGGTCGCGATGAAGATTCTGGAGACCCCGGCAGGCTCACAGGGCCGGAACCATCCGAAAGGAGGACTCACCTCCACCGTACTCCCCGCCTCCAGCCGGGTGAGAAACGAGCTGATCCTGCCCTGTGGAAACCGACGGATCCAGAACTCGGTATACGCGGCATCCGGCGGACCGCTGAAACTGTAGGGGCGGCCCTCCTCCGTTCCCGGACCATATAACGTGACACAGTCCCCGGGAGTCCAGGGCAGCGGATGGGGATCCAGCTGGACGCGATAGACCTCATCGGCCAAGCCCTCCACCGACTGAACGGTGAGCGGAAACCGGGGAGGCGCCTCAGCGATTCGAACCGGTCTTGCCATAGGTCTCGATGACAAAAGGGAATTCATTCCGGTCATCAGCCGGAAAGGAAACGGAGTCGGTCAGTGTAAACGCCCGGATATTCCATGCGGGGAACCAGGCATCCGCCCCGCTCACCTCGGTATCCACCCGGGTGAGCACCAGGGAATCGGCCAGGGCAAGAAAGGCCTCATAGACCGCCCCTCCCCCGATCACGTAGACCGTATCGGCTTCCTGCAGCCGGTCCACCGCCTCCTGGGGAAACGTGACCACCTCCGCACCTTCCGCCCGGAACCCGGGATCACGGCTGAGAACCAGATTCCGACGTCCCGGAAGCGGGCGTCCAATAGAGTCCCAGGTTTTCCGCCCCATCACCACCGGCGACCCCAGGGTCAGCGCTTTAAAGGCCTTCAGATCGTCTTTCAACCGCCACGGGAGCTCCCCGTTTTTTCCGATGGCCCGGTTCCGGTCCAGGGCCGCCACCAGCACCACCTCCGGCCTCAAACCGACACCTCAGCTTTGATGTGGGGATGAGACTGATAATTCACAATCTCAATATCCTCAAAGACAAAATCAAATACCGAGCTTCTGTCCGGATTCAGCCGCAGTTCCGGCAGCGGAAGCGGGTCACGGGTCAGCTGCAGCCGGGTCTGCTCAAGATGGTTCTGATAGAGATGGGCATCCCCGAAGGTATGGACAAAATCACCCCGCTCCAGTCCGGCCGCCTGAGCCATCATGCAGGTCAGCAGCGCATAGCTGGCGATATTGAAGGGCACTCCCAGAAAGACATCCGCGCTGCGTTGATACAGCTGACAGCTCAGTTTTCCCTCCGCCACGTAAAACTGAAAGAGGCTGTGACAGGGCATCAGCGCCATCTGATCCAGATCCCCCACGTTCCAGGCGCTGACAATCAGACGGCGTGAATCCGGATTGGTGCGGATCTCGTTCTGCACCCAGGAAATCTGGTCATGCGTTTTTCCATCCGCCCCGGTCCACGACCGCCACTGATGCCCGTACACCGGTCCGAGGTCGCCCTGTTCATCCGCCCACTCATTCCAGATCCGCACCCCGTTTTCCTGCAGATACCCGATATTGGTGTCCCCCTTGAGGAACCACAACAGCTCATGGATGATGGAGCGGACATGCAGCTTTTTAGTGGTGACCATGGGAAACCCCTTGGCCAGATCGAACCGCATCTGATAACCGAAGACACTGCGGGTGCCGGTTCCGGTGCGGTCAGACTTGTCGACGCCATGATCGAGAATATGCTGTAAGAGGTCTAGATATGCGCGCATGAGTGTTGCATACCCTGCCACTCCCTGTTCATCAATCAAAACCAGATATGTCTCCCGACCCGATTACCGCTCTTCAACGCACCGATGCCCACGGCCGTTCCCGCTGGGTCACCCTGCTGGAGCCGGGCGGGACGCTTGAGGCTCACACCCCGGCGGAGGTGCTCCCGGTGCTGCGGGAGATTCTGGCGGCCAGGAAAGACGGCTGGCATGCCGTGGGCTGGATCAGCTATGAAGCCTCCTCCGGATTCGATCCGCATCTGTCCACCCATCCCCCTCTTCCCGGCAGCCCGCTGTTGCGGTTCCGGCTGTTCAGAACCTGCGCCGACGGCCTGCCGAAAATGGCCACCGACCCGTTCACCCTGCATCCTCTCCGGCCCTCTCTGTCTGAACAGGACTTCTCCTCCCGGGTGGAGGAGGTCCGGGCCGCCATCAGCCGGGGAGAAACCTATCAGGTGAACCTGACGTACCCCTGGACCTCCTCTTTTTCCGGCTGCCCCCGCTCTCTGTTCCGTCAGATCCGTTTCGGACAGTCTGGTCGGCATCAGGCCTATCTGGAGGAGGAGGACCGCATTCTCATCTCCGCCTCGCCCGAACGGTTTTTCCGACTGGAAAACGGACGCATCCAGTGCCGCCCTATGAAGGGAACCGCCAGGCCCGGGGAAGAGATTCCCCTGCAGGACAGCAAAAAGGACCGGGCGGAGAATGTGATGATCGTGGATATGATCCGCAACGATCTGGGTCAGGTCGCCACCCCCGGTTCAGTGAAGACCCCGGGCCTTTTTGAGATCGAGCCCTATCCCAGCCTGATCCAGATGACCTCCACCGTCACCGCGGAAGGACCGGAGGACCCCCTCCCCTGGCTGAGGGCCTGCTTTCCCTGTGCCTCCATCACCGGTGCACCGAAACGGAACACCATGGAGTGGATCCGGCGGCTGGAGTCCGGACCCCGCGGGATTTATACCGGCTGTATCGGCGGATTCTACGCGGACGGGATCACCGAGTTCAACGTGGCCATCCGCACCCTGCAGATCGACCGGAAAAGCGGCGCGGTCACCTACGGGACGGGCTGCGGGGTGGTATGGGACAGCGATCCCGCGCGAGAATATCAGGAAAGCGTTCTCAAAACGGCGGTGCTTACCCACGCCGATCCGGAGGTGCAGCTGATCGAGACCATGCGGGGCGAGCCGGGGTCCGGCATTCTCAACCGGAACCGTCATCTGGAACGGCTGACCTCCTCCGCGCATGAGCTGGGGTATGAGCTGGATCCCACAGAGATCAACGCCCGTTTCGACGCCATTTCCGACTCGCTCACGGCACCCTCAAAAGTGAGGCTGACCCTGTCGCCCTCCGGTCACCTGGACCTCACCGTCACCCCCCTGCCCGACTCAGGCTCCTCCTCCATGACCTTCAAGCTGGATACGGCTCCCACCTCCTCCCGTCATCCGGAATTGCGGCACAAGACCACCCAACGGTCCGTGTACGAGAACGCCCGCTCCCGTCATCCGGACGTGGAGGAGACCCTGCTGATCAATGAGCGCGGGGAATGTATGGAATTCTGTATCGGCAATCTGGTGATCGAAAAAAACGGCACCCTCCTCACGCCGCCGCTGCACTCCGGACTGCTGCCCGGCACCTGCCGGGAGGAAATGGTTCAGAACGGCCTCCGCGAACAGGTCATCACTCCGCGGGATCTGGAGGAGGCCGACGCGGTCTACCTCACCAATGCGGTGCGGGGGAACGTCAGAATGCAGTGGATCCGGTAAACGAGGTTCTTGAGTCTCCGCCGGAAGCACCGTAGAGAAACGGTATGACAGAAACCACCTTCAACTCTACCGCCGCAGATCAGTACCTCCTGGATTTACTCGCCATCCCGGGCCTGAGTGGACGCGAACGTCCGGTGGCCGATTATATCCGCAACACTCTGATCGAGGCCGGCTGCCCTCCGGACTGGATCATGGAGGACGATGCCCACACCCGCATTCCGGGGGACTTCGAAATGGGGAATCTGATCGTGAAGTTTCCGGGCACCGTGCCGGGCCCCCGCCTCATGTTCTCCGGCCATATGGATACGGTTCCGCTCACCCGCGGAGCGGTGCCAAAGATTGAAGGAACCCGGATTGTGCCCGAAGGGGATACCGCTCTGGGAGCAGACAACCGCACTGCCTGCGGTGCCATCCTGACCCTGGCCACCACGCTGTTGAAGGAACAGCGCCCGCATCCTCCGCTTACGCTTCTCTTCACGGTGGGCGAGGAGATCGGTTTATGGGGAGCCAAAGAAGTCAGCGCAGAGGACCTTGGCCATCCGGAAATGGGTTTTAATATCGATTCAGGCGATCCGTCCGAGGCGATCATCGGGGCCATCGGCGCGCATCGCTGGCAGGTGAGCATCCGGGGAAAATCCGCCCACGCAGGGGTTCATCCGGAACACGGCATCTCCGCCACTCTCATCGCCGCCAGAGCGATTCACGCGATCGCCGAGCAGGGATTTTTCGGGAAAATCGATCTTGATGGGAAACGCGGCACCAGCAACGTCGGGTCGATTCAGGGCGGGGAGGCCTCCAATCAGGTGACCGACCGGGTGGAGATTACCGGAGAGTCCCGCAGTCATGATCCGGAGTTTCTGGAGAAGATTACCGGAGCCATCCGGCAGGCGTTTGAATCTGCGGCCGCTTCGGTGACCGATCATCAGGGCCGTGCGGGCTCCATCGATTTCAAACTGAAGAAAGACTATCATGCTTTCCGTATTCCGGATGACAGCCCGGTGGTGCAGCTCACCGCCACCGCCCTGAACTCTCTGGGACGGACGTGTTCCCCCAAAGTGACCGACGGCGGACTGGATGCGAATTTTCTCAATGTGAAAGGCGTTCCCACCGTCACTCTCGGAGCCGGTCAGCACAATCCCCACACTGTGGACGAATACGCCGATCTGGAGGAATACCGGATCTGCTGTCAGGTTCTGCTGAACCTGGTGGCCAACGCCGCCACATGATTCCCCTGCCCACGATTCTGGCGGGCAACGGCAGCACGTTCTTCACCGGATGTTCCAAAACCGGTGTGCCCGGCGCCAGTATTCTGGGAGTGGTGTTGCTGGCCAATCTGATGCAGGAGACCCGGCAGTCGGTCGGCGTGCTGCTTCCGTTGCTGATTTCAGCCGATCTCTTTGCCGTAAGCTATTACCGCCGTCACACCGACTGGCGCATTCTCGCCCGCCTGCTGCCCTGGACCGTGGCCGGCCTCGGGCTGGGAGCGGTGGCCCTGCAGCGGATTCAAGGCGAGCAGTTCGCACCGATTCTCGGGACGCTGGTGCTGGCCATTCTCATTCTGGAATTGATCCGGAAACAGATGAAATGGGACCGGATCCCACATCATCCTGTGGTGGCCGCCCTGCTGGGGGTAGCCGCCGGCTTCACCACCACGATCGGAAATCTGGCCGGCCCCATCATGGCGTTGTATCTGCTCAGCCTGGGACTGGACAAAAACCGCTTCATGGGCTCAATGGCGTTTTTCTTCCTCACCATCAATTGCCTGAAAATCCCGATCTTTGTCTACTCAGACATGATCACGCCGGATTCGCTGGTGATGAGTCTCCACTTTCTTCCCGGCATCCTGATCGGCGCAGTGGCGGGACGGTGGCTGTTTCTCCGGATTCCGCAAGGCCCGTTTCAGGTGGCGGTTCAGGTGCTGGCCGGTGCGGCGGCCATCCGCTTACTGTTTTCCTGAGATCTGGGAGCGGACCTCATCCATCACCATGAGGGTGGCAATGGTGCTCTCCAGCGGGGGCCGGGGCTCTTCCTCTCCACGCACCGCCCTGACAAAAGCTTCCGCGGTCAACTGATAATGATTGGCTTTCGGGACCGTGATCTGAGAGGTTTCCCCGTCCAGGGTCAGCTCAATGCAATACTCATCGTTCGACCGCGGGATCATAGCGCCGTCGTGCACCTCGAACCGCCCCCGGGTACCGGTCACCCGCAGATCACAGGCAAACGGAAGGCGGATGCCGCAATTCAGCGAGGCCACCCCGCCAGAGGGAAACCGCAGGGACATGGAAACCGATTCGTCCACTCCGGTCGGCCCCCTCCATCCGGCTGCCCGGATATCCAGCGGGAATTCACCGGCCAGGAAACAGGCGTGGCTGACACAATACACCCCCAAATCGTTCAACGCCCCGCCTCCAAGCGCCGGATCGAACCGGGTGCTGTCCGGATTCTGCACGGCATGAAAGGAGTTCTCGATCATCCGCAATTCCCCGATCGTTCCCTTGAGGATCAGGTCCCGCAGGGTCTGCGTGAGGGGATGGTGCCGGTACATGAGCGCCTCCACCGCCAGCACTCCGGTTTCCTGCGATATCCGCCGGATTTCCTCCGCCTCCACCGCCGTCTCACAGAATGGCTTTTCACACAGAACCGGCTTGCCGGCCTCCAGACATTTCAGGGTCCAGGAGTAATGATGAGAGGTGGGCATAGGATTATAGATCCCGTCGACCTCCGGGTCGGCCAGTAGCTCTTCATGAGTCTCATGAAACCGGACGAATCCATGCATCCCGGCAAACACTTCGGCCCGATCAGGGGACCGGCTGGAGACCGAGTACAGGTGTCCGTTGCCGGAGGCCTGAATCGCAGGCACGTAGGCGGAGGCGGCAATCGGCGCGGTGCTGAGCACTCCCCAGCGAAAGGACCGGGTGTCCGAATTCATGCGTTTGTTTCCTGACCGAGGATCTTTACGGAGTTAAGGCGAATCAGAGCCGCTCGCGGACGGTCATGGCAATGATCGCCTGGGCATCGCCGTTGGGATGCAGCCCGTCCGGAAAGAGGTTGGCATCGGTGGCCGGGTTGAATTCCCGGTCGATGTACGCCACGCCCGCCCCCAGTTCGCCGGCCACGGATTGAATCGTCTGGTTCAGAGCGGTGACCGTTCCGTTAAAGATGGAACGGGGTCCGAACATGGGCGGGATGGTGCAGACCACCACCCGGGACACGCCGGAGTCTTTGGCCAGCTGGATGGAGAGCCGCAGCCCGCTTTCAAACCCGGCCGTGTTGCTCTGAATGGCATTGTTGGACCCATAGAAAATCACCAGGGAGTCAGGGTTCACCGCAGCGAGCTGACCGGACAGGCGACTGGCCCCCTCCTCCAT
>CAZVCO010000087.1:7490-12454 GCA_964625795.1 uncultured Verrucomicrobiota bacterium | reverse complement strand
CCAACGGCAACGAGCATTCGCTGTCTGACTTTGCCGGCAAGACTGTGGTGCTGGAGTGGTTCAACTCCGGCTGTCCCTTTGTGAAAAAACACTATGTTCAGGGAAACATGCAAAACCTTCAGTCCCAGTATACCGATAAAGGAGTGGTATGGCTGAGCATCGTTTCCTCCGCTCCCGGAAAACAGGGGCATGCGGCTCCCTCCGAACACAATGCCAAAATGGAGGAGTGGAAAATGCAATCCACCGCACTGCTGATTGATGAAGACGGCACGGTCGGAAAAGCGTATGACGCGAAGAACACGCCTCACATGTTCGTGATCAATCCGGAAGGAGAAATTGTTTATAATGGAGCCATTGACTCCATACGTTCTTTTAATCCGGCAGATATCCCAAGCGCCACCAATTATGTGAAAGCGGCTCTGGATGCGGTGTTGGCGGACGAAGCCGTCGCGGTGGCCCGCACCCAGCCCTACGGATGCAGTGTGAAGTACTGATAAGTTTTCGATGGATGCTTTGTGACCCCGCCTTGACCGAGGCGGGGTTTTTTCACTTGCAGAATCTCTATTTGCAAAGGAAAGATACCTTTATGGCAGAGTCGGAAACATGTTCGCCCGTAATCAGTCTGGCCCGGGCGATTGAACTCGTTCTGCACGAGCAGGACCTGTTTGCATCGGTGAATGAGGCGCTGGGTCTGATTGGTGAAAGTGCCGATCAGGATCGTGCTTACCTGTTTGAAGTCTTTCGCGATCCTGTCCGCGACCGCTTGCTGATGTCCCAGCGGTGTGAATGGGTCTCGGAGGGGACAAAGCCGGAAATCGACAATCCGGAGCTGGTCGATGCGGATTTTCTTGAACACCTGTCCCGCTGGCATGACGCCTTCAGCCGGAATGAAATCATTGAAGGGCCGGTCCGGACCTTTCCCGAATGCGAGCGGACCCTTCTGGGTCCGCAGGGGATTTTGTCGCTGCTGTGTGTGCCGGTGTTTGCGGATGAAGTGCTGTGCGGATTTATCGGGTTCGATAACTGTCACGAGGAATACAGCTGGACAGAAGATGACAAGGCCCTGCTGCGGACGATTGCCGTAGCCATTGGGGCGGCCCTGGGACGGCAGTCCCAGCTTAAAAAGCTGAAAGAGGGGGAGGAACGGTTCCGGAAACTGATCAGCGGCAACTCCACGGTTGCGGTGCAGGGATTTTTTGAGGACGGCCGCATCACCTACTGGAACCATGCTTCCGAGAGCATGTATGGCTATACGGAAGAGGAGGTGCTGGGGGAAGATATCTTTGACCTGCTGGTGCCCTCGGAGGATCAACAGAAGATTCACGAACTGTTTCTGCGTCTTAAAGATCAGGATCAGGAGGATCGGCAGGCCATTCAGGCCACCTACCGGCATAAGCAGGGGCATGACGTGCCGGTCCTCAGCTGTCTGATCTCACTGGATAAGCTGGATCAGCCCACGGAGCATTTCTCGTTTGATCTGGACCTGACGGAGCAGAAGCGTCTGGAATCGCAACTGCTTCGTAATCAGCGCCTAGAGGCGATTGGCTCATTGGCCACGGGCATTGCCCATGACTTGAACAATGTGCTGGCACCGATGCAGATGTGTCTGGACAGCCTGACATTAGATCACGGGGACGATGAGAGCATGAAGCCCTTTCTGGATATTCTCGCAAAGAGCACCCAGCGGGCAACCGACATGTCTCAAAAGTTATTGAGCTTCGCCAGGGGATCGGAAGTGAAGGCGGTCGATGTGGAGTTGAAGGAGCTGTTGGAGGACCTGCTCAAGCTGCTGCGCTCCACCCTGCCACGGCAGATTGAGATCAAGGCGGACATTCCATCTGATCTTCCCGGGATGCAGGCGGACCCCACCCAGATCCATCAGATTCTCATGAATCTGGCCCTGAATGCCCGGGACGCCATGCCGGACGGGGGGGTGTTGCATCTTGTGACCAAGATTGAGAAACTGGAAGCGCCCCCCGTGGATGCGATGGGGGAAGACTTTATTCCGGGGGATCATGTGGTCATTGAGGTGTCGGATACGGGGGAGGGCATGCCGCCGGAGACGTTGCTGAAAGCATTTGAACCCTTCTTCACCACGAAAAAAAATCATCGGGGAACCGGCCTGGGACTGTCGACCAGCCTGTCTTTGTTGAAGAGTCACTCTGCCTGGATCTATCCCTACAGCTTTCCGGGTTCCGGCACCACCTTCCGACTTTATTTTCCACTCAGGACAGGTTCCGCCGCATCGTCCCCGCCTGCTGAAAAAACCGATGAACTCCCGCAGGGACAGGGAGAATATATTCTGGTGGTGGATGATGAGAGCTCGATCCGGGAGATGACCTGCGGCATTCTGAAGCAATACGGCTATCATCCGTTGGAGGCGGGGAACGGTCAGCAGGCGGTGGAGGTCTTCAAAGCTCAGCCTGAGATTCAACTGGTGATCACCGACCTCATGATGCCGGTCATGGATGGCACCGCGGCGATGAGGGAGTTCCGTTCGCTCCGGCCCAAGGTCCCGCTGTTGGCCACCAGCGGAATGAGCTCCACCAATGCGGACACCGATACCGCCCGCGCTCTGGCTGACCGGTATCTCTCCAAACCCTGCGGAGTTGTGCCGCTGTTGCAGACGGTGCGGCAACTGCTGGATCAGGAAGCCTGATCCCCTTTGCTTCGCATCCTTACGGTGTATAAGGACCAGCGTCTGTTGTCAGATCTGTTCTTCGCTCTTGGGTTCCCGGGGCGTCCGGATGCCGTCTTTCCGAAGGACTTCGACATAAAACGATGTCAGCCCGCGGGCGGCGATGTCGTCGATGCGCTTATTGATTTCCGCTAGATGCACGACCTCGGCCTCGGATTCGGTGTCGCCGAAGCGGCAGTCAAAGTCCCAGTAATCCACTCCCTTGGGCAACTCGCGCCTGCGTTCACGGGCGACATATTTCCGCACCTCTGATTTCGCCCCTTCAATCATGCGGGGATATTTGTGTTTGGGGTGGGAGAGGGAAATGGTCTTTTTCATATCGGGTCGGTGCAAAGTCCTTACTCTTTTGGAACGCCTCTGCCCAGCAGACACTCATGCTGTTTTCAGAGCTGGCTCCAAGCTTCAGGTTTTTAGGTGGCCAAGTCGAAGCGGTCGGCGTTCATCACCTTGTTCCAGGCGGTGATGAAGTCGCACACGAAGCGCTCCTCGTTGCCGGCGGATCCGTAGACTTCCGCGATGGCGCGCAGCTGGGAATTGGAGCCGAACACCAGGTCCACCCGGGTGCCGGTCCATTTCACCTCGTCGGTGGAGCGGTCAAACCCCTCAAACACATCGGCCTCCTCAGAGACCGGCCGCCAGCCGGTGTTGGCGTCCAGCAGATTGACGAAAAAATCAGGGGTCAGCTGACCGGGCCGCTGGGTGAACACTCCGTGCGGTTTCCGGTCGTGGTTGGCATTCAGGGCGCGCAGTCCGCCGACCAGCACGGTCATTTCGGGTGCGGTCAGACCCAGCAGCTGGGCTTTGTCCACCAGCAGTTCCTCGGCCGGAACGGTGAATTTCTGCTTCAGGTAATTACGGAATCCGTCGGCCACCGGCTCCAGCGGTTCAAAGGAGTCGGCATCGGTCTGCTCCTGAGAGGCATCGGTGCGGCCGGGGGTGAAGGGGACCTCCACCTGATGACCGGCGTCGCGGGCGGCTTTCTCCACTGCGGCGCTGCCTCCCAGCACGATGAGATCGGCCAGGGAGATCTTTTTGCCGTCGGTCTGACGCTCATTGAAAGATTCCTGAATACCCTCCAGGGTTTCCAGCACATGCGCCAGCTGCGCTGGCTGATTGGCCTCCCAGTCCCGCTGAGGGGCCAGCCGGATGCGCGCGCCATTGGCACCTCCCCGTTTGTCCGATCCCCGGAAGGTGGACGCAGAGGACCAGGCGGTGGTGACGAGGTCAGAGATGGAGAGAGCAGAGGTTAGGTGTTCTTTGAGGTTCTGAATATCTGCTTCGTTAATGAGTTCGTGATCCACGGCCGGAACCGGATCCTGCCAGATGAGATCCTCCTCGGGAACATCGGGTCCGAGATACAGACTCTTGGGGCCCATGTCGCGGTGGGTCAGTTTGAACCAGGCCCGGGAGAAGGCTTCGGCAAATTCCTGAGGATTCTGGTGGAAGCGGCGGCTGATGGGCTCATAGATGGGATCCATCCGCATGGCCATATCCGCAGTGGTCATCATGGGGGCATGACGCTGTTCGGCATCATGGGCGTCGGGCACCAGGGTCTTGGCCTCCTCCTCTTTGGGGATCCACTGCCAGGCACCCGCCGGGCTTTTGGTCAGTTCCCATTCGTAATTGAAGAGCATATCGAAATAGCCGTTATCCCACTGGGTGGGTTTCGGGGTCCAGGCCCCTTCGATGCCGCTGGTGATGGTGTGAACGCCAAAGCCGGACTCGAAGGTGCTTTTCCAGCCCAGACCCATTTCCTCCAGGGGGGCCCCCTCCGGTTCAGCCCCGACCAGGGCGGCATCGCCTGCACCGTGGCATTTTCCGAAGGTATGACCGCCGGCCACCAGAGCCACGGTCTCCTCATCATTCATGGCCATGCGGGCGAAGGTCTCCCGGATGTCGCGGCCGGAGGCGACCGGATCGGGTTCGCCGTTGGGACCTTCCGGATTGACATAAATCAGTCCCATTTGGACTGCGGCCAGGGGATTCTGGAGATCCCGCTCTCCGCTGTAGCGGTTGTCGCCCAGCCATTCGCCCTCGGTTCCCCAGTAGATGTCCTCCTCCGGTTCCCAGATATCCTCGCGTCCGCCTCCGAAACCGAAGGGCTTCAGCCCCATGGATTCGATCGCACAGTTTCCGGCCAGGATAAACAGGTCGGCCCAGGAGAGGGCATTGCCGTATTTCTGTTTCACCGGCCACAGCAGACGGCGGGCTTTGTCCAGGTTGGCATTGTCCGGCCAGCTGTTGAGCGGGGCAAAGCGCTGGGAGC
>CAZVCO010000087.1:6412-7480 GCA_964625795.1 uncultured Verrucomicrobiota bacterium | reverse complement strand
CCCGCCGCGCCCGTCGGCTGTGCGGTAGGTGCCGGCCGCATGCCAGGCCATGCGGATCATAAAGGGACCATAGTGACCATAATCAGCGGGCCACCAGGGTTGGGAATCGGTCATCAACTCAATCAGATCCTGCTTCACCGCCTCCAGATCCAGTGTTTTGAATTCCTCCCGGTAGTTGAAGGAGGGCCCCATGGGGTTGGATTTTTCCGAATGCTGATGCAGCACGGAGAGATTCAGTTGATTGGGCCACCAGTCGCGGTTGCTGGTGCCTTTCAGGGTGGTGCTGCCATGCATAAACGGACATTTTCCGGCTGAAGAGGGGGTGTCGGTCATATTGGAATCTCCTTTCGAATCGTGATAATGGTATTCTGTAGCCCTATATCATACCCCAGAAAGAATTGGCAAATCCAATTCGGAAGTTTCAGCGGACTGCTCACTCCATGAGCCCAATAGAATCCAAAACAAATGTTCAAACTTGAACATCTTAATATCCAATTCAGGGAGAGGCTTTTGAATCTTTCAAGAGCCCCCAACATGTAAAGGGGATCCCAATGACGAATGATGCAGTGATCAACCTTGTTCCGTAGGTGATTAGAAAAGAATTGTTATCGGCCCCGGTTTTGATTAACCTATAAGTATGGTTTACAAAGATCGCATCACCATACGTTCCCAACGTCGGCGTGGAAAGCCTTGTGTCCGAAATACCCGGATTGCGGTTTCCGATGTGTTGTCCTATCTGGCGGCAGGGATGTCCCAGGAGGAAATTCTTGAGGATTTCCCTTCTTTGGTTCGTGAAGATATTCTGGCTTGTCTCGCATATGCCGCGGATCGGGAACGGAAGGTGTTTACCAGCCCCGCGGCATGAAACTGCTGTTGGATGAGCACCTTTCGCCCAAACTGTCGGGGCGCTTACAGGATGTGTATCCCGGTACGAGTCAGGTGGATCTGCTCGATTTGAAGGGTTCAGATGATGTTGTCCTGCACCGTTTGGCGCGGGAAAACGGGTTCATAATTGTGTCAAAAGATGACGATTTCTATGATCTTGCTTTGGCGGAGGATGGCCCACCG
>CAZVCO010000087.1:4260-6402 GCA_964625795.1 uncultured Verrucomicrobiota bacterium | reverse complement strand
CCAGGCTGTATTTCTGACGCAACTCCAAAAGGTTTTCCGCCGCAGCCGATTCTGCTGACGATTCTGCATGGGTCCGCGCCCGTCCGCGTCGGTCCGCGGTTGTCATCATCTTTAGAAATTGGGAAAACGTCTGTTGAGCCCATATTCACTAAAATCCGGCATGCAATCCGATGACTTCTGCTTTGCCCTGAGCGTGTTGTCGGGATAGAGAAGTTCCATGCTGAATACTTCTTTTCAACTCGGACCTCTCGAGATTTCCAACCGCGTGCTGCTGTCTCCGCTGGCGGGGGTGAGTGACGTGCCGTTCCGGCGGATCTGTCAGGAGCTGGGCGCGGGGCTGACCTATATCGAAATGCTGTCGGCCGCGGGCATGCCCTACAACAACCGGAAGCTGGGAGAACTGGTGGCGCGCGACCCCGCCGAGTCCATTCTGGGAGCGCAGATCACCGGGGCGACCACCGACATTCTGGCCGAGGGATGCCGCATCCTGATGACCAAAGGAGTGAAGATTGATACGGTGGATCTGAATATGGGATGTCCGGTGAAAAAGGTGGTGAAGCGGGGATGCGGCAGCGCCATCGTCAAAGATCCCGTCAATGCCGGGAATCTGGTGCGGGCGGCCCGGGAGGTGCTGGAGGTGCCGGTGACCGCGAAAATCCGGCTGGGCTGGAGTCAGAAGACCCTTACGGTGACCGAGGTCTGCCGTCATCTGGCCGGGGCCGGGGCGGAAATGATCACCATTCACGGGCGGGTGCGGGAAAACAGTTATTCCGATCCGGTGCAGTACGATCAGATCCGGGCGGGGTTCGAGGCGGCCCGGGCCGCCGCCGGTGAATCCGGAGTCATCTGCATTGGCAACGGAAATATTTTCGATCCCGCCTCTGCCCGGCGCATGGTGGAGGAGACAGGCTGTGACGGCATTCTCCTCAGCCGCGGAGCCCTGGGGAATCCCTGGGTTTTCCGCCAGATTCTGGAGGACAGCGACGCCCAGCCCACCGTAGGGGAATGGATCGATGTCGTGCTGCGGCATCTGAAATATCACGAGGCCTTTTACGGAGACGGACATTACGCGGCCATCCGCTTCCGGAAACATCTGCTTTGGTATGTGAGTGGATTCCCCGGCAGCCGGCCGCTCCGTTCGGAAATCGGTGCGCTGGACACCGTGGCGGAGGTGAGAGACCGTCTCAGGGTATTTGCCGACTCCCTGCCGCCGGATCTTCCCCGCTATGAGGATATTCATCAGTTCAAACAGGGGGATTACGATCCCAAATACGAAATGGACCGCACCCATGACCGGGGCGTGGAGTATTATGAGGAGGGGTAATTGTGCTTGTATTTGTACAAAGTAAATGTACAAGAGAGTATGAAGATTTCAATTTCAGAGACGCGTCAACAAGTGAAGAAAGTGATGGAAACGGCGATGGCAGGCGAAGAAGTGATTGTGACACGTAGAGACAAGCCAATGGTCAAAGTGGTGAAAGTAGAGGAGGACCATCCATGTGCCCCTTTTCCAAAATTGTCAGACTTCCGTAAAAAATGGTCCATTGAGGCTACGGAATCCTCTGTGTTGCGTATGCGGGAGGAAGACAATCCAGAATGAATGGATTTTATTTAGATAGCTCCGTATTGGTTCCATTGTATTGCAGGGAGGTTCTTTCCGATAAAATTGAGGATCTCATTCAACAGATGCCTGAACGATGGATATCTGAATTATCCAACGCAGAAGTCGCGGGTGCGTTTCGTTTCAAAACAGATCTGGGAGAGCTTTCCAAGGAAGCCGGCTACGCGGCATGGTCTAAATATTTAGAACATGTAAATGGCGGCCTGTTTAAAACCATCCATATTGGTCCCATGGATTGGGTACGCACTATCGAACTGGCATGGGCATTGCCAAAAAGATCCAAGACGTTGGATAATGTTCATTTGGCCTTGGCCGAGAGAGGAGCGCTTCACCTTGTTTCTGCAGATAAAACCCAGATCCGGGCTGCAGGTGAACTTGGGCTTCAGGCTGTTCCGCTGGCACCATGAACCGAATCCTGTTCGATGCACCGGAATGTTCTCATGGTCAGGTGACGCTGCAGGATGATCGTGCGGATCATATCCGGACCGTGCTGAAATCCCGCCCCGGGGATGTGCTGAAAA
>CAZVCO010000087.1:3137-4210 GCA_964625795.1 uncultured Verrucomicrobiota bacterium | reverse complement strand
CCGTCCCAAGGTGCTGAACCGTCTGCTGCCGCAGATTTCCGCTCTGGGCGTGGATCGGCTGATCCTCTGCAATGCCTCGAAAGTGGAGCGCTATTATTTCGATACCCATGTGCTGGAGGCGTCCCATATCCGCCGCCGTCTGGTGGAGGGGCTGATGCAATGCGGCGACACCTGTCTTCCCGACGTGAGGGTGGTGAAGCGGCTGCGGCATTTTCTCGAGGACGATCTGGAGGCCTTCTGCGGGGCGGCAGACCGATGGGTGTTGCACCCGGGAGCGACCCCCCGCATCCATGACATTCCCAGAGACAGGGACCGGGTCGTGATCGCGATTGGTCCGGAGGGCGGGTGGCTCGAATCTGAGGTGGAGGGGCCTTACCGATGAACATCCTCTCGCAGAGACGCGGCGACGCGATGAGTTGTATGAGAATTTATCCATGTGCCGGGAAGTTCCATGGCTGCTGAATGGCGATTGCTGATTGAGCGGCTGAAACGGCTGGCAGTGCCCTCCGGGCGCACGGCCCTGGGTGAATTTTCGCTGGAGGGGCACCGCAGCATGGAACGGGCCCTGCGCAATCATGCGCCCCTGAAAGAGGCTCTGGTGTCGGAGTCGTTTTCCCGGTCGGAGCGTCAGCGTGAGCGGGATATTCTGGCCGAACTGAACCACCGGGGGATTCCGGTCCGGATTGCCCCGGACGAAGGGGTGAAAGAACTGAGTGGCAACCGCCGCATCGGGGATGTGTTCGGAGTGATGGCCCTGCCGGATCCACCGGCCTGGGAGGATCTGCTGGAGGGAGAGGGCCGGCGTCTGGTGCTGGTGGGCTGGAATTTTTCCGATCCCGGCAACACCGGGGCGGTGATCCGCAGTGCGCTGGCAGCCGGGGCGTCCGGATTTCTGGCGGTGGGCACCACCGATCCCTGGCATCCCAAGGCGGTGCGGACCAGCATGGGCAGTCTGTTTAAGCTCCCTGTCCTCCGGGTGGAGGAGGACAGCGGCTGGCTGGGGGCTCTCGCGCAGCGGGAAGTGGAAACCTGCGCCACGGTCTGTGGCGATGCGGAATCCCTGCCCTGCTTCC
>CAZVCO010000087.1:2334-3007 GCA_964625795.1 uncultured Verrucomicrobiota bacterium | reverse complement strand
TCGATGTTCGATGTTCGATGTTCGATTTCCTTTTCAGGCATCGACATTCTGCCCGCAGCTTTTCATAAAGATCCCCATGTGGTCCTGTCATGCAATCGGAGAAGGATGCTGGAGCTGGAAAGGTGGAGATACTCCCGGGGTGGAGCTGTCTGCCCGGCTGCTGGCCTGCTACCGTGATCTTAAACAGGCGTCGATAGCGGGCGTGCAGGACGTGGTGCCGTCGTATACCGAACTCGCAGTGCATTTCGATCCGTTGGAGGTGGATCCTCTTACGCTCAGGGCCCGGGTGGAGGATCGGCTGAACCGCATGTCCGCCTCACCGGAACGGCTTTCGGAGGGTGCGGTGCACGTGCTGCCCGTTCGTTATGATGGAGCCGACCTTCAGCGGGTGGCCGACCATACCGGGCGTTCGATAGAGGAGGTGATCGCCCGGCACGTCCGTCCGGAGTACACGGTGGCCATGATCGGATTTCTGCCTCATTTTCCGTATTGCCTGGGACTGGATCCGGTACTGGAAATGCCGCGGCTGTCCTCTCCACGCACCACGGTGCCCGCCGGATCGGTGGCCATTGTTCTATCACGGGCATTCACCGGTGAAGATTCCAAAACATTCAGATTGAAAAAGAAAAAGTCCTGGTCGTTGGCATCGAGCTACCGGGGTTAATCAATCAAA
>CAZVCO010000087.1:0-2324 GCA_964625795.1 uncultured Verrucomicrobiota bacterium | reverse complement strand
GGAGAATCACCGGGAGGCTGGAATTTGCTGGGACACACCGATCCAGGACGATTGAAACAACTGCGCCCCGGAGACCGTCTCCGTTTTGAGGAAACAAAGGAGGGGTCATGATTCTCAACTGCGATATGGGGGAACGGGGGCCGGATCATGCGGTGGACCGGAAACTGATGCAGTTCATCGGTCTGGCCAATCTGGCCTGCGGCGGTCATGCCGGCGATGAGAACTCCGTTGCGGCCTTCCGGGCGCTGGCCGACTTGAACGGAGTGGAGCTCTCCGCACATCTCTCTTATCCCGACCGGGCCCGGTTCGGCCGGGTGCCCATGGAGATACCGTGGAGGGATCTGTCCGCCGCGCTTGACCGTCAGTGGGCGTTGGTGCCGGACTTGACGCTGGTGAAATTTCACGGTGCGCTCTATAACGACAGTGTGGGTGATCCGCTCATGGCCGGCCGTTTGGCGGAGTGGCTGCACCTGCATGGGGTGGAGGGACTGCTTTGTCCTCCGGATTCGGAAATGGCCTTGGCCGCAGCCTCCTGCGGTATCAGGATTCTGTCGGAAGCCTTTCTGGAGCGTCGGTATCAGCCGGGAGAAGACGGGAGGCTGAAGCTGGTGCCCCGCTCTCATCCGGAAGCCTGTATCCGGGATCTGGCCTCCGCCCTGGCTCAGGCGGAGGAGATCATCCGGTTTCAGCGGGTGAGGGGACTGGATGGACAGCTGTACCCGCTGGCGGCCGCCACCTGCTGCGTGCATTCCGACTCCCCCATCGCACTGGAACTGGCGCTGAGTGTGGCCCGGATGCTGGAGGAAGAGGCATGATCCATCCGCTTGGGTTCGGGCTGTTCCGTGAGGTTACCGCTCCCCGGTCCGGACGTCAGGATGTGGGCGAGTCACCGGGTGGACCTCAGGACCGCTTTGCCTGGGCCTCCGCGCGCATTCTGCTGGGCGGGACGCCCGATATCCGGACCTGGGAACTGGTGGCACCTCCGGCCTTTGAGGTGGAGGAGGATGGCGTGGCGGTCTGTACCGGGGGTGGATTTGATCGGATCTGTTGTGCTGACCGGAAGATCGAACATGCCACGGTGTTTAAGGTCAAGGCCGGGGAGCGCATCACCTGGGGCATCCGCACCCACGGTTTCCGTACGGTAGTGGCGCTGCGTCCGGCGTCCTCCAAAACCGAAGACCTGGCCGGGCTGGCGCGCGGGAGTTTCACGGAGGCGGCCCGCTGGCCCGGTCAGCGGGGAACCCTGCGGGTCCTGGCCGGTCCAGAGGCGGGAAACCTGCAGGATGCGGAGGCTTTTCTGAAGGCCCGCTGGGTCACCTCTCCGCTGTCGAACGATGCCGGTCTTCGGCTGGAGGGCGGAGGATCCGAAGCCTACACCGGTTCCCTCCGGGAAATGGTCTCCGCTCCGGTGGCGGACGGCACCCTGCAGTTGACGCCGGACGGTCTGATTCTCCTCTTGAGGAGCCGTCCGACCCAGGGGGGGTATCCCAGGGTGTTCACGGTGATCGGGCCCGATGTGGATCTGGCCGCCCAGATCCCGCCCCGGCGGCGGGTGCGTTTTGAACCGGTTACACTTGAGATGGCGGTGGCGGTCCGCCGTCAGCAGCAGACGGATCTGGACCGGCTGAGGAATAGAGTTCGGGCTTGGAGAGACAGGGCTTAAATTTCTTAGACCTATATGAATTCAAGAGAATAATTCAGCGGAGTTTGCGCACAGCAAATAACGCTATCGATATCGGGATCGCCATCGAAATCCCTGGCCGTCGCCGAGCTCCGTCTCGGGCAGGCGAGGCCAAGATCCCGGTGAATATCGACTTTGGGTAAATGTTACCCCTCTGGTACCGGAGAATTCAGGATCGATCGCGATTGCGATCCCGATAGGGATACCGATTTAAATACAAATTTCGTGTAACCTTGCCGGAGAGAAGAAACGCGCTGATCGTCATTGCAGCCTGTGGGCGGACCCTCTAGGATTTTAACATGTCTGCTGAGAAATCCGGCTCTACATCCACCACCTTCGGGAGGAGAGACACCCAACAGGTGCGGAAGTCCTCTTCTGCTGTTCCTGGAGCGTCGGACGGGGAGGCGGTCACCCTGTCCACCAAAATGGCAGCGATCAGCACCCTGCGGGAGTCCACGCCGCGGATGGAATCCAGCTCCCCGGCCTCCCGGAAGAACAGGGCAACGGTGATGTCCTCGCTGCCGGAATCGTTGGCGCGGGTGGACCGCAAACTGCAGCTCAACGAGTCCCAGCTGCGCGATGTGCTCGGCTCCGTCGATGTCGATGCGGTCCGCGGCGGCAAGTTCTTCGGCGGTGATGTCGA
>CAZVCO010000086.1:12189-12546 GCA_964625795.1 uncultured Verrucomicrobiota bacterium | reverse complement strand
ATTTCTAAAGATGATGACAACCGCGGACCGACGCGGACGGGCGCGGACCCATGCGGGAGAGGAAGAGATTGCCGTCAGAAAGGTTCCCCGTCAAGGGGTCAGTCAAGGGGTCAGCCTGTGAAGTGTAGCAATGATCCGTCTGGCATACAGTGCTACAGATCTCAGGCTGACCCATTTTCCCATTACATCACCTTTCCTGTAGCCTTTCCATCCACCCGACCATCTTCTGCATCGATAGCATGAACCATGGCGCGGAGTTCGTCGTCGGTGACGGTGCCCTTTTGGCGGAGCAGTC
This sequence comes from uncultured Verrucomicrobiota bacterium, assembly GCA_964625795.1. Lineage (GTDB taxonomy): Bacteria > Verrucomicrobiota > Kiritimatiellia > SS1-B-03-39 > UBA6053 > UBA6053. The sequence goes on along the minus strand of CAZVCO010000086.1, from coordinate 12,251 downwards.
GCATCAGGGCGGCGAGATAGAGTTTCAGTTCGGCGTTCTCGGTCTCCAGCCGGGCGAGGCGC
>CAZVCO010000086.1:11270-12156 GCA_964625795.1 uncultured Verrucomicrobiota bacterium | reverse complement strand
GTCCTGGGACATATCTTTGTTGTACGCCGAGGAGAGCTGACGGCGCAGTCCGTCGATATCCCGTTCGGTGTCTTCAATGTCCATCCGGTTTCCGATGTCACCGAGAAGCAGTGTGCGTCCCCATCCCATGAGAATTCCTTGGTTTGTGAGTGAGAGTTTTGGTGTCGAGGGTCGGGTGACGCGGTTAGAGGAATGGCTCATCCGCGCGTTTCGTTAATTCCAACACCCTGCCTTCTTCTCACGTATCGGCAAGTGGAAAAACCGAATGGGAAAGATTTTATCTCACGCCCGGCCTCCCCGGCCTCAAGCAACCCGAAGAAGCGGAGCCATGCAGGTGATCTTTTCGGAGCCGGAGCCGGGAGCCGGGGTCAGGCCGTACTTTGTAGCATTTTGAAAAGAGATGATTTTTAGGTTAGAGTTCGAGTAGGTAAGGTTACTTGGAATTGAAGATCTCAGACGACAGGTAACAGGAAAGGCCGAGAAAGGCGCCGTGGGAAATTAAAGCGAATATTTTTAGGGTGACAAGGAGTGGTGGCTCGGCTGCTTGATTGTTGGAGGACAAAAACATGGCACCTATCATGAAACAGGTAAAGGCGATCCCGACGACCAACGAGTAGAGCCTTCGACGCTCAAGCCCTTTATTTCTCGTGAAATATCCCACGACAGCTGGAGTTATTGCTGAGGTGATCAGGACGAAAAACATGACAAACGCCGCACCCGCGGCGGCCGCCTGTGGCGCTCGGACGCGTTCACCTATGCCACCGAGGCGGACCGCGACACCCTGGCGCTGCGGCACATGATCAATCTCGGCCACCCGGCTTTAGCAGTGTTCGGAGCCTTTGTGGGGGCCAGCGTGCTGTTGGCGTTCGAGCGCACCGCCATCGGA
>CAZVCO010000086.1:9544-11260 GCA_964625795.1 uncultured Verrucomicrobiota bacterium | reverse complement strand
TTGTTTATTACGGGTTATACCTGGTCAAATGACTATCCCACAACAGCAGGTGTTAGAGCGGAGGTGATCAGGACAAAAATAATGATAACGGAACCGGTCCAATGCCTCAGGCAAAGTGGCGCAGAGGATATCACGACCAGAAATAAAAACCGCAACCCTGTCCAGATCCAGATAGAATCAACGGCTTCAAAACCAAAACCGCCCTGTATCCAGGTGCCGATCGATACCGGAAGTAAAAAAGCAATGATCCAGTATGAAACCGTCAATGGAGACAAAGATTCCGTCGACCATTTCTTCCCTTTTTCAGGGATGGTGGCGGCACCAGGTAATCCGGTTTTATACTGACCTTGCATGTTTCATTAGACGTGTTTGCGAGCGATCCCCTGCCCTCATGGTCGAAAGGGTCGCTCTCACAGCGACAGAAGGTCCTGTACGTCGTCCCAGTCGAGGGATTTTACCAGCGCCTCGTCGGATTCCAGGGTGGCGTCGATCACCTGTTGTTTCCGGCGCTGCAGCTCGAGGACTTTCTCCTCCACCGTGTCGCGGGTGATGAGCTTCATGCTGTAGACTTTGTTCTGCTGGCCAATGCGGTAGGCCCGGTCGGTGGCCTGATTCTCCACCGCGGGATTCCACCAGGGATCGAAATGAATCACGGTATCGGCTCCGGTCAGGTTGAGTCCGGTTCCCCCGGCTTTCAGACTGATGAGGAACACCGGTATGGATTCGTCGCCCTGAAAGCGCCGGACCTGATCCATTCGATTCCGGGTGCTGCCATCCAGATAACAGTATGAAAGATCCTGTTTTTCCAATTCCTCCCGGAGGATGGCCAGCATCGAGGTGAACTGACTGAACACCAGCACCCGGTGACCGCCGTCGATGGCCTCATCCAGCATTTCCCGGAAGTACTCCAGTTTTCCGGAGGGGGCTTTGCTCTTCAACCCCGGCATCTTGAGCAGATCCAGATGGCAGCTGGCCTGACGGAGGCGAAGCAGGGTTTTGAGTACCTCCATCCGGCTTTTGGCGAAGCCGTTGGCGGCCACACTGGCCTCGAGCGATTCTTTGGAGCGCTGGGCGATTTCTTTGTAGACCATGGCCTGATCCTTGGTCATGCGGCAGAAGGCCACTTTCTCAATTTTCGGGGGCAGATCTTTGGCCACGTCTTTTTTCAGTCTCCGAAGCAGAAACGGCTGAAGTTTTTTTCTTAATCTGGCCTGCGCCTCCTGTGCCTCCGCTCCCCCGGCGCGAATGGGGGCCTCAAATCTCTGCTTAAACAGGGCGTGGGTGGTCAGATAGCCCGGCATAAGGAAATCCATGATCGACCACAAATCGGTCACCGAATTCTCCACCGGCGTGCCGGTGAGCACCAGCCGGGAGGCGGCGTGCACTTTTTTCACCGCCTTGGCATTCAGGGTTTTTGGGTTTTTAATGTGCTGAGCCTCGTCCAGCACCAGGGAGGACACCGGCTGTTTGAGATACCGGGCCAGGTCCCGCTGAATGACCGCGTAACTGGTGACCCACACGTCGGCATCCTCCGCCTCTTTTTCAAACACTTTGTCGCGTTTGGCCGAGGTGCCGGTGAGATTGACGAAACGCAAGTCCGGTGTGAACCGCTCCCCTTCCTCGATCCAGTTTTCCACCAGACTGGTGGGACACACGATCAGGGCGGGAAGGCCCTGGGCGTCTTCCCGGGTCCGCCGCAGCTGCAGCCACGCCAGC
>CAZVCO010000086.1:5849-9534 GCA_964625795.1 uncultured Verrucomicrobiota bacterium | reverse complement strand
CTCGATCTCCCGTCGCCAGTTGGCGACCACGCTGGTGGGGCAGATGAGCAACGCAGGCGCTCCCTCCGCACGTACTTTTCGGAGTTGAAGCCAGGCCAGGGTCTGTAACGTTTTCCCCAGGCCCATCTCATCCGCCAGAATGCCGGCAAACCCGGCTTTTTCCAGAAAGCACAGCCAGTTGAGTCCCTCCTGCTGATACGGCCGCAGATCGGCCTTCAATTCCGGCGACGGCTTCACCGGCTCCAGTTTGGCGGGGGAATTCCATTTCTCCACCTGCGCCATCCATTCCCGGGGCGCGTCGATATCCACGCCATCCAGTCCCGCCAGGGTAGACTGGAGATAGGCACCGTGCACGCTGTCCAGACGTACCGGGCCATCCACATCGCCGTCTCCGCATTCTGAAAACACCTCGAACATCTGGGCGGTGGCATCCCGGTCGAACAGCCAGGTTTTCCCATTGCGCTGCACAAAAGCATCGCCGGCCAGCAGGGCCTGCCTGACCTCATCCAGCTGCAGACTTTCACCTTCGGTGGTTTCAAAGCTGGCCTCCACGTCGAACCAGCCGCCCGAACCGGGTTGCACATTCACCACCGGAACCAGCGTGTCGGCCTCCTCCAGCGCCTCGGCGATCCGTCCGGTCAGCTCCACCTTCCAGCCGCGCCGGCGCAGCCGGGGAATCCCGGAGGCGCAGAAGGTCAGAACGGCCGATGTGCCCACCAGCCCCTCCATCCGGTCGCCCCGCTCCCCGCCAAAGCCCAGAGTGCGCAGACTGTCCAGCGCCAGCTCCTCCGCCTCCGGATTCCGGGTGCGGTAATGCAGCAGATTCTCCGGATCGGGCTGCACGAAATCCTCCGGGGTCTCTCCGGCCCCGGCCACCCATTCGGTATTTTCGTAGACCGCATACAGAGTGGCGGAGAGACTGGCCGGTGACCCCCGCACCTCCAGCCGGAAACCGGGCCGGGCCGGCTCCAGGGAAAACCAGTCGGGGTCGACATCCGTCCGCAGGGTCACCAATTTCTGCAGCAGCCCCAGTTCCACCCTCAGGAAACGGGGCACATCCGGACGGGGGATCACCATCGGTTCCCGATACAGACCATGGAGCGGCTCCGGCAGGAGAGGCGTCACCGGAAACAGCCAGTCCTCCACCGCCGCCCAGGCCCCGCGGCCGCCCGACCAGTAGCTGGGAAGCCCCTGCTCCAGTCCATCGGGCAGCCGCGCCTCCAGATCGAGGATCAGACAGCCGGTTTCGTCGTCGAATTCCAGACGGACGCCCGTTTCCAAAGGTTCATCGGACACCATCATGGCGTGATCCCCGCTTCCGATCTCCATACCTTTGCTGAGTTCAAGCACATTGGCCAGATCCCCCGGGGACAGTTCCAGCTCATCCGGCACCGGGCCCCCGGCAATATCCTCCAGCACATACAGGAGATTGTCATGTTTCTGCGGCAGGCTGACTTTGAGGTCATTCCGGACCTGATGGATCAGCTCCCGGCGTCCTTTGTGTTCGATCATCACCTGGAGGGGAACGGGCTGCCGGTCCCAGAGCGAGCGCAGATCACCGGGAAAGCGCAGATAGAGATGAACGGCAATTGATCCCGGGGTACCGGCGGGCACCCGTTGCAAATAATCCTCCTCCCCATGCGATTCGATGCGCTCCGCCCGCCGCCGCTCCATCTTCAGGCGCTCCAGACGGACCGGGTCCGACTGAATTTCGAGCTGTTTCAGGCAGAGTGCGGTGGCATGGTGGCAGAAGACCCCCATTTCACGGCTGTCCCGGCAGGGGCACTGATTTTCCGGCAGACCGGAGGCGGCGGGGAATGCCACCGCGCAGCGGATATCGCGGGGGCGGGCCTCCACAAAGCCCTCCAGTCGGCGCGGATGGGATTTCACGTCCCGGACCCGGTCCTGATTCACCAGATCCATGGCCCGGCGGAAGACATCCTCTCCGGCCCATTCGCGAAGCTGTTCCTGAGTAAACGTATGCATGAAGCAGGAAAATGTACGCATCTGCCGGTGAGGATCAACCTCGTTCGACCGGAAAGGTGATAAGATGGGAGTTTTGACAGGATATACAGGATGGTACAGGATTTTGAAGCGGGGTTCCGTATGGAATCCTGTTCATCCTGTCGGAAAAGAATGCTTCCGAACGGATCTCTGTTGATTTCCGTTGTCAAGGATTCCTTGGAAACGTACTGAAACGATATGGGCACTCATATTACTGCGATCACCAATCAGAAAGGCGGCGTTGGCAAAACGACCACCAGTATCAATCTCGGCGCCGCTCTGGGGCTGAACGGCAAACGCACCCTGCTGGTGGATCTGGATCCCCAGGCCAATGCCACCTCCGGACTGGGAGGGGACAAAGAGAGTGAGCCCAGTATTTACTCGGTGCTGCTGGACGATCTGCCGGCACTGGAGGCGGTCCAGTCCACCGAAAGCGAGGGGCTGGATCTCATCAGCTCCACTCTGGACCTGGCCGGAGCGGAAATCGAAATCGCCCGGGGAGACAACATGCTCACCCGCTTGCGGGAGGTGCTGCAGCCGGTGCGGGAGTCGGGACGGTATGATGTCATTCTGCTCGACTGCCCCCCTTCCCTCGGTCTGCTCACCCTCAACAGTCTCAGCGCGGCGGACAGTCTGCTGGTGCCCCTGCAGTGCGAATATTATGCCCTGGAGGGTCTGAGCGTGATCATGGACATGGTGATTAAAATCCAGGAGTCCTCCAACCGGGCGTTACGGCTGGACGGAGTGGTCTTCACCATGTTCGACACCCGCACCAATCTCTCCAAGGATGTGGTGGAGGAGGTGCGGAACCATTTTCAGGACGGACTGTACAAGACCATGATTCCCCGCAACGTCCGCCTCAGCGAGGCCCCCAGCCACGGACAGGACATTTTCAACTACGACTCCAGCTCACTGGGCGCAGGGGCCTACGACCGTCTGGCCGACGAGTTTATCCGTCGGAACCTGTAACTTAGGCACTACGCCCCGGCACACACGTTCTGTCTGAGCCCCCGATCATATGACCTATAATCCGCTTTTCTGACGGGTGATATCATTTACCAATGATTTCCGGTGTTTAATTTCGTAATCCTAATCCTACTGGTAATCGTAATCAATTCTTCGATTATGATTACGAGCACGATTAGGAGGTTTCATTTGAGATAAAGGACGCATCATTTTCTACCGATTCATTTCGGTAATTGGTATAAACCAGAGCTGTGACTTAAAGAGGGAGCCAAGGATCTTCTTCACCTGCCAGGCAAGCTGGCAGGGGTCGTGGCGGGGATAGGGGTGAGTAGCCAGCCACAGGTCTTGCGCTCCTGCGGGGCAAGCCCGCAGGGGGCATTTCCTGCCAGCACCCCAAATAAAAACGGAAAATAGACCCCTGCCGGCTTGCCCGGCAGGTGAATGAGATCTGCGGCTAGCGCCATCCTCCACACACAACGACCCCTGCCGGCTTGCCCGGCAGGTGAAGCAGATCACCGCCATACAGAACCTGAGGATCTCATGCACCCTGTTGATCAGGGCGTACTGAACGGGGTCATTTGCACCTCGACCCGGTAAAACCGGTTTGAGCTGTCTGAAAGAGAATCCTCCACCCGCACCGGGTTGGTCACATTGCTGTCGATGTTCTCATAGCCCTCCAGCACCATCCAGTCGCCGCTCTCGAGAGAATTCCGGT
>CAZVCO010000086.1:0-5839 GCA_964625795.1 uncultured Verrucomicrobiota bacterium | reverse complement strand
GGAAGCGGTGGGAACGGTAAAGGCCACATCTTCTCCCGCCGCAGGGGCCTCTACGGTGGCCGTGAAAGTCGAGGCCGGATCATCCGGGTCGGTCTGAACGATAAATTCATCCTCGTTTGAAATGCCGTCTCCGTCCGAATCATCAGCCGGATCGGCATCGTGTGAGATCCCGCTGTCGTCGAAATACTCCTCCTGTTCGGTCCAGGTGGTGGCAGAAACCTGCTGGGTCGGGGAGCTGTTACCACCCGTATTTGTGGCCAGCACCTGGTAGAAATAGGGTGTCCCTGCCTGCAATCCTGTATCAATGAAACTGGTAGCATCAGCCGCGGTGGTGGTGACGGTGGTAAATCCGCTGCCGGAGGTGATGCTCCGCTGCACGATAAAGCCGGTTTCTGTAGTGCTGGCATCGGTCCAGCTCAGACTGACCGATTTGCGGCCACCGGTCGCGTCAGGATTCGTCGGTGCAGCGGGTGGATCCGGCAGAGGGATGGCGCTGGCTTCAACGCTCGCGGCTGAGAGATTCCCGGTGAGATCCAAGGCCCGGACCACATAGAAGTATTCCGTGCCATTGATTGCCGTATCGTCCAGATATTCACTGCCGGTCAGCCCCGCCTGCAGTTCGGTATGTCCGGTTCCTTCGGTAGTGCTTCGGTAGACGGTGTAGTTGGCAAAGTCCTCCTCCAGACTGTCATTCCAGTCGAGCATGACTGAAGCATCCAACGGGGTGGCGGCCAAACCGGTCGGCGCGGCCGGGGGGGTGACATCGGGTGGTGTGACTCCTGCCCTGAGCGCGGGAACCGGATTCCCACCCGAGTTGTAAACCGAGGCAAAGAAATTGTCTCCGCCGCTTTCGCTGGAGTTCATCACCAGAGTAATTTCGCCATTGGTATCGTTTCGAATCAGTTCCCTGAAGACCTCCATTTCCGTGATGGTAATCTGCAGCACCTCACCCGAGGCGACATTCTGCGCCTCGCCCAGTTTGACAGTCGACAAGTTAGTCACCGGCAAATGGGCATCTTTACCAAACGGTCTGGTATTCGGCGTGAGATTTCCTCCCGTGCCGCCTGTGCCGCCTGTCCAACTGCTTTCGCTTTGGTCAGACACCTCTGACTGCACCCCGTCCAGCATGGCGTACACATAGATGATGTGGCTGCTGGTATTGGTTGAGTAGAGTTCCAAGGTGACGGACTCGATGTTCTCAATCGACACCCCTCCCATTTCATCTTCACCGGTCAGCGGAAACCGAATATAGGCCTCGCGGGCTCCGTAAATAAACTGGTTACGGTCGGCCATAAAGAATTCCGAAACATCAAACACCGTGTCGGGGGAGGACCAACGAATATAGGCATTATCCGTCGCCAGCACCTGCACCTCTGTCGGGGCAGTCGGAGTGGCCGGAGCTTCGTTACTGTCGGAGGAGATATTGCCTGCATTGTCGACAGCGCGGACGACGTAGAAATATTCGGTGCCGTTTTCGGCGGTTTCGTCCGTATAGCTGTTCTCCGTCAATCCGGACTGCAACTGCGTGTAGGCGGATCCGGTGGTCACACTGCGGTAGACCGTATAACTGTCAAAATCAGTTTCTCCGTTCTCATTCCAGTCGAGTGTCACCTGATTGTTGCCCAAATTGGAACAATCGAAGTTGGTGATATCGAGATCAAGCGAAGCGATACCACAAGCTGAAGGTTATGGGGTCGTCGTTGCCATCGCCGGCATCGTCGGCAAGACTCCCGCTGTAGAGTGCGTTCACTTCTGCCGCCGCTTTAACAAGGGGATCGCTGTCAAAAACCGGGATCTGATTGGGCTCGGTCGGAGTCGCCAAGTCCTCGTTACTCACGATGGACTCATTCAAATCATCATCGACCGCAGTGACCACATAGAAGTAGGTGGTCCCGGGAACCGCCGAGCTGTCGACATAGGTGCTGGTCGGGCTGCTCACATTGGCGATCGCCGCACCGTAGCTTCCGGATGTCGTGCTGCGGTACACCTTATAACTGGCCAGATCGGCTTCGCCATTGTCGTTCCAATCGAGACTGACCTGTCCTTCGCCCGCAGTGGCGACCAGACCGGTCGGTGCAGCCGGGGTACCAAGCCCATTGGGGTCGGTTACGACGATGGTGAAGCTTCCGCTGACCTGCCTGCTGCCATCGTCTGCGGTGAGTTGGATCTCGTAGGTGCCCAGCGTGTCGAAGTTCACCGTGGTTTCCAGCAGAGAATCATCTCCAAAGGTCACGCCACCAGGTCCGGTGACTTTGCTCCAGGTGGTGGAGGTCAGATTCTCCTGAATATTCAGGTCACGAATCCGGGCGTTGACAGTGATATCGGTCAAGACTTCAGGCGAGGCACTATCGTCATACCAGGCCACCACTCCGTCGAGCAGAAGGCCGTCCCCGTCCCAGCTCTGCAACGCGGTCCAGATACGACCGGACTCCTGTTCCGGCAGGATCACCTTGCGCATCGCATCCGTCCCCAGGCGGTCCTTCAACTGAGCGTAGTAGAGTGAGCGGGGCGCAACCGGAGATTGTTCGGACTGCCAGATGCCGAAGGGCTCCCAAGGGGACATAAAGGAAGGGCTCTCCGCTTTAATTCCCACCGTGCCTATACTCCAGTTCATGGCACCGGTTGGCGCATCAGAACGAATTTCCTGCGCCTCCACATTCCAGAACATAATCTGTGCACCCGCCCAACCGTGACTGGTGCCGGCATTCAGACGGTTCTGCACGTTGATATCATTGTCGGTCCTGATGTTGTCATAGAGTTCGCCGGTGGCCCACCGGAAATGGGGGCCGATGTCACTGTTGGATTGAATGGCGAGGCCATCGACGAACACATTTGGTCCGGGGGTGAGGGAGCCCGAGGCATAATCGTGACGCGCGCCGCGACTCAGGGTCCGCTGCACGAGATTGTAGGTGGAGTCATCCACATTGAATGAATATTTACGTCCACCGGTAGTGATGGACTTCGGATCCAGCATGGCGGAGTCCTCGACCGTAATAAACTGACCGACGTCATCGACCAGAATCAGGCCCATTCCAAAGTACTGCGCAGTCACCTGCCGCACCCAGCCGTTCTTCACCCGGCGCATCTCGATTGCCTGCCAGCCATGATCCTCATCATCCTCTGCCGTATAGGTGGATTCCAAACGGATGTTCTCAATCCCCACGTTTTCAATGGCTCCGGTGTAGGTGTATTTCAATACCTCCCCGCCACCGTACTGGTCTTCAATGGTCTGCGTAATCGGAGCGTCCAGGGTCAGTTCATTTCCGTTGATGGATTCAATATAGCGGTAATGGGACACCTGGAAGTCGGCCGGATTCCAGGCGGGATCGTCTGGTTCGCCACCGAGGCCGCCAGCTACCGTCATCCCGATATCCTCCACCCATTGCTGGTTCATTATATTACGGATACGGACGAAATCTCCGGGTGCGAACGGGGAGGCATCGGTCACAGTCACCGTGAAGGATCCCACCGGCACATAGCTGTCACTGATATCCCTGGCACTGCTGCCCACGTAACTTGGGTTGCTGCTCCCATGCACATGGAAAAGGTCGGACTGAGTGGTGGCCGTGTAGGTGATGGTGGTACCACCGGTCTCCTGCTGACCCTCCCCGCGGATCACCACGCCACTGGCGGAGATGGTCAAAGCGCCTCCATTGCCACTCAGCAATGTGTCGGAAACGGTATATTCCCCGGCCTGCAGAACAACCGCTCCCCTGAACCCGTTGACCAATGGAAGCGCGGATACCGTATCGATGGCATTCTGAATGGCGAGGGTGTCATCCCCTCCAGAGGGAGACAGGGTCACTTCCGCGGGCACGAAAGGAATTTCCACTCCCCCGCCGCCATAACCGGCACGGGAGAAGTCCGGCACAGTGTGGACCTTATTTAGCTGCCCCTGGTTGGCATAGGTTTCGTACACCAGATCACCGTCAGGCCCAACGCTGACCAACAGGTCCCCTGTCGGCGTGGCGGAGACTTCTGTACTGTCGGTGGATGCATTGCCACTGGTGTCACCTGCACGGACCACATAATAATAGGTCGTGTCATTATTCACGGAGGTGTCGGTAAATTCGCTCGCAGTCAGCCCTGACTCCACCAGAGAATATCCGGACCCTTCCGTGGTGCTGCGATAAAGGGTGAAACCAAGGAAATCACCGGCAATGCTGTCATCCCAGTTGAGACTCACCGATCCATTACCACTGGTGGCCAGAAGATTGGTGGGCGCCGGAGGAGCGATGTCATCGGTGGTCGGATCGGTTCCGTTGGTGAACTCGGTGAGATCATCCACACCATCGCTGTCATAATCACCAGTACCATCCCGGGTAAGATCTCCGAAGTTGTCGGTCTCCCAGCTGTCGTCCATGCCGTCGCCATCTGAATCCGAGGACGTGGTCACCGTGATGGTGACGGTGTCGGTGGTCTGAAACACCCCGTCATCGGCTTCAAGCTGGAGCACATACGTATCGGCCTCCGAGAAATAGGCGGTTGGATCCTCCGCGGAGGCATCGCTGAAGCTGACGGTGCCCGTGCCGGAAACCTTGGTCCACGTCAGCGTCAGCGGATTGCCATCCGCATCCGACGTGTCGGCGGCCATGTCCGCACTGGCACCGGCCCCTCCGGGAGGCGCGGCTTTGTAGGGATGATCGCCGGGCAGACTGCCTGCGAGGCCCCATTTGTGAGCGAGATAGCCTTCCAGCTTCTGGCGGTCAGCCTGGCTTACGGTTCCATTAACAATGATCACCTCACCAATGGTGGTGTCCTGGTAGGTGGATCCGCCGTCACTGCCGATGAAAATATTCCCCACGGTGCTGACGGTGTGTCCACTGGCATCGCCGACCAGCACTTCGCCGTTTTTAAAGATCTGCTGCACACTATCGGTTGTGCTTCCATAAAAGCCCACTAACACATTGTCCCCTGTGTCTGTGCCATAGTTGGTATTCACCCGGCTTGCACCTCCGGTGCCACCACAATCAAAATAAGCGGTTCCATTGTAGGGGGCGTGGGCCTGCCAGCGGGAACCACTTGAACCGGTCAGAGAGAAAAGGGTACCCTGATTACTGTCATCGTCGACTTTGTGCACCATGATGACAAAGGCATCCGTCATAGAGGCCCCGAAAGGATTGCTGGAGGTGGACATGGCATCACTGGTGAAATCCAGCGCGTTGGTGCCGTTGATGGTGTTGACCCCTGTGGTCGGCTCCCGGCCTCCCGCCGCCTGCAGGTGCAGACCGTTCGGGCTCTTGTCATTCCACTGCGTCACCGTCCCTCCCGTATCGGAAATCGTTCCTGCATCACTGGCATCATACCAGGCCTCGGTCGTGAGTTGAGCCGGGGTCCAGGGCGCATCGCCGCTCATGGTCACGCTCTGATCCGGCCCGGCATCCACGTAGGGCTCGACCTCATTGACCACGTACTCGATGGAGGCCTCCGCACTGTTGGCTCCCTCATAGCCATCGGTGTCGACCGCACTGACAAAGTAGGAATACGTGGTCCCATTCGCCACCGTGGTGTCGCTGTACTGAATGGAGGTCAGCCCCGTGGCGATGGGGGTTGGATCAAAGGTGCCCGGACTGGTGCCGCGGTACACGTTGTAACTGGCGAAATCCACATCGCTGTTATCGTTCCAGTCCAGATCCACCGCGCCGGTTACTGAGGCCGCGGACAGTCCGGTGGGAGCATCGGGCGCCCCGTCTTCCCAGAACTCCACCTCGGCCACATTGCAGAATCCCTGGTCAGGACTGAGATACCGCACATAGCGATAGCTTCCCGGATCATTGACGTCCTGTTCGGTCAGTACCCCGACGTCGGGGGTACTCCCGATGGTGTGAAACGTCACCAC
>CAZVCO010000085.1:2000-12634 GCA_964625795.1 uncultured Verrucomicrobiota bacterium | reverse complement strand
TTGCTTGTATCGCGATGGATGGAATGGATGTACTTGAATCGCGATGGATGGAATCGATTTGAAATAATCGCCCTCCAGCTCGGCAAAGGTGACGGTATTCACACCGTGCTCCAGCATATACTGCATGGCTGCGGTTTCGATGATTCGCAGATTGTTCTCAATCGCTTTCTCCGGGCTGACGGACCGCGCGGGTGCCGCAGGGGCGTCGGAGGTCTCGTTGCCGGATGTGCCCATGGCACCGGCCACCACCGCCGCAAGATTCAGGTCCTCCGCCTCCATGCTGTCGGCCGGCACCCAGACCACCATGTCGAGGTCATGGTTTCCCTCGATGCGGAGCTCGACTTGATCCCCTTCAATACGGGTCATCCTGGCCTCAAGCGGTTCATCGACTTCCGTCGGGCGGAGAAGGATCACCAGTTCATCCTCTGAGCTGGACACCACCTCATAGGGCGCTGTCTGCTCACGACGGGATCCGTGCTTCATCAGGATCTCGGAGCCGGTGAGCTGCATCCGGAGCGGACCGATAAACTGGGGCAGCATCTTCTCCATCTTCGCTCTGTCCTCCTCCTTGAACTCCGGGTGGGATTCGGCCCGGGCCAGGGTGCTCTTCAGATCCGGCCGCCACATACCGATGAAGGTATGATCACCGGCCGTGCACATCAGAGGCAGCAGGAAAAGAGAAACGAGAGACAGAAAAGATTTCATATGAAGACCGGGTGTGGGATTTCAGGATGCAAGAGTCGACTTTACTTAAATAATTTCATGTTGAACATCAATCAACATCCCCGGAAAGACCAAGAGATATGAATCAGCCCGGTGGATCAGCCCGTCCCGGGGTGAACACCACCACACCTCTTCGCAGTTCGGGACGAACGGCGCCACACTTCTCATCCATGCAGCGCGGTGTGGATCAGCCCGTCCCGGGGCGAACACCGCCACACCTCTTCGCAGTTCGCCTGCCCGAGCTGCCGCTCGCGACGGCCAGGGGGACGAACTGCGCCACGATTTGCGATGGCGGTCTTCCCCTTGAACTGATAACACATCCCTGTGAGCTCTTCCCCAAAACCTTTCAAAGCCCCTCCCCGTAAACATCAGCCCCGCGGCACTCCGGTGCTGTATGAGGATCATGACCTGCTGGTGGTGAACAAAGCCTGCGGACTGTTGTCGGTCAGCTACGACGGGGATCACAGCGACACCGCCTACGACCGGCTGCTGCATTATGTGCGAAAGGGAAACCCGCGATCCAAAGCCCGTATTTACATGGTGCACCGGATCGACCGCGACACCTCCGGCGTCCTGATGTTTGCCAAGAATCCCGCGGCCCGGGAATTTCTGCTGGAGGAATGGAAGAACTTCAGCAAGCAGTACGTGGCCCTGGTCCACGGCCACCTCCACCCCCCTGAGGGCATCCTCACCTCCCATCTGGCGGAGCAGGAGGGACATATCATGGTCTCGGTGCCGGAGTCCGAAGGCGGTCAGTTTGCCAAGACCGGCTACAGCACCGTTCAGACCTCAAAAAAATTCAGCCTGCTCACGGTCGATCTGTACACCGGACGCAAAAACCAGATCAGGGCCCACCTCTCCGAGCAGGGGCATCCCGTGGTGGGCGACCGCAAATACGGCGCGGACAGACCCATGATGGGCAAGCGTCTGTATCTGCACGCCGCCACCCTGCAGATCGTGCATCCGCACACCAAACAATCCATGACCTTCACCGCCCCCACCCCGGCGGCCTTTGAGGCCCTGCTTACCGGTCAGTCCACCAAAAACATCCCCATCCCGGAGAAAGGCTCCCACCGCTCCCGGCACCGGAAGCCGGAAAGCGACTGAGCCGCTCAAACAGCCTCAGAACATTTTGGCGTCAGAGGTGAAGTGTTCACGGCCGATGCCGGCCGCCCGGGCCGCGGACCGGCTTTCCCCGGCCCAGAGCAGTCCCCGGCGCATCATCTCCATGGCCTGCGGCAGATCGAACACGTCGTCATGATGGCCGAGAGCATTGTAGTACACCCGTCCGGCTCCCCACATCTTGCACCAGGCCACCGGCATGTCCACATGACCGTTGGCGCTGTGATACCAGCGCGTCTGGGGAAACGGGGTGGTGGCCAGCACGGTGACCGCAGGATCGATATGCAGATAGTATTGCTCGGAGGTGACGTCGAAATCGGCAATGCCCTCCACCAGAGGATGACCGGTCTGCGCCATCTGAACCGGATAGGTCACCGAATCCCCGCCCGGATGAGACACCCAGTTGCCGCCGGTCATAAACTGCCACTCGGTCGATGTCCGGAAAGCATCGCACATGCCGCCGTGACAGCCGGCCAGTCCGGTTCCGTCGGCCACCGCCTCCATCACATTCGCACAGGCCGTTTTGGAGATCTCCCCCATGGTCCAGATGGGCACGATCAGGTCCAGCCCCTCCAGGCTGTCTCCATCCTCGAACCGCTCCAGCGTGTCGGACACCTCCACCTCATAGCCGTTGGATTCGAGTTCACGGGCGAAACGGGCGGCGACGAGATCGGGCTGATGCCCCTCCCATCCGCCCCAGACAAGTAATGCGGTTTTTGACATAAGCGTTCCTTACGTTACCAGGGTTGATGTTCAGTTAATGTGGCGGGCAGGACATCCGGCCGGGCGCAGGAGCGGGTGATCTCCACCTGTGTTCCCTGCTCCGAAGACCGTTCAAACGCCAGCATGATCTCCAGCACATGCGCGGCCAGTTGTCCGGAAGCCTTCGGGTCACGCCCCTCCCGCACCGCCAGAGCCAAGTCCGCCACCCCCAGCCCCCGGCTGTTTCCGGCATAACACGCCGGCGCGGTCTCCACCGGCTCCCAGTCCTTACGTTTGTCCGGCTCGGCGATCAGCACCTCCCCGCCGAAGGTGTTCGGATCCGGTACCTGCAGCGACCCCTCGGTGCCGTGGAGTTCAATGCAGGGATGCCGGTGTTTCCAGACATCGAAACTGGTGACGATGGTGCCGATGGCACCACTTTCAAATCTCAGGTTGCCAGCCACATGCGTGGGGGTCTCCACCGGAATACGCTGTCCCTTTTTCTTTTCACTGCCGATCACCCGTTCGGTAAAGGCCGACCCGGTCATCCCGCTGACCTGTCGGACCGGCCCCGCGCAGTTCACCAGCGCGGTCAGATAATAGGGTCCCATATCCAGCATGGGCCCGCCGCCGGCCGCGTAATAAAATTCCGGATCCGGATGCCAGCTTTCATGTCCATGACACAGCATGTAGGCATTGCAGGAAACCACCCGGCCGATGCGTCCCTCATCGATCAGCCGCCGCGCAGTCTGAATCCCCGCGCCCAGAAAGGTGTCCGGCGCACAGCCCACCCGCAGGCCTGTCTCCTCCGCCAGCTTCAGAACCCCCTCCGCCTCCTCTACCGACAGGGCAAACGGTTTCTCCACGTAGACATGTTTACCGGCCTCCAGAATCCTGCGGTTCAGGGAAGCATGTGCGGGAGGGGTAGACAGATTAAGCACGAGGCCGATATCCTTCCGGGCCAGCAGGCTGTCCAGATCCGGCTCGGCCGCCACCCCGTAGGTCTCCTGCTTTTCCCCGGAACGCGCGGAAACGAGATCACAGCAGGCGCGCACCTCCAGCCAGGGAAAGCGGTTGCTGAGGTTTTTGAAATAGATGTCGCTGATGTTGCCGCATCCGAGGATGCCGATGCCGAGGGGGTCACTCATGTTGTCTCTTCTGTTCAGTGATATGGAAACTTTATGTTTATACTGTCAACAGCAACCCAAGCTCCATAGGCATTTTAATCAATTTTATGGATATTCTTCGCAATTCACCTTTCACTCTGCACGTGGCACCGTTTGAGCGGCAGTTCCCCTCTGCCCTGCCGCTTCGCTCAATTGGATACGTGCCGGAAAAAAAGGACCGGGTGGAGCGTACATTTCAAAGTCTGAATTTCTCTTTGATCCTGTCCGGCCGGGGACGCTACCGCTGGCGGGATCAGTGGCGGCCGGTGCAGGCGCCCTGCGTGATCACCCAGTACCCGGGGATTCCCATGAACTACGGACCGGACTCCTGCTGGGAGGAGCTTTTTCTCATGTACGGACCGGAAACGTACGACCATCTCTGCACCACCCGCTTTCTGGATACGGAGGACCCCATTTGGGCGGTGACACCCGGTCCCCGGTTGTATGACCTTCTCCGCCAGGTGCACGGGCTGGTCCGGGAGCGGTCCCACGGTCAGTGGCCGGACTGTCTGGACCGCCTGGCCGAACTGCTGATTCTGGAGACCCGCCGCGGACCCGGTCCATGGCCACCCTCGCAGGGGGAGGACCGCATCCGTGAACTGGCCGCATCCATTCAGGCCGACCCTGCGCAGCATATTGACTGGGAACAGTGTGCCGAACAGCTGGGCATGCACCCGGCCACCTTCCGACGTCACTGGGCCCGGGCCGGATATCCGCCCCCCGCACGGTTTCAGTGTGCGGCCCGAATGCAGCTGGCCTGCCGCTGCCTGGCCGAGACCGACCGCCCCATCGGCATCATTGGCGATCAGGTGGGCTATGAAGATCCCCTGCACTTTTCCCGGCGCTTCCGGCAGCACATCGGCGTCTCCCCCCGGCAGTACCGCCGGCAGCATCAGATCATCCGCGAAACCGATCCGGACACCGCCGGGGCACTGCCTCTGCTACAGTAGAGGCCGTAAGGTTCAGGACAGCCGGGCGGAGAGCAGCTCACGCTCGTAGACCAGCTGTTTCGGCATGGTATGGAAGAGGCGGAGGAAGAGTTCGCTTTGCGAAATAACCTCCTGCCGCCATTCCTCGGGATCAAAGGCCATCACCTTTTCAAAATCCCCGGCATCAAAGTCCAGTGCCTCCACATTGAAATCCTCAAAGACCGGCACCCAGCCGATACGGGATTCCAATGCGCCGGCCTGACCGTTGCAGCGGCGGATGATCCATTCCAGCACCCGGATGTTCTCACCGAATCCCGGCCAGAGGAATCCACCGTCCTGGTCGCGCCGGAACCAGTTCACGTGAAAAAACCGCGGCGGCCGTTTCACGTGTTTCTGAAGCTGAAACCAGTGACGGAAATAACTGCCCATATTGTACCCGGCAAAGGGAAGCATGGCAAAGGGATCGCGCCGCACCTGTCCGATCTGACCTGACGCGGCTGCGGTTTTCTCCGACCCCATGGTGGCGCCGATGTAAATACCGTGCGACCAGTTGAACGCCTCGTAGACCAGCGGCATGGTGGTTTTCCGGCGTCCGCCGAATATCACCGCCTCCACCGGAACGCCGTCCGGATTCTGCCATTCGGGGTCAATGGTCGGACACTGCTCCGCCGGGGCGGTGAAGCGGGCGTTGGGGTGCGCGGCGGTGGTTTCGGAATCCGGCGTCCAGTCGTTCCCCTTCCAGTCGGTCACGTGCGACGGCGGTTCCGGGGTCATCCCCTCCCACCAGACATCGCCGTCATCGGTCAGCGCCACGTTAGTGAAAATGCAATTGGCCCGCAGCGTCTCCATGGCGGTTGGATTCGACTCCCAGGAGGTGCCCGGCGCCACTCCGAAGTAACCGGTCTCCGGATTGATGGCATGGAGTCTGCCGTCTTCATGCGGCCAGAGCCAGGCGATATCGTCTCCCACGATGGTGGTTTTCCATCCGGCCTTCCGGTAGGATTCCGGGGGCACCAGCATGGAGAGATTGGTTTTCCCGCAGGCAGAGGGGAAGGCGCCGGTCACATAGGTTTTACGGCCGTCCGGCTGCTCAAGTCCCAGCACCAGCATGTGCTCGGCCAGCCAGCCGTGGTCGCGGGCGATGTTGGAGGCGATGCGCAGGGCCAGACATTTTTTACCCAACAGGGCATTGCCGCCGTAGCCGGATCCGTAGGACCAGATTTCCCGGGTGGCGGGAAAGTGCACGATGTATTTGTCCTCGTTGCAGGGCCAGGGCACATCCGTCTCCCCCTCCTGCAGCGGCGCGCCGACCGAATGGACGCAGGGAATGAAAAATCCGGGCTTGGTGCGGCGGGAGGAGACCTTGCCCGCCCGCTCGCGCTCCAGCATCTGCAGCACCTCCGCCCCCATGTGAGCCATAATGCGCATGTTGATCACCACGTACGGCGAATCCGTCACCTGCACCCCCACCTTGGCCAGCGGAGAATCCAGCGGTCCCATGCAGAAGGGAATCACATACATGGTGCGCCCCTGCATGCAGCCGTCGAACTTCCCCCTCAGCAGTTCGATCATTTTCCAGTCCTCCATCCAGTTGTTGGTGGGACCGGCCTGATCCTCCCGCTTGGAGCAGATAAAGGTGCGGTCCTCCACCCGGGCAACATCTTTGGGGTCCGAGCGGGCCAGAAAACTGTTGGGACGTTTTTCCGGATTCAGCCGGATCAGGGTTCCCGCCTCCACCATTTGAGACGTAAGCCGCTGCCATTCCTCCTCAGATCCGTCACACAGCTGAATGTCTTTGGGACGGCAAAGATCATTCATGCGGGAGACAAAGGTGTTGAGAGGGGTGTGCTGGGTGAGTGCGGTGTCTGTCATGAAATTTCCTTGGAGGGTTGCATTACCACAACGTACTCACCGCAAAAAGAAAACCCCCAACGACAGGAAAATCTCTAATACCACTGATAAAGGTCGACTGGATGATAAGTAAACGCAGTAGAATTGAATGTTCAAAACATAGTGATTAACCACAAAATTCACAAAATACGCATAACAGTGTGGTTTTAAACCCAATTGACGTCCATATCCGGCCCACAAAAAAAATCCGGATTGTGATTTTGTGTTTTTTTTGTGACTTCTGTGGTTCCTGACAATGGCACATTGAATGTATCAGCCAGGCAGGATGACTGAAAACCCGGATCCACCTGCATCAGTGGGGGTCTGTGCACATCCGTGGTTCAACATGGGGTTGATTACGGAAAAAGTCCCCGCAGGGCTTTGGCCTCGGCCACTTTCGCCACCCCCAGGGTCATGGCGGCCACCGGACGGCTGACTTTCAGCTTTTCTTTCTGATGCTCCACCTCCATGCGGGCCACATCCAGAATTGACGTCAGTCGATTATAGATCTTCTTCTCACTCCAGAACAGACTCTGCAGTCCCTGCACCCATTCGAAGTAGGAGACAATCACCCCGCCGCTGTTGCAGAGCACGTCGGGGATCACCTCGATATCACTCTGCTCCGCGATCACCGCCGCGGCTGCGTTGGTGGTGGGACCGTTGGCCGCCTCGGCCAGAATCCGGCACTGCAGCTTCTGCACATTTTTAGAGGTGATCACCCGCTCCACCGCAGCCGGAATCAGCACCGTGCAGGGGAGAGACAGCAGGGAGTCCGCATCGATCTCCTCCCCCCCGTTCCAGCCCTTGAGAGTTTTATGTTCATCCCCGTAGGCTGCGGCCGCCTCCACGTCCAGACCTGCGGGATTGAACCATCCGGCCCCGGCATCATTGATGGCCAGAATCTTCGCTCCGGCCCGGGCCAGCGCCAGCGCCGCATTCGACCCCACGTTGCCGAACCCCTGAATCACCACGGTCGCGGACTCCACCGGCAGATTCATGTCCTCCAGCTGTTTCAGCACCAGATAGGCCACCCCTTTGCCGGTGGCCTCTTTCCGTCCGCGCGACCCGCCCAGGGCCACCGGTTTCCCGGTGATCACCGCCGGCACCGTATGTCCCTGATAGAGAGAATAGGTGTCCATCATCCAGGCCATGATCTGCTCATTGGTGCCAATATCCGGAGCCATGATATCGGTCTGAGGCCCCACGAACGGAATCATCTCCTGCATGTACCGGCGGCTCAGCCGCTCCAGTTCCCCCGCACTCAGCTCCGCCGGATCCACCACCACTCCGCCCTTTGCCCCTCCGTAGGGCAGCCCCACCAGCGCGCATTTCCAGCTCATCCACATGGCCAGCGCGGCCACTTCACCGATGGTGACCTCCGGATGAAACCGCAGCCCGCCCTTGGTCGGTCCCATGGTCAGATTATGCTGCACCCGGTAGCCTTCAAAAATTTTAATCTCCCCCGAATCCAACTCAATCGGCAGCGACACCGACAGGCTCCGCTTCGGATACCGCGTCCTCTCCGTCAGCTCCTGGGACAGCCCCAGCAGCTCCGCGGCTTTGGCATGCTGATCGCAGGCCATCTGAAACACTTTGGATTGGTAAAGGGTATTGATCATCACGATCTCGCAGTCAGGAGGGGATACAATTCACCCCTACCCTACCCCCTTCCCTGAAATCAGGCAGGAAAAAAGACGTAAAATGTGGGCGGTGGGCGGTAGGCTGTGGGCGGTGGGCTGACATACCGACTAGTGTCGTCACACAAACATCCATCCCCAAACCATAATCCCAAAAAAACCCGGTCGATCCGCACCGCGCTCTCCGCGCCACTGCGAGAAGAACCCTTCCCTCCTCACCCGGTCGACCTGCTAGGCGTTCTCCGCGTCCTCTGTGGTAACCCTTCCCCGGTCGATCCGCACCGCGCTCTCCGCGCCACTGCGAGAGAACCCTTCCCTCCTCATCCAGTCGACCTGCTCGGCGTTCTCCGCGTCCTCTGTGGTAACCCTGCCCCGGTCGATCCGCACCGCGCCCCCTGCGCCACTGCGAGAGAATAAAAAGGGGATCAGTTCCTATGCCGGAAGATGATGCGTCCCTTGGTCAGATCGTAGGGAGACATTTCCACCTGCACTTTATCTCCAGTGGTGATCCGGATGAAGTGCTTCCGCATTTTGCCGCTGATGTGCGCAAGGATTTCGTGTCCGTTCTCAAGTTCCACACGGTACATGGTGGCGGGCAGAACCTGATTAACGGTTCCGTCGACTTGAATAAGATCCTGGTCTTTCTTAGCTGGCATAAAAATAGGTTTTGATAAGGGCCGGGATGATAAAGTTATTTTTGACCTTTGGCAAACACGAAAGCGGGGAAAAACAGGGTTATGAAGGTTGCGTCTCGCGACAAAAAAGTGCGAAATCACCTCTTCACAGAATTCACACGGAAATCCTATTGCATTTGCTTCCGGGGAATCATTGGGTGAACCCTCTACCTTTATAGGACCTCTTTATGAATACACGCTCCCTTCAAGACACCATCGGCTATCCTCAGGACTCCATTTCCTCCGGCATCGGCCTTCAGCATTTGATCAACATCAAACTGGCCGCCCTGGATCAGCCGATTTTCGGCGACGGCTCCGACAATCCCCTCCTGGAATTCGGCAACAGTCTCCTGGCCACCGCCAAAGCCAAAGACCGGCTGCTGGCCAATTACCTGTGTCCGGTGGATCAGCATATTCACGACTACCTCAAAACCTTTTTCGCCAAACACGGCATCGAGAGCCCGGACAACTGGCTCCCCACCAACAGCTTTACCCTGGACCGGCACGGTCTGGCCCGCGCCCTCTCCCTGCCCCAGGACAAAGATGAATTCCACTCGGATATCATCGAAAGCTACCGCGTGCAGAATGGCGTGCTCCATAATCCCAAACACGACCGGCGGACCACCAAAGGGGTCTTTCATGTCTGTGAGGGCGGACTCCCCATTGCCGACGACAAGAAAGCAGTGCCGGTTGCCACCTTTGCCGCCCTGATGAAAAAAGCCCTGGCCCCCTCTCCGGAACTGCTGCAGCTCCCGTTCACCAGCAGCCAGGAGGAGAAAGCCGAGGCCTGGGTCTCCCTGCTGCTCCGCCCGCTGGTGGTGCCGGAGGTGCCCGGAGTGCTGGGACGCAAAACCATGGAAACCCGGTTCTTTGCCCCCGGCAACATGGTGGCCAACCTCGATTTCGTGGAAAGCATCTTCGGCAATGCCGGCAATCCCATGCTGCCGGAGAATGACGCCCGGCTGGATATCGCCGAATGGTCCGGCCACACCGGCTGTGTGATTCTGGCGCCCCAGCTGCTCACCCTGACGAAAAAAGAAGTGGGTCTCCCCCATATCTCCGAGGCCAATGACCGGCAGAAACGCGACCGCATGTGCTGGGAGTCCGAGGACGAACTCTACAACGACGGCACCGCCTTCAAGGTCACCTGCCGCGGACGGGAGGGCGTGGTGGTCACCCTGATTGCCGACAACTATTTCGGGTACTGCAAGAAAGAGGTGAAAACCCAGCTCAGTTACGCCGCCAATCTCTTCGGCCTGGCCGAGGAGGAACACGCCGGCGGCGCCCTGGCCTTCCCCAGCTTCGACCTGGGCGAGGATTTTCAGCTCAGCCGCATTATCCGGGACAAGGCCGACCGGCATACTTTCGAGGACGTGGTGAAAAATCTGGGCGACCGCATCTCGGTCAAACCGGAGGGCTACGCGGTCGACCGCACCTATCCGTCCATCCTCTACGTGCCGGATGACGCCCTCTTCCAGCTCCGCACCCTCAGTGTGAGCTGGGAAAACGACGACGGTGCGCAGGAACTGCGGCTGAAACCCGATTACACCTACGTGCTGCCGAGCGGATACAAAATCCGGCTGGAGAATCCCAGGACCGGTCAGCGCTGGCGCCTGTCCGGCACCGCGGCCGAGGGCCTGGTCTGTCACAAACCCTGCACCGTCTCAGGCGGCGGCAAATCCGAGATCTCCAAACCCATCACCGACGCCATGGTGCACGCCCCGGTGTTCACCCCCAATTTTGAGGAGGATCTGGATCAGGTGGACGCCATCACCCGGCATGACTTCAGCG
>CAZVCO010000085.1:0-1831 GCA_964625795.1 uncultured Verrucomicrobiota bacterium | reverse complement strand
GCCCCGGAGTGGAGCTGCGCTACCGCGGCCGCCAGGTGATCGCCACCTATGTCCGTATCGGCTACGCCGAGGGCGATCACTCCTGGCGTCTGTTCACCCTGCGCAAAGATTTCTGGCCCGCCCACAAACTGCAGCGCGAGGACGACATCACCGCCTCAGTGGTCATCCCCTCCGATCAGCTCGAGGGCCTGCCCGCCTGGGTGGACGCCCCGGCCTGCAAGTTCGTTGAGAACTGCGAATTCCGCCTCTTCCAACGGCCGGACGATGCCATCATCGCCGGGTACGACAAACACACCGAGCACGACTACGCCTCCGGTAACCGGTTCTTCTCCAACTATGCTCCGCTGACCCGGGACGAGGTGCGCGAACTCTACGAGGACGTCATCCGCTTCGACAAATTCACCGATCCCATGAAGGAGGCTGTGGCCGATTTCCTGGAGGATCCCGACGCCCCGGAGTTCATGGTGGTCAACACCCATCCGCGCATCGTGGACGGCTCCCCCACCAAGAACCCCCGCTATCTGCAGGACCGTCCCGACCTCTCGGCCGAGCGAGACGAATACCTCGCCGACCTGGGCATGCGCCTGTACCGCCGCCTCTCCGCGGACGCCCCGGTCTTCACCCCGGTGGGCGCCGTGCTGCCCGGCCGCCGCAACAACCCGGCCGATGAAAAAGCCGGCATCCGTCCGCTGGCCGTGTTCAACCCCATCCATTATCAGGACCTGCCCGAACTCTTCATGGACTTTGTGGCCAGTCTCACCGGAAAATCCCCCTCCACCACCGGGGCGGGATCTGAAGGCGCTCTCACCAAAGCCCCTTTCAACATGCTGTTGCCGGTGACCGACCTCAACAACGCCCTGCTCAGCTTTATCCTGACCGGCAGCAACGGATTCACCACCGCGGCCGGATACATCGGTCACAAATACCGGGTCGACCATGACATCAGTCTGCTGGTGCCCGAGCTGTGGTGCCGTATGCGCAGAGAGGAACAGGATCCCGCCTACCTCATCCGGGAAGGCTACATGGAGCCCCTGGAGGATTTTGAGTACGAGGGGGAAACCGTGCCGGCCAGCCGGCTGGGATACCGCATCACTGAGAAATTCACCCGTGATATTTTCGGACGGATCTTCAGTCATCCGGACGTGGTGCTCAGCGAGGACATGCTCAAACCGGAACTGCAGAGCATGCCCTATTTTGTCGACGGCATCCGCAACATCGTGGAGGCCCAGCAGAAGGCCGCCCTGCGGTACTTCGAGGACGGCGGCATCGATCAGGCCATTCCTCCCCTGAAAGCCCTGCTCCACATCATGGCCTACGGAGAGATGGATGGGAAAACCCTGGCGGATGAGGAGATCCGGGGTCTCTTCGACCGCGAGGCCGTGCTGGCCAGCGACTGGTATGCCGACCGCATCCAGGCCAAACTCGATCTCGACACCGCCCACCTCAAGGCCCGCATCGCCTACGCCGAGTCACACCTGGATCAGGTGGAACACCTCGGCCTCAACGACCAGCTGGCCGAAGCCAAAGCCGCTCTGGCCGAGTTGGAGAACAGCCCGGACGCCGCCCGGAAAAAATTCATCGGCACCCTCGGTCTCGATCCCATGCTGCCGCTGAACTAACCGCAGGGCAGGTCGACCGGATAGGTGCACCACAGAGGACGCGGAGGACGCGGAGCAGGTCGACCGGCTGGGGAGGGAGGATTCTCTCGCAGGGACGCGGAGCACGCGGTGCAGGTCGACTGGGGGTTTTTGGGGTTAGGTCTTATGAATCTGAGTCTTTTCAAACGAACATGCGCCCCATGCCCCATACTCCCTGCCCCATGCTCCATGCT
>CAZVCO010000084.1:4995-12670 GCA_964625795.1 uncultured Verrucomicrobiota bacterium | reverse complement strand
CAGGCGAAGAACCCGTTCCTGGCCGGCTATCAGGAATGGTATTCCCAGGTGATGCCCAACGGCTACACCCGCATCCCCTTCGGCGATCAGTGGAGTTATGACGGCACTGATCAACAGCTCTTCAATCAGCAAGTGCTCACCCTGCTGACCGGAAATCCCAAGGCCCGGGCGCGCTGGGAGGCCCTGGTCGCGGAGAAAGGGGATCTGCTCGAGACCTATACCTTCAGCCGCCCCTGGACGGTGCTGCTCGCGCATCAGCGGTTCGAGGCGCGGGCCTCGGTCGCACCGGCACCGGAAGCGAAGACCGCCGTGTTTCCGGAAAGCGGCTGGGTGATCGCCGGGTCTACCCCGCCCACCACCGCCGCAGATTTCGATTCCGGTGTTCGCATGATCTTCCGCAGCCGTCCGCGCGGGGGACGCAGTCACAGTTACCGCTCCGAAAACGCCTTCGCCTGGTACGCCTACGGGCAGACCCTGGCCGCCGGAGGAGGCTCCCGCCGGTATCCGGACACCTTCAGCCGTCATACCATGAGCCACAACAGCATCCTCATCGATGGCCGGGGCCAGGAGTGGTTCAATGAGAACAGCCCCAGCGAACCCTACGTCGGCCGCCTGCTCGCCTACGAGGAGCATGCCGGGTACACCCACTGGGTGGGGGATGCGACCAAGGCCTACCGCACGCTGCCGGGTCCGGGTCTCAAGCGCTGGCACCGGCACGTGCTGTTTGTGGAGGAGAGCTATTTTATCATTTTCGATGACATTGAAATGAAGGAGGACGCTCCACCGGCCACGGTTTCCTGGCTGATGCATGTGGATGCCCATACCCCGGTCAGTGTCGGCGCGAACGACTTCAGCTGGTCACAGGGCGGGGTGAATGCGCGGGTGGTCCTGTCCCAGCCGCCGGGAAGTATCGACGTCGTCAATAAGATCCTGCGCGACGGCTATCAGAACGTGATCACCGGGGAGGATATGCTGCCGGAGGTGGAGGCGGATTTTTTTGATCATCCGGTCTCCGGCGGGTATCACGATCAGTATCCGGACAGCATGAAGACCTATAACAATCTCTGGGTGAACACGGCGGAGCCGGTGGTCCGCTGGCAGAACATGGCCGCGCTGCTGGCCTGGCAGGACGGCGGGGCGGCGCCTTCGGTCAACGTGCTGGACAGCCGCCGGATGAGCATTACCTTTGACGGAACCGCGCGGACCATCTCCTTCAACCCGGCCCAGCCGGGGGATATCACCGTCGATCTGAATGTCTTCCGTGCCCACGCCGGGGAAACGAGGTCCACCACGCCCACGGTGTCCGTGCATCTGGAGGACAGCACGGTGCTGGAGGCTGGCGGGCGTGAAGTAGAGGTGGTGATCTCGCGTTTTGACAACTTCGATACGGCCATCACCGTGCCGTTCAGTTTCAGCGGCACCGCGACCGAGGGGGTGGATTATTACAGCGATGTGACAGGTTCGGTCACCCTGCCGGCCGATGTCGCCACCGCGCGGATCACCCTCACGCTGTTGCAGGACGGGTTGCTGGAGGGGGACGAGACCCTAACGATTGGGCTGGGTTCCGGTGCATACAACCTGGGCACGTCCGCCGCCTCGCTTACCCTCCGGGACGATGAGGAATTCAGTGCGGAGGCGATCAACACCCAGCTCGAACCCGGCTCCACCCGTCAGATCCAGCTGACCATCGGCAATCCCTTCGACAGCGCACGCAGTTACACGTTTGACTACCCCGTCGAGACGGGCGGCTACCAATGGAACGACAGCCGGAACTCCAACAACAGGCACATCGTCCCGCGGTTTACCTGGCGGGACATTCAATTCACCGGCACGAAATACACCGGGTTCAGCGGACAGCTCGGGGCGACCATCGACGATGCCATCCCCATCGGATTTGCATTTCCCTATTACTCCGACTCCTACAGCACGCTGGGATTCACCCACCCAGGAGTGATCGGGTTTGGCGGGGATATTTATGGTCGGACTCCCAATCAGCCGTTTCCCTACAACGTTGTTTTCGGACGGGTTCATTTGGCCCCGCTGTGGGCCACGACAAACCGCTACAACTCGGACGGGGTGTATTATCAGCAGGTGGACGAGGAAACGTTTATCGTGCAGTGGAACGAATTTGTGGCCGCCACCGGGATCAAGAGCCGGGTCTCCACTTGGCAGGCCGTGCTGAAAAAAGACGGCACGATCTATTTTTACTACAAAGACAACAACATGCTCGCGGGCATTAACGAGGCGGCCACGATCGGCATTCAGCAACCGCTCGGCGAAGCGGAGCGTGAAATCCTTCAGGTGGTGTACAATCAACCCTATCTGCCTGCGGGTGACGGGATTGACCACGCCATTGTGTTCTGGAAGGAGGCGCAGCTTCTCTCCATGGCCACTGATACGCTTACGCTGCAGCCGGGGGAAACGCAGACGGTGACGGTGACGGTGGATGCCACGGATCTCGACCTGGGTCAGTACAGCAGTTTTCTGCAGGTGGATTCAGACGTGGACGGGGCCGACTACCGGGTGCTGCCGGTCAGTCTGTCGGTGACCGATGCCGCCGTGCCCGATGCGCCAACCGGGCTGTCGGCGGCCCGGCTTTCCAATACCCGGATCGATCTTTCCTGGACGGACGCCTCGGCGAACGAGGACAGTTTCCGCATCGAGCGCAGTCTCAGCGACGATTCCGGATTCACCACCCTGACCACCCTGCCTGCGGGCAGCACCTTTCACTCCGACACTACGGTGAGCGATGCCGACACCACCCGCTACTTTTACCGGGTATTCGCGGTGAACACCCATGGGGAGGCTGTCTCCGGCGTGGCCGCCGCGGGTGCGCCGCTGCCGGCACCGGCGGCTCTCTCCGCCAGTGCGCTGTCGGTGGATCATGCGAGGATCTCCTGGACCTTCGGTGGCAGTGCCAGTGGTTTTCTCATTGAGAGACGGCCTACCGGCGGCAGTCTCTGGACCACGGCCGGACAGGCCGCCGGGAGTGCCACCAGCTTCGATGATACGGTTTCGGGTCTGGAACGGAACTATCAGTACCGGGTCAGCGCTTTCGACGATTACTTTACCGGGCCGGTCTCGTCTGTTGCGAACGTCACGCTGCCGCCCAAGGTGGAGGCCGCCGATGGAAACCCCCGCGAGGTGAATCTGATTTGGGCCGATGCGGCGGGAGAGATGGGCTACCGGGTGCGGATGCGTCGGTCGGGAAGCGGTCCCTGGATCACGCTGAGCGATGCGGTCGCGGCCAACATCACCGCCTATGCGGTGACCGGGCTGATTCCGGACCAGAGCTACGATTTCCGCGTGGAAGCCTTGGACGGGAATGTGCCCCGCACGGCGGCGGAAACCACTTTTGTCACCCAAACTGTGGTTTCCGGATTCCAGCAGTCCGACAGTGCCCCGTATCTGGTGGTGATGGAGGCGGAGAATTACAGCGCCAAAGGGTCGAACGGCAGTGCCGACAGTTGGGAGGAGACCACTGCATTTG
Organism: uncultured Verrucomicrobiota bacterium; assembly: GCA_964625795.1. Classification (GTDB taxonomy): domain Bacteria; phylum Verrucomicrobiota; class Kiritimatiellia; order SS1-B-03-39; family UBA6053; genus UBA6053. The sequence goes on along the minus strand of CAZVCO010000084.1, from coordinate 9,180 downwards.
CCGGTTATTCCGGAACGGCCGCCATGCAGGTGGGGCCGGACGACAACACCTTCTTCAACAACAACGTGGGCACGGCCCCGGTGCTGAGCTTCGAGGTCAACTTCAACCAGACCGGCACCCATTACCTCTGGGTGCGCTGCCGTCAGCCGGATGTCGACGGCGATTCAGGCGACTCCCTCCATGGCGGTATTAACAGAACGCTCTCTCCGGAAGCCGAATACATTTTCCGCGCCGGAGACGCCAATGGCTACTCCATTGGAGCGAACTGGGTGTGGGCCGGGAAAAACAACAGTTCGGTCCGGGTGTCCATCGAGGTGCCGACGGCGGGGCTGCACACCGTCAACCTCTGGCCCCGTGAGGACGGGATCATCGTGGACAAAATCCTGCTCACCCCCGATGTCAACTATCAGCCCGGCGGCGGGGAAGGGGAGAGTGCGTTCAACGACGGCCTGGTGCTCACGCCGCTGGAGAGCTGGCGGCAGACCCACTTCGGAACCGTCACCGCCATCGGTGATGCCGGAAACATGGCCAATCCGGCCGGGGACGGATTGCGCAACCTCATGAAGTTCGCACTGGGTGGAACACCCTGGACCTCTGCGGGAGAATTGGAGCCGGGTATGGAAATGGTTACGTACGGAGACGTGAGTCAGCCGGAATTCAGTTTCCGGCGTCGACAGGGCACAGGCAGCGGGAGCACCGAGACCGGGTACAGCGTGGACGGTATCATCTATCGTATCCTGGGCACGGAGGATCTGACATCCCCCAACTGGCGCACCGGTGCCGCCTACCTGGAGGAGCATGCGGTGGACAGTAACGGCGACGGAACGGAGACCGTCACCGTCCGTATCCTTCCACCGGGTGATGTCTGGTTTCTGCAGTTGGAAGTGCGGACCGCCGACTGAACCCGCTCAGTCGACGCGCCAGACCTTTAGGTCGTGTACCACGGCGGAGCCACCGTGGGCCATGAAACGGAGGCCGATGAGGCCGGGGTGGTTGTGCACGGGGCCGTGGGCTGTGCCGTCGTCTTTGTATTCCAGGGCAAGGACGCCATTGGACTCCACCTGCACATGACCTCCGCGTTTGAGGATTCGGACGGTGTGGGGGCCCGGGCCGGAGCCGCCAATGCGGTCGTTGCCGATGGAGACGATCATAAAGCCGCTGTTTTTGCGCATGTTGGCGGTACGGCGCAGGTTTTTGTCGTCCGCCGCCCAGGGGGAGACATGATAGCTGTCGATGGCCCCGATAATGTATTCGCGGAACATGCCGCGGCGCACGGGCAGGTCCAGGTCGAAGAGGGTGTCGCCCTCCGGATTGCGGGCATTGAAAAAGACGATCCCAAGGCCTTTGCGGTCGTTTTCGGGAGAGAAGCTGTACTCCAGTAGAAAATCCGCCGGCATTTCTTTGGTCAGCCAGAGGACCATGTGTCCGAGTTTACGGTCCTCGGGTGCGTTGGTGCTGAGCCGGATGCCGTTCTCTAACTCAGTGAGGGTGGCGTTAGGGCCTTCGAGCACCCAGTCGGCGGTGGGGAGTTTTACCCGTTTGTCGCCCTCCAAGAGGGTCTCTTCATGCTGCCAGTCAGGTTCGGACAGGAAATCGGTGCTGAATACGGGTGTGAGTTCAATGCCCTCCAGGTTCAGTCCGTCCTCGAACACGGTGCGTCCCTCGCCGGAGAGCGGGGGCAGTTCCAGGGCGGCCGCGCGAGCCCGGATCTGTTCGGCGGACAGCACCTGATCGTGGATGCGTACTTGTTCGACCTGCACTGAGGAGAGGACCCTGCCATCATGTCGGACGTCGCCGCCGAAGGATGCGGGGCCGGTGCCGGGGTTGGCGATGTCGGGACTGTCCGCACCCCAATGACTGAGATCCCCTTGACGAACGCCCTGCAGGTAGAGCCGGATGTCCTTTTGCGGCAGGTCCCAGGTCACAACCAGATGATAGGGTTTTTTTCCATCCAGACGGCTCATGGCCATCTGCAGTCGTTTCTCCTCTCCGCTTTGATCCGGCATGAGCAACGCCAGCCCGGCACCCTGATGCCGTCCCTCTTGATAAAACGCCCAGAACCTGCCCTTCATGAAGGGCAGGTCAAACAGCCGGGCGTTCAGGTAGTCGTTCCGAAGATCGGACGCCAGATCCAGGGTGCCTCCGATATCCGGAAACTGGAACACCATCTCCAGAGACCCGGTTTGCGGCCAGGCAAAATCGTCTTCGCCCAGCGAAACGGGTTTGTCTGAGGGGCCATGCTCCAGCAGGGGAGTCGCAGCCGTCAGAGGCAGGGCGAGAACCAGCAGAGCCGACAGACGGGTCATGTGCCGGCGACGTCGGTCCATTCGGTGGAGATGCGCAGGTCATCGAAGGCGGTGTTGCCGCTGGCGGACCGGAATTCCACTCCGTCCCATTCCTGGGGGCCGGTCTTCGCTTTCAGTTCGACCGCCCATTGGTTGGGCACATTGTCCGGGATGTCTTTCACAGAGTCATAATAACTGAACGAGAGTTTCACCTCGTGGCCGTCGTCACTGGTTTCCAACTTGCCGATGACCATATACCTGGTGTTGGTTTCGCCCTCACCGGTGCTTTTCTCGTCTTTGCCGAACACGCTGCCAAAAAAACCTTCCTCGGTCAGCCCTACCGCGACCGGCATTCCTTTTTTGCTGCGGAACCGGAGTCCGGAAAAATTGCCCCGTTTGAATGAGTTCACCACATAGCTGAAATAGACGGTTTTCCCGTTCAGCGTCCCGGGCAGTTTTTTGTAGGCGCTGGTTTTGGTGCTGGACGCCTGAATACAATATCCTTTGTCCTCGAAGGGAGATACCCCGCTATGTACCGCGCCTTCACGGACCATCGCGTCGGATTCGCCCGCATACTCAAAACTGTGTTGCCAGCCATTATGGGTTTTTAATCTGGCATCATCTTCGTTCAGCTCCAGGTCGAAGGGCTCGTGCAGGATCATTTCGGCGGAGAGGGCGAAAGGTAAGATGAGGAAGAAAGTAGGGAGAAGTTTCATGGGTACGAATGTAGGAAGGATTCTATGCTCTGTAAAGCGCAAGAGGGTTTTACGCGTTAAACCGTAGGACCCGGCGTCCCGACGGGTCAACTCCGACGGGTGTTGGATTGCTGTGGAGTTGCCCCGCCGGGACGTCGGGGCCTACGTTGGTTGCCCCCGCCGGGACGTCGGGGTCTACGCTGATTGCCCTTCCGAGTCGTCGGGGCCTACGGTTCCGAAGGGAGCGCGGTTGACGCTGTCCAGAGCGATCTGTCCGTCGACCACATAGAGATGGCAGGGGGGGCGGTAGAGATCGGGGTGGGCGGCAAGGACGTGGTCCTGGGTTTCCTGTGGGAAGGCGGTGAGTCCGTCGAAGTAGTGGTGTCCATTGCGTTCGATGCTGGCGTTGCCGAGGGCGGCCTGCACGGCGAGGTCCTGCTGCAGGGCGACGGGGCCGATGTTGGCCAGGTCCTCGGCGGAGGTGAGCCAGGGGCGGTCATCGGGGGCCTTTTGCCTGTGGTGGCGCACAAGACAGGCGTTGCGGAGGCCTTTGAACACCCCTTTGCAGTTTTTATGGCTGACCCCGCTGTAACCTTTGTCGAGGGCGGCGGGGAGGTCGTTCCAGCCGCCGTCGGATTCGTCGATGATGATGGATACCGGCTTCGGCCAGCAGGAGCGGATATCGGGCTGGTCCGGCTCCAGCGCGACCTTCCGCGACAGCGGCTGCTCGATAAACGCCAGCCGTGCCAAAAACTGTCTCAGGTGAGAACGGTTTTGGCATGCGAGGGCGAAAGCGTGGAGTTGATCGGGGGAGGTGAACTGTTCGTTGGCGTCGAGGCTGAAGCAAAAGTCCGCCGGGGCGTGTTCGGTGATGACTGATGCGATGTCCGTTAGACGCTTGAGGTCGGATTCGGTGTCACCGGAGAGCTTCAGTTTGAACTCCTTCAAACCATATCTGCGGATGCAGGCCTCCAGGGACTGGGGGAGTCCGTCGTCGAGGCGTTCGTCCGGGGAGATGTCCGTTTCGCGGAGTTTGTCGACCATGCCAACGGTGTGGCGGAGGGTGGCTTGTGCGAGCGGTTTTTCGGGGAGCAGGGAGATCCAGTCCACCCCGGCGAGGCGGGGCTCGTTAAGGGACCAGTCGACGCCGAAGGCGTTTTCGCGCAGAAGCTGGTGAAAGGGGCGGTCGTGGTGCCGGCAAAAGG
>CAZVCO010000084.1:0-4985 GCA_964625795.1 uncultured Verrucomicrobiota bacterium | reverse complement strand
CGACCTTGCCTCCCGTGCTGGCATCGAGCTGGGCCAGCAGGGAGGTGCCGAAGTGGGCGAGCAGGGGTGGGATGTGATTCTGCTGCGCCCAGGTGTCTTGCTTTAGAAAGAGTTGCCACCACCATTCGAAGAGGGTGGGGGCTTTGATGCACCGCGCGAAGGCGGCGGCCTGGTCGATGACCCGGCGCATGTCGGTGATCTCGTCTCTCGGGTCGCGATCGGGATCTTTGGTGAACCATTTGGGGGGCAGGTGGTCGGCGGCGATGCCCCGGGATTCCGTGCCGTCAATGTTCAGGGTGGCGTGGACAAAGACGTGGGGCAGTTCGGTGAGGGTGACGATGCCGTAGCGGAACGGCATGCGGGTGCGAAGGTCGTGGGAGGTGATGTGGCTGGCGAGGAGGGAAAGCATCGCAGAAGAGGTCAGAGGGTAGAGTGCAGAGGTCAGAGTGATGTGGAGTGACCCAGGTTGTTGCGCTCAAGGACGGCTTCAATCTGCACCTGCTGACTGGATGACAATGCCTCACCGATGGCTTCGAGTACCGCGATGACGTGAATGCCGTCGTCCAGATTGGGGCGGGGGGAAGTGCCGGCAAGGAGATGGTGGACGAAGTGTTCCAGATAGTTTTGGAATTCACCGGCGTGGTGCATGGCGCCCCCCCAGCGGAAGTAGTACGGATGTTCGTGGTCGAAGTTGTAGGCGACATCGCCTTCGTCATCGGTGTGCACACAATAGCGGAACTGGGGATACCAGGCCTGGGTGGTGCCGGTGGAGCCGCGGAGGGTGCAGCCGATCATGGGCTCGGATTCGGGGTGGGCGTGCGGCGAGCCGTAGCAGCCGGTGACGCGGCCAACCGCCCCGGATTCGGCCTGAAGAATGACGTGCAGGGTGTCGGGCGCGGTCTGGCCGAGTTTTTTCCCGGCGGGGCTGAGGGTGCCGACGGCCTGGACGGAATGAATGGGGCCGAGGTGCCAATAGACCAGGTCGACCGGATGGGCGAGCCCGGTGTAGAGCCAGTCCACCGCGCCCGCCTTGCCCCAGGATCCACTGGTGCCGCCGCGTTTGTCGCCGTTATAATGGGCCTCGACCGAGAGCAGGTCCCCGACCCGGTCGTGCTCCTCCGCCTGACGGGCGAAGGTGTGGAAAAAGCGGCAGCTCTGGCCAACCAGGACCTGGATTCCGGCCTTTTCGACCGCGGTTTTGACGTCGGCAGCCTCAGCCAGGCCCTTAAACAGAGGTTTGGTGCAGATGACGTGTTTGCCCGCCTCGGCGGCCATGCGGACGTGCTCGGCGTGCAGGGGGTCGGGGGTGTAAATGGCCACCGCTTCGATGGAGGGATCCGCCAGCATCTCGGCATAGGATGTGGTGTAGCGTTCGCAACCGGATTCGGCGCAGCGCTGTTTGCATAGATCCTCGTTGAGGTCGCAGAGCAGGGTGGCGGTGGCGAGGTCGCTGGTCTGGCAGGCGGAAAGGATGCTCCGGCCTTCGCCGAGACCGAGGATTCCGAGTTGGAGGGGTGGCGTCATGGTTTTTTCGGTGTCGGTTGGTGAAGAGAAGTCAGCTTTATTCGACTTAACCTGTTCATGCGTGTCGGCCTGAAAGGCCAACCTCCGTTTCATGTGCTTACACAAAAACTCCCGCCTGGTAAAAGGGCGGGAGCGAGGGTTCGAGTGGGTCGGGTGTTACGCTTTGCGGCGGAAGAACACCAGGGTGCCAAGAGCCAGTCCAACCAGGATCAGGGTGGAGGGCTCGGGGATGACATTGAGTGCAAGGTCCTGACCCCCATTGATGACTTCCAATGTGCCTGTGAGGCTTCCGATGGAACCTGAAAGGTCGGCTCCGTTCAGAGTTCCGCTGATAGCGGACCCAGTATCGAACAGGACATACTGACCGTTGGTTAGGCCTCCGGAGTCGGAGAACGCGAAATCGGAGAAGCCAATCGCTCCCGTGCCAAGTTCCAGGGTCCCGGTGGTCAAGGAGACGAGGTCGGAAGAGGTGCCGAGTTCGAAGACCAGCGATTCCGCTCCGCTCACATCCAGATTTCCTGTTCCTAAATCCATGGTGAGGGTGCCGGGAGAGTTTCCGGGGGAAAGGATTCCATTGATAATCACATCTGAGTCAAGCGTGCCGATGGTGCCGGAACCGCCGAGGGTCGCCCCGCTGGCCACGGGGTATTGTCCCTGTCCGGAGGTGGTTCCGTCGATGATCAGCGTTCCGGCGCTGACCGTTGTGATGCTCGTGTAGGTGTTGTTCCCGCTCAGGACGGCGGTTCCCGCGCCGGTTTTTTCAACGAGTCCTCCGCCTTCAATCACCCCGGACCAGGTCTGTGTGCCGGAGGCGGGCGAGAGTTCGAGGGTGTTGTTCGAATTGATAATGTTCACGGCAACGTCGGTCGTGAGGCTCGTGCCGGTGAAGCGATAGGTGCCGGGGCCTGACACCGTATTCAATTCCAACACTTCGCCCGCGTCCGCAGTGACCGAGTTGGTGGTGAAGGTCGCGGTCACACCGGAGGCGGTTCGAATGCGGTTGGAGGCTCCGCCGCCATTGTCGACCAACACGAGGGCGTTGCCGATGGTTGCATCCGAATTGACCACCAGATTCGCCGCGGAGCCTCCGGCGACCCGCCAGTTAATCGCGCCGGAACCGAGGGCTGTACCGGAAGTGATGGCCACGTTCCCCCTGTCTATATAGGTGGGACCCTGATAGGAATTGTCCCCGGCAAGATTAATGGTGCCCTGGCCATTGTTTTGCCGAAGGCCCGCAACCCCGGAAATGTTGCCATTGAGATTGATGACGCCGGTGCTGTTGAAATTGATCACACTGCTCTGACCACTGGTGAAGACCATGTTGTTTTCGATGGTGAAATCCACAGCGCCTGAACCGGCGAGGAAATTATTTGAGCCGCCCGCGTCGTCCATGGTGATGACGCCGGCTCCGCTTAGCGTGATTGCGGAGGGTGCTCCGGTATAGGTAAAATCCCCTACGGTCACATTCGAGCCGACCGTAATGGAGAGCGGGTTGGGAGTGGTGCTGGTGGCATCGAAGACGACGGAGGAGCCGATCCCGTTGGGGATGGCGTCGGCCGACCAGTTGGTGTCACCTGCGTTATCGGTAAACCAGTCGGCATCTTGGTCACCTACCCAAGTCTGAGCAAATGCGGTTTGAAGCAATGCTCCAATGAGAAGTAAGGTCGGGATGAGGTGTTTCATTTTTCAATCTCTCCTGAAGAGTTCTAAACTGTCTGTGATCATGATCAGTAAACCTTCTTTTGCGTCTAATAAAAAGTCCTTTGTAATTTAACACGTAAACTTGTTAAGGGCCTTTAAATGTGGGGTGTTCTGCCTACTGAAACTGCGGTAGCCATTGCCGGGTGCCGGCCATCATGTCGTCGAGCAGGGTTTCCATGAGGCGGAAATCTCCGATGTTCCGGCAGAGGGGATCGATCTGCATGGCCTGCAGGATGGTGGTGCGGTTGCCCTCAATGGCGCCTTTCACGGTGAGGTCCTGCGAAATCGCGTGGGGGAGGACGAGTGCCAGCAGGGTGGGGGGAAGGTCGCCGGTGGATTCGGGGATGGCGTCGTTGGCGGTGATGCGGACCATGGTTTCGACGCAGGGGCCATGGGGCAGGTTGGCGATTTGGCCGGTGTTGGGCATGACCAGGGCCTCGGTGGTTTCGTTGCCGCCGAACAGGGCTGAGATCATGCGGGAGAGGGCTTCAATGGTCATGGGGTGGTCAATGCCCCGGTCGGGGATGATGTTGGTGTCCGGATCCATCCAGGCGTCGATCGCTTTCTTCTGGCCCTCGAGCCAGGTGGTCCGGCGGTCTTCCACCGACGTCAGATTGACGCCCATCTGTTTCGCGTAGTCGGTTTTTTCGGTGAGAAAGTGCGGAAAAAATTCCACCACATGCCGGGGGTTGGGATAGGGCAGGTAGCCGAACTGTTCGTAGAGCAGATAAGTGGGGGCGCGCAGGTTCTGTTGCGCCATCTGGGCGGGGTTGAGGGTGGTGTCTTTGTCGCGCAGCTCCTGTGCTTTCAGGCGGTTCTGATAGTATGCGTCGGGATGGGCCAGGTAGTCGTCCAGAAGGGGGTATCCGTCCGCGCCTTCGACCTTGAAGTCGAGAATCCAGGCGAAGTGATTGAGACCAGCCACTTTGCAGCGGATCCCCTCCAGCCAATTTTCGACCCCGAAGGTCGCGGCCAGCTCCCAGGCCCGGCTCATGTATTCGTGGCAGCTTCCCAGCACCCGGATGGACGTGGTCTCGGCGACGGCCTGCACGATCTGGTCCATGGGATTGGAGACGTTGAGCAGCCAGGCGTCCGGACAAACGGCCTCCATACGCTTGGCGATGTCGACCACGACCGGGACATTGCGGAGGGTGCGGTTGATCCCGCCCGGGCCGGTGGAATCGCCCACGGGTTGAAAAATTCCATATTTCTTGGGAAGCTCGACATCCACTTCCATGGCGTCGAGCCCTCCGGTGGAGATGCAGAGAATCACCACATCCGATCCTTTCAGCGCGGAGTCCAGGTCGTGATCCACGGTGATCCGCATGTGTTTTCCGAGTTTCTGCTGCACCACCTCACACACGCCTTTCAGTTCCTCGCTCTTCTCCGGCAGGAGGTCGTGGAGGAGGAATTCGCCGCCCTGAACTTCGTCACAACAGACGATGTCGCGGAACAGTTTCGGGGTCCACTGGGTGCTGCCGCCTCCAATGAAGCAGATTTTACGCTGGCTTCCGGGTACTTTCATATGGGTTTGTTAGACCTTGTGTCTGCCCCGGACAAGCTCAAGGAATGTTTACGCGTTAAAAGCCCTGTTGACCGGGCATATTTGCGCCGATATTTTCCGGAACATATGCTTTTGGGGGCATAAAGTCTTGTTGGGTGCATGACCAAAATCGTCCTTCGATACAAAATCAATCACGATGCATTGTCTTAGTGACGGAGGCTTGCCCGCCGTAGGCGGGATGGCCTTTACGCCTTCG
>CAZVCO010000083.1:5373-12701 GCA_964625795.1 uncultured Verrucomicrobiota bacterium | reverse complement strand
CAAAAACGGACCCCGGTGCGACGCACCGACTGACCGACGCCCCGACTACTGACTTCTGACCTCTGACTTCTGATGCGCTTCCGGCGCACAAGCCTCTGCATTCTGACCTCCTTCATTTTCAAATGACCTCCAGGGTGTCGCGGGCAATCACCAGTTCCTCGTCGGTGCGGACCACCAGGGCGCAGGGAGAAGTTCCTTTGGAAATGCGGCCCCGGGTGTCCTGGCCATGGGCCTCATTCAGTTCCAGGTCGGCCTCCAGTCCCAGAAAACCGAGCAGGGCGAGGGTGCGTTCACGCACGGGGATGGAATTTTCGCCGATTCCCCCGGTGAAGACCAGTGCATCCAGGCGGCCCAGGCCGACTACCAGTCCGGCAATGGCTTTGGCCAGCCGGTAGCAGAAGACCTCTACCGCGATTCCCGCCTGCAGATGTCCATCCTCCTCCAGAGCCAGGAGTTCCCTCATGTCATTGGTTTGCCCCGAAAGGCCAAGCAGACCGCTTTCTTTATTGAGCAGGTCGGAAATCTGCTGTTGGCTCAGATCGAGCCGGGTGCCCAGATACTGATGCAGGGAGGGATCGATATCCCCGCTGCGGGTGCCCATCACCAGTCCCTCCAGCGGGGTCAGGCCCATGGTGGTGTCCACCGATTTCCCTCCCAGCACGGCAGTGGCACTGCATCCGTTCCCCAGGTGGGCGGTGACCAGGGCTGTTTCCTCCAGCGGTTTGTTCAGCAACCGGGCCGCCTCCCGGCTGACAAAACGGTGGCTGGTGCCGTGAAACCCGTATTTCCGCACCCCGTGTTCTCTGTAGAGCTCGTAGGGCAGGGCATATAGATAGGCCCGTTTGGACATGGTCTGGTGAAAAGAGGTGTCGAACACCATGACCTGAGGCAGATCGGGAAACGCGGCCTTGGCCGCCTCGATTCCCAGAAGGTTTACCGGATTGTGCAGGGGGGCGAGATGGATATGATCCCGCAGGGCCTCCAGAGATTCGTCGTTGACCGGACAGGCGCCGGAAAAGTGTTCGCCGCCATGCACCACCCGGTGGCCGATGCCCCGGCAGGAGAGGTTCAATTCCTCCAGCAGGGCCACGATGCCCTTCAGCGCCGTGGTGTGGTCTGCCCCGGGCAGCGGACGTTCTCCGGACGCCGATCCCTTCCAACTGAGGCAGGCGGAGGAGGAGGATAAATTTTCCGCCAGCCCTGAAAGCGTATGAGTGCCCTGTTCCGGATCGGTCAGGGAAAATTTGATCGAGGAACTGCCGCAATTGATGACGAGTATGTGTGAATTCATCCGAACCCTCCTTTTGCCACAATAGATCCTATTGTCAAAACCATCCGAGGAGAACCGCATTAGAAAATGATGATGGGCAAATAAAAACCCCTCAGGAAAACCTGAGGGGCGTTTCGTCAAGAAATGACAACGGGTTTAGAAGCCGCTGGGCCGACCCATGCGGGCGCGGGCCCGGGCGGATTTCTTGCGTTTGCGTTCACTGGGTTTCTCGTAGTGTTCGCGGGCGCGGAGTTCACGCATGGTGCCCTCCTTGTCCAGCTTCTTTTTGAGCCGGCGCATGGCGCGGTCTACGGATTCACCTTTCTTAAGTTTTACATCAACTGGCATAAAATGATTTCACCTCCTCGGCATTCCTCGGGGTTGGGGGAGGGGGTCGTAGCATGGAATACTGCCGGTTGTCAATTGGAGATTCACGGCCGGTTCAGCGTGGGGCGCATCCCGCCCCGGCGGGCAAGCCCGGAATTGGTTGTAAACACCAATTGTGGGCTTGCCCGCCGGGGCGGGATGCGCCCTTCATCGTGGAGCATAACCCGGAATGGGTGCACATGGGCTCAACGCCCGCTTTCCCTGGATCTTCAGATGGTTCCAACCGCAGACGGACGCGGACAAACGCGGACCCATACAGAATCGGTTGCAGAATTGGCTGCGGCGTAAGGCTCTCTGGAGTTGCGTCAGGACTACATCCTGCCTGGAATTTTCTTCCTTTCCTGCATGGGTCCGTGTTTGTCCGCGTTCGTCTGCGGTTGTGTTCTGCCCCATACTGCCCGCAAACACGTTATTTCCTGATCTTTGGCAGGACCTGGTCAGGTTCACCACTTCCAGGATGCGCTTTGCGATCCGCCTGATTATTCTTCGAAAACACACGGGGTTTTGCCCTCCGTGCTATCGTAATCACCTATGCAAAATACACAGGGAAAAATATTCTGACAATCCCTCACCTTTTTGCGTTTGACCTGTGCAGAAAGTTGGGGTTAAAGGGTCGTCTTCGAAAAAAGTGAAATTTTTAACGAAAACGAACAGAAAACATCCGATTCCGGTGTAAGGTTCGTCCATTGTGCCTTCGACCTCCATGCCAAAACAACTGTTTACCCCTACCCATAACACCCTTTCGCGGCTTTCGATGCTGCTGGTGGTGGCTGGTGCAGCCGGATTCCTCGGATTTCTGGATATTCTCCACCGCTCCCCTTACGTGCGGTATACGAAAATACGACGCGAGCAGCCGGTGCCCTTCAGTCATAAGCATCACAGCAATCTGGGGATTGACTGCCGGTATTGCCACACGTCGGTGGAGAAGAGCAGTTTTGCCAATATTCCTCCCACCCAGACCTGCATGAACTGTCATAACATCATGTGGAAGGAGTCGGACATGCTGGAACCGGTGAGGGCCAGCTGGGCCAGCGGGGAGTCGCTGGAATGGACCCGGGTGCACGATCTGCCCGACTTTGTGTATTTCAACCACTCCGCGCACGTTAATAACGGCATCGGCTGTTCCACCTGTCACGGACGGGTCGATCAGATGCCTCTGACCTGGCGGGAAAAACCTCTTTACATGAAATGGTGTCTGGAATGTCACCGCAATCCCTCCCAGTTTGTACGGCCGGAGGATAAAATTTTCGATATGGCGTTCGATCCGACCACCCAGCCTCAGGAGGTCCGTGACCAGCTGGTGGCCGAGTACCAGATCCGGACCGACAATCACCGTCTTACTAACTGCGCAATCTGTCACCGCTGATGAAGTCTGAAACCCCCACCTCTTTTGGAGACGAGCACGGCCGTCTGGACCTCCGCAGCATGCGGGAGATTTTACGTGAAGACTGGAAAACCCGTGACCGCGGGTTTTATACCAGCCTGGCCTCCAAAAACGCCACTGAGCTTCCCTCGCCTCCGTCGGCGGTTTCCTCCGAAGAGAACGACGGTGTGGACCGGCGCAGCTTTATGAAGCTGATGGGGGGGAGTGCCGCCCTGGCCGGACTGGCGGCCTGCACGCGTCAGCCTAAAGAGCTGATTGTGCCTTATGTGAAAGCGCCCGAGGAAATTGTTCCCGGCAAACCGCTGTTCTACGCCACGGCCCGTTCCCATGGCGGCTATGCCCAGGGGCTGATGGTGGAATCCCACATGGGCCGGCCCACCAAAGTGGAGGGCAATCCCCGTCATCCCAATTCTCTGGGTGGCACCGATCTCTTTTCGCAGGCCTCCGTTCTGGACCTGTATGATCCCGACCGTCTTAAAAGCCCCCGTAAACGCGGCGTGCCCAATAATTTCAAGGCCTTCCGGCAGGAGCTGAATACAGCCATTGCCGGCACCCAGAACGGGGAGGGGCTCCGGGTGGTGCTGCCGCACAGCAGTTCCGTCACTGAGCGTCGACTGACCGAGAAAATCCTCGAGCAGTATCCCCAGGCCCGCGTGCACGTTTTTGATCCGGTAAGCACCGGGAATGAGCGCAAAGGACTGGACCGTCTGTTCGGAAAACCCATGCTGCCGGTCCTCAAGGTGGACCAGGCGGATGTGATTGTGTCGCTCGACCATAATTTCCTGTCCTGGAGCCCCGGAAGCGTCCGCTACATGGCGGATTTTGCCTCCCGTCGGCGCGTGGTGGACGGTGCCAAACGGAACCGCATGTATGTGATCGAATCCTCGTATTCGCTCACCGGCGGAAATGCGGATGACCGTCTTCCTCTGCGGGCGGGCCGGATCGAGGCGGTGGCCCGGGCACTGGCCAAAGGACTGGGGCTGCCCACCGAGGTGCCGGAGCTGACTGAACGCGAGACCGCGTTTGTCTCGGCCATGCTTCAGGATCTGCAGGAAGCCGGCAAACATGCGCTGGTGACGGCCGGACCGCAACAGTCGGCCCAGGTTCACGCGCTGGCCCACCTGATCAATGCCCAGCTGATGTCCATTGGAACCACGGTCGAGTTTATCGATCCCGTTCTCAACGGACCTGATGATGCCTGGAATGACTTTGCCGATCTGGTGCGGGACATGCATGACGGAAAAGTCAAAGCGCTGCTGATGCTGGACGTGAATCCGGTTCACGCCTGTCCGGATACCCTGAGCTTTGAAAAGGGGATGAAATCGGTTCCTTTTTCCGCTCATCTCACGCAACTATTTGATGAAACCTCCGAGGTCTGCACCTGGGCCATTCCCGGCACGCATTACCTGGAAAGCTGGTCGGATGTGGCCTCGTTTGATGGAACCTTGTCCATCGCCCAACCTCTGATTGCCCCGCTGTATGACGGCAAAAGCCCGCTGGAAATGCTCTCCCTGATTGTGGGGGAGGAGGAAACCGCCTACAATCTGGTGCAGCAGACTTGGAAAGAACGCACCGGAATCGGTGATGATGAGGACAAATTCCGGGTGTTCTGGCGCACTGCGCTGCATGATGGATTTCTGGAAGGGACCCAGGCCAAACCCTGGAAAGGACTGCGGGCCCGCTCCAGTGTGCTCAAAGAGCCCTACACCGATCCGGAATCCGATTTCGGACTGGAAGTGGTGATTCTTCCGGATCCCTGCCGGTGGGACGGTTCCTATGCGAATAATCCCTGGCTGCAGGAACTGCCCGCGCCAGTGTCCACGCTGACCTGGGACACGGTCATTCAGATGAGCCCGAACACGGCCGGGAAATACAAAATCAAACTCACCGATGAGGACGTCCAAAGCCGGACCAGCGTGCGGCCCAAGGTTCAGATCGTTGAACTCAATATCGACAACCGCCTTCTCAAGGGTCCGGTTCTGGTGATACCCGGACATCCCGATGACACTGTGACCATCACCCTGGGTGGTGGACGCACGGTGGGTACGGTCGCCAAAGGCATCGGGTATAATGCCGCCGTATTACGGACAGTGGCCAATCCCTGGATTCAGCAGGGGGCCTCGGTACGCCATCTCAACCGGGAAACTGAATTGGCTCTTACCCAGGATCACTTCCCGCTGCAGGCCGACGGCCGGAATCTGATCCGGGCGGCCGGACTTCCTCAGTATGAGAAAACTCCCGATTTTCCTGCCCAGATGGGGCATCAGTTCGACCGGAAATACACCATGTATCCGGAATGGGACTATTCCAAAGGACTCCAGTGGGGCATGGTGGTGGATCTGAACACCTGCATCGGCTGCAACGTCTGCATCACGGCCTGTCAGGCGGAAAATAATATACCGACGGTGGGAAAAGATGAGGTCATGAACGGACGCCAGATGCACTGGATCCGGGTGGACCGCTACTTTGAGGATCTCGATAACGGTGAAACCCGTCTGCATGTCATGCCCATGGCCTGCGTGCACTGTGAAAACGCTCCCTGCGAAACAGTGTGTCCGGTGGGAGCCACCATGCACAGTTCAGAAGGTCTGAACATGATGGTGTACAACCGCTGTATCGGTACCCGGTACTGCTCCAACAACTGTCCTTACAAGGTCCGCCGCTTCAATTTCTACAAGTACACCGACGACGAAACGGAAAGCCTGAAACTGCAGCGCAATCCCGATGTCACGGTTCGTCTGCGCGGTGTCATGGAGAAATGCACCTACTGTGTCCAGCGTCTGAATCTGGCCCGCATCGATGCCAATATCAAAAACGAGGACCTGAAAGACGGAGACGTGGTGACGGCCTGTCAGCAGGCGTGTCCGACCCAGGCGATCAGTTTCGGTAACATCATCGATCCCCACTCCAAAGTGGCGGCATTGAAAAATCATCCGCTGAACTATACCATTCTGGAGTCTTTGAACACCCGGGCCCGCACCAGTTACCTCGGTAAAGTCCGTAATCCCAGCCCCGCGCTGGAGCCCGGCATCACCAAGCCCCTGGTCTTCCACCATGGTCCCGGCGGAGAGCATGGACAGCATGCGGCCCCGGAAGGGCATGCGCCCGAAGATCATCCTAATCAGCCTGTTCATTCCGGAAGCGAAAGCGGTCACTAATTTTTGGAGATTTGATGGAACCTTCTAACAAAAACACACAGGATCCGGACGGACAGCAGCCCTATATTCAGGGCCACTCCCTGAAGTCGGTCAGTGAAAAGATTGCGGACGTCACCACGCTGCCCTTTCAGAAAATGCCGAAGTTCTGGTATGGCGGCATTTTGATCGGTATCACCGTCGTCCAGCTCCTCTTTCTGGCCATTTACATGCTGATCACCCGGGGAACCGGAATCTGGGGGCTGAACATCCCCGTGGCCTGGGGATTCGCCATCATCAACTTTGTGTGGTGGATTGGAATCGGGCACGCGGGAACCCTGATTTCCGCGATTCTGTTTCTGTTTCAACAGGACTGGCGGATGTCGATCGCCCGGTTTGCCGAGGCCATGACCCTGTTTGCCGTGGTCTGTGCCGGTCTGTTCCCATTGCTGCACGTGGGACGTCCCTGGATGGTCTACTGGCTGTTTCCTTATCCCAATACCCTTGGCATGTGGCCCCAGTTCCGGTCTCCGCTTTTGTGGGACGTGTTCGCGGTCTCCACCTACGCTACGGTGTCGATCATGTTCTGGTTCACCGGACTGGTGCCCGATCTCGCCACCATGCGGGGAAAAGCAAAAGCCACCTGGATCAAAAAATTCTACCACGGCCTCTCCCTGGGCTGGACGGGCGCGGCCCGGCACTGGCACCGGTATGAGATCGCCTACCTTCTGCTGGCGGGTCTTTCCACCCCGCTGGTGCTGTCGGTCCACTCCATCGTTTCGCTCGACTTCGCGGTTTCCATTGAACCCGGCTGGCATACCACCATTTTCCCTCCGTATTTCGTGGCGGGCGCGATTTTCGCGGGGTTTGCCATGGTGCTGACCTTTATGATACCCGTACGGTCTATTTTCGGGTTCAAAGACCTTCTGACCGACCGCCACATGAACAACATGTGCAAGGTCATGCTCTTCTCGGGTCTTATTGTGGCGTATGGATATGCCATGGAGATCTTTTTCGGCTGGTACAGCGGTTCCGTGTTTGAACGGTTCATGGTGTTGAACCGCCTGACCGGTCCGTACGACTGGAGTTACTGGGCCTTGATCCTGTGCAACGTGCTGGTTCCCCAGTTCCTGTGGAGTTATAAAATCAGGAC
>CAZVCO010000083.1:1548-5363 GCA_964625795.1 uncultured Verrucomicrobiota bacterium | reverse complement strand
TGTATGTCTTTATCATCTGCCAGTTTATCTCGGTCGGAATGTGGCTGGAGCGGTTTGTGATTGTGATCATTTCCCTCCACCGTGACTTCCTGGATTCCAGCTGGAGAATGTATGCCGGCACCCGCTGGGACTGGGCCATGTACATCGGCACCATGGGCCTGTTCCTCACGCTGGTGTTTATTTTCATCCGCACCCTGCCCATTATTGCCATCTTTGAGATGCGCGAGCTGGTGCACAAAAACGAAGACCACGACGAGGAGGACTCCCACTGAGGAGGACAGGTATGGCAGGTTCACGCACTATTTCGACCTACGGCGTTGTGGCCGAGTTTGATGACGCCCATAAGATTATGGACGCCGTACACGCCGCCCGCGAAAAGGGATACACCGTCATGGAGGCGTACAGCCCTGTGCCGGTTCATGGACTGGACGAGGCCATCGGGCGCAAACGGAGCAAACTTCCCTGGATCGTGTTTGCCGCTGGAGCGACCGGCTGCCTGGGAGGCTTCTTCATGCAGGTCTGGATGGCCCACATCGATTATCCCTGGAACGTGGGGGGACGGCCGACCCTCAGTTGGCCCGCGTTTATTCCAGTGACATTTGAGCTGACCATTTTAAGTTCCGCCATCGCGGCGGTATTCGGGATGTTCGGACTGAACGGACTTCCCCGCCCTCATCATCCGATTTTCAACACTCCGAATTTCGACCGGTCGACTCTGGATCACTATTTCCTTTGCATCGAGGCGGAAGATCCGGAATTTGATGAAACCAAGGTCACCGATTTCCTGAATTCCCTCGGGCCGGAAGCCGTCAACACCATTACCGATGAATAGGGTTCTGATGCGTAGTTTTAGATTTCACTTCACTCTCCCTTTTACTCTGGCCGTGATGCTGGTCACGTCCGGCTGCGGCCCCCTGTTCGATATCCGCAAAGCGATGTATGATCAGGAGAAATTCGAGCCGCTGGAGGCGACGGATTTTTTCGGAGACCGCCGTTCGGCCCGCCCTTTGATTGAAGGCACGGTCGCGCAGGGGCATCTTCAGCTGGACGACCATCTGTACCTCGGACTGGAGGAGATCGATGGGGATTTCCGGCAGGCGCAGACCTATCCCTTTGAAATCACGGTCGAGGATCTGGAACGCGGACAGGAGATGTACAACATCCACTGTTCGGTCTGTCACGGACTTTCCGGACATGGAAACGGCATGGTGGTTCAGCGCGGATACAAATGGGCTCCAAGTTATCATCGGGATGTTCTGCGCAACGCGCCCCCCGGGTATTTTTACAATGTCATTGTCAACGGCTACGGACAGATGATGAGCTACGGACATCAGATTCCGGTGGAGGACCGCTGGAGGATCATCGCCTACATCAAGACCCTGCAGCGCAGCCAATACGCCAAGGTTCAGGATCTGGAGGCGATTGAACAGCTGCCGGCCGACCCCTCTTCCGAAACGACGACTACGGAACAAACGCATGAGCACCACTGAGCTTCCCCACCTGCCCACAAAACTGAAGGATCTGCAGAGTCTCTCTCTGCTGGTTGGATCGGTCGGTCTGATCTTTCTCCTGCTGAGCTGGCTGATGGGATCGGCAAATTTTTACCAGGGATATCTGGTCGGTTGGCTGCTGGCCCTGGGCTTTGCGGCCGGCGGACTGCTGATTCTCTGTATCCACAATCTGGCCCATGGTGGCTGGGGATTTCTCCTCCGCAAGATCGGGGAGGCCTCGGCTATGACCCTGCTGCCGATCATGCTGCTGTTTCTTCCCATCCTGCTCTCACTGGATAAGGTGTATCCCTGGGCCATCCGCGATGCCAACCGGGCCTATGTATACGCCACCGATCCGGTGGTTGGCTCCAAACTTCACTACCTGAATCACGGATTTTACTGGCTGCGCTGGATCATCATCACGGTGATCTGGTCCGGTGGTGCTTTTCTCTTCAACCACTGGAGTAAACTGCAGGATAAAACCGGCGACATGAAATACCGCCGGAAGATGCGGTTTATTGCGGGGCCGCTTGCTCTGATTTATGTGCTCACGGTCACGGTCGGTTCGGTCGATTGGATCATGTCGCTGGAGCCCGCCTGGTTCTCCTCGATTTTCGGAGTGATGGTGGCCGCCGGTCATATGCTGACCATGCTGACCTTCGGAATTGTTTTCCTGACCTGGCTGGCCCAGTGGGAACCCGTGAAGGGGGCCTTTACCCTGAAGCGTCAGCACGATCTGGGCAAGCTGCTCTTTGCCTTTGTGATCTTTTGGACCTATATTGAACTCTCACAGTTTATTATTTACTGGCACGCCAACCTGCCGGAGGAAATCACCTGGTATATGAACCGCCAGGTCGGCGGCTACAACTTCCTCTCCTGGCTTCTGATGCTCTCGCAATTTGTCATCCCATTTCTTGTTCTCCTCTCCAGGGGCACCAAGCGCAACCGGAAATCCCTCCTCGGGGTGGCCTCTTTCCTGTTGTTCATGCGGGTGGTGGACCTCTACTGGATGGTGTCTCCCAGCATTCAGATGCCTTTGACCCGTGAACTTTACCCGGTGGCCACCAAAGCCATGGGAGGAGCCGCCTTTCATCTTTTAGACATCGTCGGAGTCGTGACCTTCGCCAGCCTGTGGTTCGGACTTTTTCTCCGGAATTTCCGCAAGGGGCCGATTCTGCCGGTGAATGATCCCTACTTTTCCATCAATGCCGAAATCAAGGATACGGACGCATGAGCAACTCGGAAGAACCTGACATTAAGCAAACGCCTCAGAAAGAGGTCCTGGACAACGGTGAATCTGTGCACCAGGACTTTAAAGACACGGATATTGACCTGAAGACCGTTAAAAAATTTGTCATTGGATCTTTCGCGGTCACCCTCGCCATCTTTGTTCTTATGCTGGTGGTTCACCGGATGTACAACAAAGCCTTCACCTCCGAACGAGGAGTGGCGACGGCCGAAGAGCGTCAGATTCCCGGTAAAGAGGATGCCCTGTTGCAGACCCAGCCGCTCGAGGAGCGCCAGGCCTACTTTGACGGTGAAGAGGAAAAACTCACCATGACCACCAATGCGGTGGAACATGCGGTTATCCCGGTTGAATCCGCCAAGAAACTGATGATGAAGGAGAAAGCCTTTCCGACACCTGAGTCCGCAAAGGAAACGGCAAAACTTTCTCCCATGGTCGCCCCTCCCTCTGAAGAAGGGATGAGTTCTGACATGTCAACGGCTTCCAAAGAACCGGCTGCTGCCGCGACACCTGAACCCAAAGCGGCTCCGGCAGAAAGCCAGGCCGTGGCCTCCAGCTCCTCCACACGTATGGTTCCCAAATATCCCAACCCTCCGGATCCCCAATTGGTGTCCATGGGTAAGAAAATCTGGGATGTTCAATGCATGGCCGCCTGCCATACCGGCAAGAAGGGCGCCATCGGACCCAATATTCACAAAGCATTCGGAACCATGCGTCAGCTGGAGAATCATGATCCTATCCTGATGGATGAGGAGTACGTCATCAATTCCATGAACAACCCCATGGAGCATATCGCCAAAGGGTACATGCCGGTAATGATGTCG
This sequence comes from uncultured Verrucomicrobiota bacterium, assembly GCA_964625795.1. GTDB lineage: Bacteria > Verrucomicrobiota > Kiritimatiellia > SS1-B-03-39 > UBA6053 > UBA6053. The sequence continues at coordinate 1,803 of CAZVCO010000083.1, read as the reverse complement.
TTCAAACAGTCGATCAGCGATCAGGATAAAAAAGCTGTCGCAGCGTATCTCCGTTCTCAAGGGAAAGAAATTATGGTGCCAGCCCCGAAATCCGCCTCTGCCCAGCCGGAAGCCGAGACGGAAAGCACCACGAAAGCTTCTGCTTCCACTCCGGCCCCGAAAGAGCCGAAAGAACCGAAAGCTGAGCCTGCTAAAACAGAATCTACTGAACCGGCTGCACCCGCTCCGGCACCCAAATCGGCTCCGGAGGCTCCT
>CAZVCO010000083.1:0-1538 GCA_964625795.1 uncultured Verrucomicrobiota bacterium | reverse complement strand
AGTGAGGCGCTGACTGTTCTTCTGGGCAATGCCGATCATCTGCTGCGCCTGTTCCGACAGCTGAACCTCCTCCCGGACCGATCTTCGTCTGATGAAACACTTCGTATTTTTCATGACCTGGGCGCTGTTGTCCACCGTCGGCTGGGCTCAGGAAACGGACCCTGTTGTTGAGAATCCCTATGTGCCCCGGGATCCACGCACCGAACCGTTTCTTGATGTGTCCTTCAGCCCGGTACTGAACACCCCGGTGCCGCTGGATCTGGAATTCATGTCGGATGAGGGGATGCGCAAGCCGCTTCGGGAGATGATTGTCCCCGGAAAACCCACCATTCTGGCCATCGTCTATTACCGCTGTCCCACCATGTGCAATCTGGTGTTGAACGGAATGGTTTCCACCTTGAAAGAAATCAATTTCGTGCCCGGTGAGGACTACAACGTGCTGGCGGTCAGTTTTGATCCGGAAGAGACCCACGTGACGGCAGCTGAGAAAAAGTCCAATTATCTCAAGGACTTCGGAAACCGGGATGCGGAGGGATGGACCTTTGCGGTGGGTGCGGAGCCGCAGATTGAACAACTGACCCGGGCGGTGGGATTCGGATACAAGTACGATGCCATGGACGATCAGTATTCACACGGCAGCGGTCTGCTGATCCTGACCCCGGACGGCCGTATTTCCCGTTTTCTTCCCGGATTGATGTATCCGGTTCTGGACACCCGTCTGGCGCTGGTGGAGGCCGCGGAGGGTAAAATCGGCACCCTCAGCGATAAACTGGCCCTCCTGTGCTATTCCTATGATCCCGAAACCGGCAAATACGGTCTGCTGGTGAACCGTATCATTCTGGTGGCCTGCCTGGTGACTATTGCGGCGGTGGCCTGGATGATCATAGCTCTTTTAAAAATCGACCGCAGGCGCACCCGAGAGGCGCTTGCTGAAACCACTTCCTGACGTAGAATTCTCCTATGAAATACGTGCAATCCTCCCCGACTGATGCCTCCACCTACGCAAGCCAGGTGGACAACCTGTATGCGTATCTGATCGGGGTATCGGTGGTGTTCACCGTCGCGATCTGCGGACTGATCGTGTACTTTTCCGTAAAATACCGGCGTAAAAGCAATGCTGATCGGCCGGCGCCGACCAAAGACGGATATCTGCTGGAAATCCTCGGGTCTGTCATTCCCTTCATCCTGGTGATGATCATGTTTTTCTGGGGGGCCAAACTGTATTTTGACGCCCGGATCCCCCCCAAGGACTCCATTGAGATTCTGGTCACCGGGAAACAGTGGATGTGGAAAGTGCAGCATCCCAATGGCAAGCGCGAGATCAATGATCTGCACGTGCCGGTGGGCGTACCCATCAAGCTGACCATGACCTCCGAGGACGTCATCCACAGTTATTATCTGCCCGAATTCCGGAAAAAAATGGACGTGCTTCCCGGTAAATACACTCAAATGTGGTTTCTGCCTCAGGAGGAGGGCGTGTTTAACATCTTCTGTGCGGAATACTGTGGAACCGAACACTCCCTGATGGGGGGGAAACT
>CAZVCO010000082.1:6947-12746 GCA_964625795.1 uncultured Verrucomicrobiota bacterium | reverse complement strand
GCGAGCGACAGCTCGGGCAGGCGCGTTGTCCGTGGTTGTAAACACCAATTGTGGGCTTGCCCGCCGGGGCGGGATGCACCACTTTGCACAGGGTCTCCGAGGGAGTGGATGATGCGGAGAGTGGAACACGGAGATTCAGGTTCAGGCCTGTAGGCCTTCGCTGTGGGATGTCGGGCCTTCGCCCTTAGGTTTGTCACACCTGATCGTGAGGGACGATTTTCGTCATTCACCCGGACCGGCCACAGATTCATCTTCCGTCAGGAGGCTTTGTTCACCATCCAGGCACTGAACCGCTCCACCCAGTCCAGCAGCCGCTGTTGATCCGGCAAATCCAGTCCCAGCCCCTGCTCCTCTACAAAAGCGGAGCGGAAACATCTCAACCACTCCTGACGGGCCGCCTCATCGATCTCAAAGGGGAAATGCCGCATGCGCATGCGGGGAGGTCCGTATTTTTCCCGATACACGGGCGGCCCTCCTATCACTCCGGTAAGAAAATCTGCCTGACGCCCGGCGGCGGCTTGGAGTTCTTCCGGTTCTGAGGGAAACAGAGCCGCGATACCGGATTGCGATAGTTTTTGATACTGACGACGGGAGAACCGGTGCAGCCGTTCCGCACCAATCCTGTCAAAAAGATGAGGTGCCGAACCCTGCGGCGGCCCTTCCGGTGGAGTGTAGGGTTGATCAGTCATGATAGTGACGTACGCTATCCCACATGACAGCGAAAAACAACACCCACATCCTGCTCACCGGCGCCTCCGGTCTGCTCGGTACCGAAATCACATCCCGCCTGGACCAAAAGGGAATTCCCTGGAAAGCCCTGCGGCATGGCGAAAAAGGATGGGATCCGGAAGCCGGGGAGTTTGATCCCGAACATCTGCAGGGGGTGGACGGCATCATCCATCTCGCGGGAGAAAACATTGCGTCTGGCAGATGGACCGAAACGCAGAAAAAGAAAATCCGGGAGTCCCGGGTCCTGGGCACCCGGGCCCTGGCCCAAGGAATCGCCGCATCCGAAGAAAAACCCTCATTTTTCATCTGCGCCAGTGCCACCGGTATTTACGGGGACCGGGGAGAAGAGGACTGCACCGAAACCACAGACCCGGCAGAAGGGTTCCTTTCCGAGGTGGTTCAGGACTGGGAAGCGGCAGCCGATCCCGCCCGCGAAGCCGGAGTACGGGTGGCCCACCTCCGCCTGGGAATTGTACTCTCCTCTGAGGGCGGCGCCCTGAAAAAAATGCTGCCACCGTTCCGGTTGGGACTGGGCGGACGCCTGGGCAACGGACGGATGTGGATGAGCTGGATTCATCTGGACGATGCCGCACATGCCTTTGTGGAGACGGCACTCGATTCAGACCGTTCCGGTGCAATCAACGTGGTCAGCCCGTATCCGGTACGGAATTCCAAGTTCACCCGTGCACTGGGATCCGCACTGCACCGCCCCACCCCATTCCCCGTTCCCGCCTTTATAATTTCTTTACTCTTTGGCGAGATGGGACGCACGCTTCTGCTTTCCAGCACCCGGGTCACCCCGCAAAAACTGAACAACACCGGATTCAGCTTCGGCTATCCGACCATTGAATCCGCCCTGAACGGCCTGTTGCACTAGGCGTTCTGGCTTATTTCCGGGTCCTTCTATCCTTTTGGTGGTTTTTATTAACCAAATGGTTTACATATAAATCAAATGTATGTTATGGATCTTTTTGTCAGAGTTTTTATGCAGATGTACTCAATGTCATTCAGCAGAAATCCTGACCCGGAGATGGCGGATGCCATCACAAACCGGATGAACAAGAAAACACCAACTTCATTGCAACACCTATGACAACACTCTCTCTCTTCTTCTCCCAACCTTCCTCCTCAGGGGCCCGTATCCTTGGCGCTCTTTTACTCAGTGCTGCCGGCTTCACCTCGATTGGACAGGAAGCAAACCCGTCAGGTCCTGTTCAACCCGAAGCCGGATCTATCGAAACCCTGGATGACATTGTGGTCACCGGCCAGTCTCTGTATTCCGATCAGGCCGTCGCGCTCAAGTCGCCAACGCTGATTCTAAACGTACCCCAAAGTCTTTCGCTCGTCACTGCCGAACAGATCGAGGAGCAGGGCTTCAATTCCATCCGGGACGTGGTGGACTACACTCCCGGCGTCACCACCTCTCAGGGAGAAGGCCACCGGGATGCAGTGGTGTTCCGCGGGGTGCGCTCCACTGCCGCCTTTTTCATCAATGGCGTCCGAGACGATGTACAGTACTACCGACCTCTCTATAACGTTGAACAGGTGGAAATCCTCCGCGGACCCAACGCACTGTTATTCGGACGCGGCGGTACCGGCGGTATCATCAACCGGGTGCAGAAAAAAGGCGTGATCGGCACGGACTTCACCAATGGTCAACTGACCGTCGACACCTTTGGCGGTTACAGCGTCCAGGCCGACGGTAATGTCGCGGTCACCGAAAACTCCGCGCTGCGCGTCAATGTCATGGTGGAACATCTGGAAAACCATCGCGACTTTTTCGATGGCGACCGTTACGGCATTAATCCCGTCTACAAGATCAATCTTTCCGACAACACCACCCTGGATCTGTCGTACGAATACGTGGACCACGAGCGTTTCATCGACCGCGGGATCCCCACCGGGGCGGATGGAACCCCGATTGAAGCCTTCGAAGACACCTTTTTCGGTGATACCGACCTGAATACCACCGAACTGGAGGCCCATCTGTTCCGGGCCGCACTGCAGCACCGGTTCTCCGATAACCTGAAAATCCGTCTGGATGGTTTCTATGGGGACTATGACAAGCTCTATGAGAATTTCTATCCCTCCGCGTACGATGCGGTCAACACCCCCGACCGGGTGACCCTCGACGGCTATCTGGATACCACCCAGCGGGAAAACCTGATTCTGTCCGGTGATGTTGTCGCGGCGTTCGAAACCGGCGGCATCCGTCACAACCTGGTGACCGGGGTTGAGTTCATCGACACCCAGAACGACAATGACCGCTACAATTCATTCTTCCCCACCAATCCAGGCAACCCCGATGTCGAGACCTTCCTCATCGGAAATCAGGTCCTCCGCAATGGAGCCGGCATCAGCGTAAACGGGCCCACTCAGAATGATTTCACCGTGGATCTCAATGATGACACGTCCTCGGATGTGACGACCTACTCCTTCTACACCCAGGACGAAATCGAAGTCCACGAGCAACTCCTCCTGGTGCTCGGCGCACGTTTCGACAGTTTTGAAATTGAGGCCCTGAACCAGAAAACCGGCACCACCCGGAGCCGGACCGATGATGAGGTCTCTCCCCGTCTGGGTCTGATTTACAAACCTCAGCCCTCCGTCTCCCTCTACGTCAGTTACAGTGAAACGTTTCTGCCGCGAAGTGGTGAACAGTTTGCCACCATTACGGATGAAACCGCAGCTCTGGATCCCGACATCTTCGAGAACCTTGAAGGCGGAATCAAATGGGACATCCGCCCCGGTCTCAATCTGACCGCCACCGTCTTCGAATTGGAGAAAAGTTCTCCGGAAACCGGAAAAGACGATGCGGCTGCCCTGGAAATCGTCAAATCCACCGTGAACGGATTTGAAACCCAGCTGCAGGGCGCCCTGACCGACAACTGGACCGTTTCTGCCGGCTACAGCTATCTTGACGGTGAAGTGGAAGGAAGCGGGGATGACGCCGGCAACCGCCCCCGTGAACTGCCCGAACACATGTTCTCGATCTGGAACACCTATCAGGTCTCCGAAAAACTGGGTCTGGGTCTCGGCCTGATCTATCAGGATGAAACCTTCATCGACAGTGGAAATGACACCCGCCTGCCCAGCTACACCCGGGTCGACGCCGCCGCGTATTACACGCTGTCCGACGATCTGCGTCTTCAGGTAAACATCGAAAACCTGACCGATGAACTCTACTTCCCGAATGCCCATGCCGATCATCAGGCCACGGTGGGTGCTCCCATCCATGCGAGGTTCGCTCTGATCGGAAGCTTCTGATTCTCTCTCCATAACCCTGAAAGGCTGTCCGCGGCACACTGTCCCGCGGACAGCCTGACATGGGATCGGTCAATTTTTTGACCGATCCCTCTTGCATGTAATCACCGTTTCTATTTTTTACCCCATCCCCACCCCTATGATGAATAAAACACTCTCTCTTCTCCTTCTCCCGCTGTCTCTGATGTTTACAGGATGCGGTGCCCCCCGGCAATCGGTCGAAGCCCCGGTCGAAAAAATCTTTATCGCATTGGAGCCTGACAAAGATCCCGATGCCATGCTGGCCGATCAGACCGCCTTAACCTCTTACATGGCCGAGGCCACTGATCTGCCGGTCGAAGTGAAAATCCCCATCAGCTCCGCGGTGATTTATGAAGGTCTTCGCAACGGCAGTATAGATGTCGCCTACCTCAGCGCCACCGCCGCAGCCCCCTTGGTGGACAATGGCGTCATCGACATCCTGCTGGCGGAACTCATCGATGGACAGCCCCACTATCAAAGCTACTGGATCACCCTGAAGGACGCCCCCTACCAATCAGTTGAGGATCTCAAGGGTCAGCCCATCGCCTTCTCCAGCCGCACCAGCACCTCTGGGTTCCTCATTCCGGTCTGGGACCTCTACACCAAGGGGCTGATTGATCTGGAGAACGGACCTGAAGGTTTCTTTGGCGAAGGAAATGTGTTTTACGGCGTAGGATATGTCTCCGCGGCCGAACGGGTGCTCAACGGCAGCGCGGAAGCAGCCGCCGTGAGTTATTATGTCCTGGATAAAGACAAACACCTGAATGAGGAACAACGGACACAGCTTCGCATGCTCGATTCGCAGGGCCCCGTTCCCAGCCACGTGGTGGTGGTGCGCAGTGATTTGAACGAGGCCGACAAAGCCGCCGTCCGTGAAGCGATGCTCGGAATGAACACCGATGCGGTGGAATTGCGAGACCGCATTTTTGGAGCCGAACTCGCACCTGCTGATGCCGAAACCCACCTCCGCACCACCCGCGAAGCGCTGGAAATCAGCCGAACCATGACCTTCTAATCAGGTGGAGGCCACTGATACACCTCCCCTGCTTACTGCGCAGGACCTTGGATACCGGCAGGGAAGCCGCTGGCTGTTCCGAGGTGTGAACCTCGAACTTCATCCCGGCGGGTTTCTCGCCGTGATCGGACCCTCCGGCGTGGGGAAAAGCACCCTGCTGGCCTGCCTCTGCGGCATGCTGGAGCCCACCGAAGGCTCCGTATCCATTCGAAGCAGCATCACCGGAACCTTCATGCCGCCCTCAGAGGTCAACGGCTGTTTGGGCATTGTCCATCAGGAGCTTCATCTCACCCCCAATGCCGATCTGCTGACCAATGTTCTCTGCGGCCGGCTGGGACAATTTCAGGGACTTCGGACCCTGTTCGGCTTTCCAAAACCTCTTCGGACTGAAGCCTATCAGTTGCTGTGTGAGCTGGGCGTCGGAGACAACCCCGCCAAGTGGGTCAGTCAGATGTCAGGAGGTGAAAAACAACGGGTGGCCATCGCCCGGGCACTCTTCCAGAATCCTGATCTCTATTTTGCGGATGAACCTGTCTCAAGTCTGGATACTCAGACCGCCGACCGGATGCTGAGCAGACTCCAGGTGGAGGCCAGAGAAAAACAGAAAGCGGTGGTCTGTGTCCTGCATGAGCCGGATCATATCCAGCGTTTTGCCGATACCTCCCTGCGCCTCAATGCAAACGACCCTTCCGGACACGAGCTCACCGCTGTGCAGACAGAACTCCAGGTGGCAGCAGTATGAACAAGCCTGATGCGGATGCAGGCAAGGA
>CAZVCO010000082.1:6457-6937 GCA_964625795.1 uncultured Verrucomicrobiota bacterium | reverse complement strand
CCGGCAAGATCCGTGATGTGTCCACCCTGGCCCACGAGCTGGGCCACGCCGTCCACGCGATGATGGCCGCCGGCCACTCCCCCCTCCCCCGCATGGCCGCGCCCCAATCTGCTGAACACCACGCTGCTGATCTTCCTGCTGGCGGTCATCTTCAGTGCGGTCCGGACGGAGGGGCATGAGCGGGATCTGGATGTCTGGCGGAATCTGGGCCGTTTTCTCGGGGATTTCTTTCCGCCCGACCTTTCCGTGGTGGATCAGACTGCTGCCGCCCTGCTGGAAACCGTGGAAATCGCGGTACTCTCCACCTTCTTCGCCATTTTGCTGTCATTGGGCATCGCGCTTTGTGCCGCTCAGACACTGGCACCCCGGTGGCTGGTGGCGCTGACGCGTATGCTGCTGAACATCATTCGGACCATCCCCAGCCTGATCTGGGCGGTCATCGCCGTGGCCGCCATCGGTGCCAATGCACAGGCCGGGGTT
>CAZVCO010000082.1:0-6389 GCA_964625795.1 uncultured Verrucomicrobiota bacterium | reverse complement strand
CAAGCCGCTGATCTGGAGCCACGGCATCTGGATGCTGGAGTACAACATCCGTTCCGCCAGCATTATCGGATATGTCGGCGCAGGCGGCCTGGGACTTCAGCTCCATGCCTATCAGGAGTTTCATCAGTGGGACCGCTTCGCCACCGTGCTGATCTGTATCCTCACTGTGGTCACCCTCCTTGATGTGCTGAGCGAACGCATCCGCCGACGCATTACCCGCAACGGTCCCCCGGCCCAACTCCGGGATTGACTACTGATCCGGCTGCACGCCTCGGGCACGCATGACCGCCCGGCGTCCATACTTTTCGCGCAGACGGTCGACCGTTTCATCCAGCGCGGTGGACACCGGTGCGGCAGGTTCGGCAAACAGATCGAGTTGTTGCTGGGCCGGACCGGGATTTTCCGTCAGATCGTGCACGCCCACCCCCAGCAGGCGCACCGGCCAGGGAGGATCGAATGTCTGATAGAGATCCCAGACCGTTTCCCACAAATCCTGATCCCGGCGGGTGGGCCTGGTGAGATGTCGCTGACGGGTATAGGTCTTGAATGAGGCACTGCGGATTTTTACCTGAACCCCGCCAGCCCAATACTCACTGGCCCGCAACCGGGCTCCCACCTTTTCGGTCAACTCGAGGAGAATACGGTGATGCACATCCCGGTCATCCTGATCCTCAGAAAACGTGGTTTCGTTGGATATACTTTTCTCCGGATCCCTCTCCCGGACCGGACGGTCGTCGAGTCCGTATGCCAGAGCGAACAGATGCGTACCGGTATGTTCGCCGAACCAGGCCGTAAGCTGTTCGAGTCCGGCCTCCTGCAGATCGGAAATGGTCTGAATACCTCTGGCCTGCAGCCGCTTTTTCGATTTCTTCCCCACGCCCCACACCCGCCCCACATCCAACGGGGCAAGAAATCTTCGTATGGCTTCCGGATCACGCGGCACCACGGTCAGACCATCCGGCTTGTCCAGTTCCGATGCCAGTTTAGCCAGGAATTTATTCCCCGCAATTCCCACAGAAATGGTCAGCCCCACCTCTTTAAGCACCCGGGCACGCAGCGCTTTGGCCAGCTTCAGCTCATCATGATTCCAAAGATGCAGGGCACCGGTAATGTCGAGAAAGGCCTCATCCACCGACAATTTCTGTATATGAGGTGTAAACGTCTCGAAGATGTCAAAGACCTGTTGAGAGGCTTCCCGGATGGCCTCGCCCCTCACCGGACGGAACAGCGCATCCGGACAGCGGCGCCGTGCCTCCACTGCCGGCATGGCCGAATGGATGCCGAAAGCCCTTGCCTCATAACTGGCCGCCGCCACCACACCCCGGTTTCCTGAAGATCCCCCCACCACCACCGGTTTTCCTTTCAGTTCCGGAAAATCCCTCTGCTCCACAGAGGCAAAAAAGGCATCCAGATCCGCATGAAGTATCACCCGGCCCTTTTCCATGATTCAACCCCGGTTGCCCTCCGCATCGCCGCCATAGGACAGCGGTGTGCAGTTCAACGGCCTGGCCAGTACCGGCCCTCTCAACCCTCACCCCACAGCGGACGCGGATAGACTCCCTGATCCGCGAGGGCCTGCAGTCCGGCCTGCACCCGCGCTTTATCCTCTGGATACGTCACCCCCAGCCAGGCGTCATCGGCCGGCAGTACCTCCACCGTGCCCTTACCTGCATCCATGATCTGCTGCACCAGGGTCGGAATGTAATATTCCCCTTTCACCGGATCGGAGTTGGCCCGCAGAAAATCGGAAAACCCCTGCCGGGCCTCCTGAAACACTGCGGGAGTGAAACCCCAGGTGTTCATGGACACCAGCTGCGAGCCGTCCACCACCTCAGGGGTTCCATTCCGGTGCACTTCGATTCCGCCTTCCACCGGCTGAATTTCATGACATTCCGTGACCGAGACCAGCTGTCCCTCTTTCACCTCACACATACCGCGGGATACCGTGCCGTGGGTGCTGACCGTGTTTTTCAAAGGATACCCGATCAACACGAGATCAAGACCGGAGGGGTCCTGATCCCGCAAGGCATCCGCCAGCAGTTGGAACGCCCCCTGTCCGTAATAATCATCGGCATTGATCACCCCGAAGGGCTCCTGTATCACATCCCTCGCTGCAAGCATGGCATGGACAGTTCCCCAGGGTTTGGTTCGTTCCGGTGGCACGGCAAATCCCTCTGGAAGGTCCTCCAGTTCCTGAAACACATAGTCCACGGAGATCTTCTCCTCAAATCTGCTGCCGACCTGATCCCGGAAGGCGGCTTCGATATCCCGGCGGATTACAAACACCACCTTGCCAAACCCTGCCCGCCGGGCATCAAACACCGAATAATCGAGGATCACCTCCCCGTCGGGCCCTACTGGATCCATCTGCTTCAAACCGCCATACCGGCTTCCCATACCTGCCGCCAAAATCAAAAGTGTAGGTTTCATATCAACCACCATAAAGACACACTACTTTATGGCGAGGAAAGAGTGCACCCGAAGCTTTTCCATGCGGTTCAATGTTCAAAACGGATATGAAGGGTCTCTTCAGCGGATGTGGGTAAGGTGAGAATGCCCTCTTCATCCCATACCGGATTGTCAATAAGACCCTTCGTTTCCGATCTGATGATGGGCCTGCCGTCATGAGGGCAAGCAAGGCGGCAGGTTCCGCCTTTGCGGGAAACAAGTGTGATGTCCGTAACCCGGCCCTCCGACCATTCCGCTGAGACTTCTACATTACCCCGCGCAACCAGTCCCGAGAAGGATCCGCTGGCCCAGGCGCCGGGCAGAGCCGGAAGGATCTCAATGTATCCCTGGTGGCTTTGCAGCAGCATTTCCACCGTACCGGCCATGGTGCCAAGATTGCCGTCGATTTGAAAAGGAGGATGCAGGGTCCACAGATTCTCCACCACCCTTTTCTGGATAAAGCTCCGGAACACCCGGTGTGCCTTTTCCCCCTCCTTCAGGCGGGCCCGGCAGTTCATACGGTGTGCCATGGCCCAGCCGGTGGCTTTGTCACCCCGAAGGTCCAGGGTGATACGCGCGGCCTCCATCCACTCTTCCTGTGCGGATGAGATCAGCGTACCCGGATAGAGCGGACAGAGATGGGAGATGTGGCGGTGCTGGGGCTGACCGATATCGCTGTAGTTGTCCTCCTCCCGGTATTCCTTGATCTGTCCGGATGCGCCGACCTGTATCGGATCCAGTCGCTTCATGGCTCCGCGGAGTTCGTCCAAAAAGGAATCCTGCTCACCAAGTTCCTCTGCCAGGATCAGAGTATCGTTGAAGTTTTCCCACACAAAGCCCTGATCGAAGGTGCAGCCCACGGTCACGTAGTGACCTTTCTCCGGTCTGGTCAGGCTACCTGGCATATGGGCGATCTGTTCCTCAGTTGCCATTTGCTCCGGTGAGGCGGAAGGTTCCACCAGAAGTAAGTCCCCATGTTCACGCAGTGCTTTAAGATAAAAGACGCTGAGGGAGCGCAGAATAGGATACGCAACCTCACGCAGGAAGGTCTCATCCCGGCTGTAAAGATACGCCTCCATAAACAGTTTGGAGGTAAAACCACCCGTGCCGGGGCCGGAATGTCCGCCGGGTCCGCTGATATAATACGGATTGGCAGCGGTGCCAAGAATCCACCCATTTCCGCCCGGGTCAGTGCTGAGGCGGTCCGGGGCGTTCCGACGCACGTATTCCGTGGCCAGCTCCCGTGCCTTGGGCAAAAACGCCTGGAACAGGGCCGTGTACCCCTCAAAGCATTCTGCGAGATTGGCACTCATCACACCCCAGTAATTCATCTGAACGTTGATGTTGTGCCAATACCCTGACGTCCATGGTGATGCGTAATATTGTGTCCATGTTCCCTGTAAATTTGCCGGCAGACTCTTTTCGCGGGAACTGGCGATCAACAAATAGCGTCCGTAATGAAACAACAGCTCCTCCAACCAGACATCGCATACGCCCTTCCGATAGGCGTAGAGCACTTCTGAGGTGGGCAGCCGGGAGGGCTCAGGCGTCAGGCGGAAGGAGACCCGGTCAAACAGGTTTCGGTAATCGTTGAGATGACGCTGCCTCAGAGTTTCATACTCCATAGCCGCTGCCGCCTCAATACGGGAGGACACGTCAGCATGAGGAAAGAGTTCATGATCCAGTTTCTGATCCGGTTCGCGAAGAAACACCTCCTCACACAGTCGGTAATTCGTGCCGGTGGCGATCAGGAGGGTAGCTGAATCTGCGTTTTTCAGAGTAAGTGTGTTTTCCTCCGGATCCGGAAGAAGGGTTCCGCCCTCATGCAGAACCCGGATCTGTCCCTCATAGTTGCAATGAATGAAATTGTCAGTACCGGCAAAGGTCAGCAGATCCCCCTGAACCGTGAGATCGGCGCTCCGCTCGCCGGACTGATCCAGGTACGGAACCTCCGGCCGCACGGTGAACGACAGGGTGCTCTTCCGGTCCGCAGTCAGACGCACGACCATAACATTGTCCGGACAGGAGGCAAACATCTCACGTTCGAACTGCACCCCCTGCGCACGATAGGACACCCGGGCCATGGCATCATTCAGGTTCAGCGACCTGCGGTAGTCATCAACCTCCCGGTGACCAAACTCCAGCATAATTTCGGCGAAGTTCGTGAAACTGCCCATCCCCTTATCCCGTTTCCGGCTGCCATTGTGCAGGCCTTTGTCCGAGAGCTGCAGCCGTTCAGTGTCGGTCCTTCCAAAAAGATTCATGCCCATGGCTCCGTTTCCGATCGGATACGACCACCTCTCCCAGTCCTCATCGAACGGGAACCCGCCTGCTTTCTGAATGTCCCAGTCAACCCCGCGGTTTAATGCAGGTTCTGTTTCCCAAATTTCGTAGGTCATATGTCGGTCTCCTGGAGATTCATCCAAATCGTTTTTTGTCCTACGTCAAAGCGAGAGCCAATGCCAAAAAAAAGACCCGCACCAGGCGGGTCTTTTGTTCAGTAACCTTGCTGACTGCCAGAGCGAACGAACAGCGCAAACTAACAGCGCGGACTACCAACGATAGTGAGCAAAGGCACGGTTGGCCTGGGCCATCTTATGGGTATCGTCCCGTTTCTTGATGGCGGATCCCGTGTTGTTATGGGCATCCACCAGTTCGTTGGCCAATGCAAAGGCCAGAGGAACTCCCTTACGGGCACGTGAATACTGAATGATCCAGCGCATGGCCAGAGAGCGGCTGCGCTCACTGGAGAGTTCCATAGGCACCTGGTACGTGGCGCCACCTACCCGGCGGGATTTCACTTCCAGCTGCGGACGGACATTGTCAATCGCATTTTCGAAAACCTCTACCGGGTTTTCCTTGGTCTTGGCCTCCACCTGCTCGAGAGCGGTGTAAATAATTTTCTGAGCGGTGGTTTTCTTACCCCGCTTCATTACCTGGTTCACGAACCGGGTAATTTCCAGACTTTGATACTTGGGATCCGGGAGAATGTCCCGCTTGAGAGATCTGTGACGTCGTGCCATGAGAGTTGGTTTCCTATAATTCCTTAACTTTTCTTGGGACGCTTTGTCCCATACTTGGATCGTCCCTGGGTCCGGTTGTCCACACCGAGACAATCCAGTGCACCACGCACAATGTGATAACGTACACCCGGAAGGTCGGGCACCCGGCCGCCTCGGACCAGAACCATGCTGTGCTCCTGGAGATTGTGTCCTTCCCCGGGAATGTAGGCCGTGACTTCCTGTCCGTTCGTCAGACGCACACGGGCAATCTTCCGAAGCGCGGAGTTCGGCTTTTTCGGCGTCTGGGTTTTGACCAGGAGACAAACCCCGCGGCGCTGCGGACAACTCTGCAGTGCGCGTGACTTGCTCTTCGAGCGGATTTGTTTGCGTCCATGACGCACAAGCTGGTTAATGGTAGGCATAAATGGTTTCCTGAAGGTTGTAGGAAGGACGGAGGAGGTAGCACACTTCTCCGTCCTCAGGCAAGATTTCTGTTTAATTTTCCAAGGTTTTTTTCTCGTCGAACATTTCCTCACCAAGGAGGTCATCCGCTGAAATCGGCTCGGCCCCGTAGGTGAGCCGGATGTCTTTGTACAGATCAAAGCCCGTGCCGGCAGGGATGAGATGTCCCATGATGACATTTTCTTTGAATCCACGCAGATTGTCGCGCTTGCTCAAGGCAGCAGCCTCGGTCAGCACCCGGGTGGTGTCCTGGAAAGAGGCGGCCGAAATGAAGCTTTCGGTCTCGAGCGCGGCTTTGGTGATCCCGAGGAGTACCGGAGAGGCTTCCGCCGGTCGGCGTCCCTCACTCACGGCCTTCTCATTGATCTCCTCAAAGTCCAGACGGTCGATCTGATCATCGGGCAGAAGATGAGTATCTCCTGCATCCGTGATCCGGACCTTCCGGAGCATCTGACGCACAATCACTTCAATGTGTTT
>CAZVCO010000081.1:0-12831 GCA_964625795.1 uncultured Verrucomicrobiota bacterium | reverse complement strand
TTTCTCCAGCCCACGTTTCGCAGCCACAGGGACTGCATCCGACCCAGCTGAGGGCCTCCGGGCCAAATGATTTCAGACTCTTTCATGATCATTATTGTTAATAAATGGATCAAATGTGTTCAAACCTTTTTATTTACAGGGTTTGTTTAAAATCCTTAGCGTTCAGGAATGACTAAAAACCTTCTTTTTCAATGTGGCGGTCCTTTTCATCCCAGTATTCAACAGGCGGATGCCTTTCAGGACTGGATGCCTCCGGAATGGACCCTGATTCCTGCTCACAGCACAGAGGCCTTTGATCAGTTGGATGCGGCAGATGTATTTATCGCCGCCGGACTGAACTGGACCGGAATGGGAGCGGAGGGAGAGGGAATGGATTGGTCTTTTGACCAGCCCCACGGCTACCGCCGCCCTACAGAAAGTCAGCAGGAGGCTTTTCGGACTTACGTCGCTTCCGGAAAACCGGTGTTGGGATTTCACGGAGGGATCGGCTGCTATGACGACTGGCCGGAATTCGGCCGCCTGCTGGGTTGCCGCTGGGACTGGAAGGTCACCAATCACGGGCCGGTCGGAACCCAGGTCCTGGAGATCATTGCTCCTGATCATCCCATTGCCTCGGGAATTCATGAACTTTCGTACACGGTGGAGGAAGAGGAGGTGTATGTGAATCTTCAGATCGCACAGGACAGTCCCTATGAGGTGATCTGCCAGGCCACGATCGGAGGGGCCCGTTTCCCGATTCTGTTTGCCGGAGAAGGAGGGCGCATCGGAGGATCCGGCCGCTGGGCCTACTTTGGCAATGGTCACAGCCTGGCCTCCATTCAGTGTCCACAATTCAAACCCCTTTTACTGAACACCCTCCGTTGGTTGCTGGCGGACGGATAAGGAGAATCTTATGAACGCACACAAAACTCTTAAAACGGCCGTCATCGGTTGCGGTAAAGGCGGCGAAGGCATTGGCGGTCACTCCATCGGTTACCGGCACGCCCAGGTGTATCAGCATCTCGGTTATGAACTTGCCGGTGCCTGTGATCTCAATGAAGAGAATCTGAAGGGCTTTGCGGAGCATTTTTCCGTGCCCCATGCGTCAGTGGATCTGGACACGATGTTGCAGGACGCCTGTCCGGACCTCGTGAGCATCTGCACCTATGCGGGATCACACTTGTCGATTCTGAAGCAGTGTGCGGCGGCGGGCGTGAAACGTGTTTTTATGGAAAAACCGATGTGTCTCAGTCTGCAGGACGGGGAGGAAATGCTTCAGGTGGCGGATTCCGCGGAAATGAAAATCGTGGTCAATCATTACCGTCGATACCTCCCCCGGTTTATGGAGACCAAGGCCAAACTGGATGCCGGTGTCATCGGGACGCCCCTGCTGTACGTGGCCGGAATCGACGGCTGGGATCTGATGGAATGGGGCACCCACTGGTTGGACATGTTCCGCTTTTTTGCCAATGACCAGGAGGTTACCTGGATGATGGGGCAGGCGGCCGTGAGCGATAAACAGGGGTACGGTCATGTGATGGAGGATCACGCGCTGGCTTATTTCGGTTTTGCCGACGGGAGCAAGGCTTTGCTGGATGGAGGATCCGGATTTCCGGGCGACATGGCCATGCGCATCATCGGCACCGAAGGCCTGTTGGAAATACCCGACTTCGATCCTGTGGTGACCCTGAACACGAGTGGCCGCGAGGAGTTCGCTGCCGGCACCAATATTCATTATGATGATCAGGATCAGGCCTGGCAGATGCTGCTTCGGGAACTGGAGGCGTGGTGTGCCGGCGGAGAGGAGCCCCAATGCGGTTTGCGCAATGCGTTGAAGTCCAGCGAACTCTATCTCGCCGCTTACGAAAGCGCGATGCAGGGTGGAAAGGTTGAATTTCCATATGACCCCGCAGGCAAAGGATTTCCGCTGAGGTCCCGTAACTCCTGAGTGCAATACGGGAACGGATTCAGCTTTTTTCCTCCAGCAGGGCCTTCATGTAACCCAGCGCATGGGCCATGCCGGCGTGCCAGGGGGCGGCGCAGGTCATTTGCGGGGTGTGGTCGGGGATGAGGACGCCCTGGAAATCGGCGTCGCGGAGGATCTCCACAATGCGTGGCATATCGATGTCGCCCTCGTCGACGAACTGTTCCTCGTAGCGCGGGGCTTTGCCGATGATGTTGCGGAAGTGGACGTAGGCGATGCGGTCGGCGAACTGTTCGGTGGCCACATACACATCGCCTTCCGGCATTTCGGCCAGGGTGCCGAGGCAGAATTCCAGCGCACAGGCGGGACTGGGATGCCGGTCGAGCATGCGCTGATAGAGATCGGGGCGGATCACCAGTCGGGGAGTGTCTCGGATGCGTTCCACCGGCGGATCGTCGGGATGCAGGGCCAGGCGGACACCGGCTTCCTCCGCCACGGGCAGGGCGCGGTCGAGAAACCAGTCGAAGCGCTCCCACAGTTCCTCCGTGGAACAGCAGGCCCTGGCGGAACTGCCCACACCGTGTCCTTCCGGAAGACGCATGTTCCAGACAATGCCGTCGGGAATGGGGGTTGGATCCACTTCGCCCTCCATGCCCACGCTCATGGCGTTCCCGCGGGCGTAGGGACCTTCGGTGCGTCCGTAGACCCCGGCGATACTGAAGTTGTAACCGATCACCGGAATGCCCGCCGCGCCGACGGCCCGGATCATGGTGGCGACGTTGGCCATCTGTTCCTCGCGGCGGGGACCTCCGAGCAGGATGTCGTACCAGTGGGCGGGGTCGAAGTTTTCGATCGCGTGGAGGGTCAGTCCGGCGGCCTCGATGTCGGTTTTGATGGTGGTGAGTTCTTCAAGGGTCCAGAACGTGTCCGGGTCGCCGGCCAGACCCCAGCAACCGCCGTCGGCGTTCACCGGTTGGTTGTCGCGGTTGGTGGCACCGCCGCTGTCCGCCTGGCGGAAGTAGTCCACCAGGTGAATAACGATATGGGTGGCCCCGCACTGACGCGCGAAGGCGTAGTGCTCCGGAGTGAGCATGTGTCTGTAGAGTCCGAGGCCGAGGTGCATAGGAGAGGTCAGAGGTCAGAGGCAGAGGTCAGGGGTGAAGAAATCTGGAGGCGCCGCATCCTGCGGCGGTCTTGGGTTATGGAGTCCGGCGCAGGATGCGCCACGTCCGGCTGTTTTTGCCACGTCCGGCTGTTTAAAATCCGATAGAGGCGCCTCCGTCGACGGGAAGGCAGGCACCGGTGATGAAGGCGGCGGCGGGGGAGCAGAGGTAGGCGGCGGCCCAGCCGATGTCTTCCGGCTGCCCGAGGGTGTTCATGGGGGTGCGGCCGAGGATTTTTTTCTTTCGTACCGGGTCGCCCTCCAGGGCTTTGCGGGACATGTCGGTTTCGATCCAGCCGGGGGCGATCATGTTGACGCGTACCCCTTCACCGGCCCATTCGGTGGACAGGGCTTTGACCACGCCGACCATGGCGGTTTTGGCGGCGGTGTAGGCGATGACCTGCGGAATCCCGAAGATCGAGGCCATGGAGCCCATGTAAACGATGGAGCCGCGTTGTCGTTTCCGCATTCCGGTACTGGCGTGGCGGGAGAGGGCGTGGGCTCCGACGAGATGAACATTGAGGAGGCTCTGGAATTCGGTTTCGGTGACCTCGGCGGCCGGTTTTTTGAGGTGGAGACCCGCGTTGTTGATGAGGATGTCGAGTGATCCCTGCTCGGCCTCAATCGATGAAATGAGGCCGGGGGCGGCATCAAAATCGGTGACATCGAATACGTGAAAGGAGACGCGTTCGCCCAACGCTGCACAGGCGTCCTGGAGAGGGGCTTCACGTCGACCGGCCAGCACCACATGGGCACCGCAGGCGTGAAGACACTGCGCGACCGCGAGGCCGATGCCCGATCCGCCTCCGGTGATGAGGGCGACCTGTCCTTTGAGTGAAAAAGGGGAAGCGTTCAAAGATGAGTTCATGAGGAGGGATTAGCATGATTCCTTCGGGATGCCACGTGCTTTGACCTGTGACGGGGAACATCCCAAGGTTCTTTTGGGTTTGCCTGTGTTTTATCTTGTAAGCATATGGAAATATGGAAATATGGAAACATGAAAACGACGTTGGAATTACCGGACGAGCTGTACCGGGAGGTGAAAGCCGCTGCCGCATTGAAGCGGAAAAAAATGAAGGATCTGGTCGCCCGGGGCCTTGAATTGGTGCTGGAGGAGGAACGCTGCACCGATCCGCAATCCCCGCTTGAGGTGATGAAGGGGATCCGGTCCCGTCCACCCCATACTCATCAACAGGTAATGGAATGGCAGGCGGACGCGTATCGGACCCGGAAAGAGGGCTGGGACGCGCATGCCTGATCTGTATTTGGATACGAATGCACTCATCGCGTTGCTGGATCCGGAGGATGGGTTATTTGAAAAGCTTTATGCTGCAGTGGCAAGGGAAGAACGTTGTTTGACCAACAGTATTGCCTGGCATGAGTTTGTCAGAGGGCCCGCCTCCCCTGAAGACCTCTCCGCCGTTGCCGCGATTTTGCAGAACCGGGTGGTATCCTGTACCCGGGAAGACGGGGAGATGGCGGCAATGCTGTTTGACCGGACAGGCCGTCGGAGATCAAGTACAGCGGATTGCCTCATCGCCGCAACCGCGCTTCGGCTGGGGTGCCGGCTGGTCACCCACAACCGGAAAGACTTCGAGCCTTTTGTTCCTTTCGGTCTGGATTTGTTTTTCTGAGAGGGTCCGGTTCAACTCCACGGTGCCCTTGCCGTCGATACCCCCGGCCCTCACGGACCGGGAAACCGTCGAGCCGGGCCGTTGGCCCTCAAATTCATTTGAGGCGTGCCTGGCCCCGGCCCTTTCGGACCAGGCTTTGTTTAGCCGGGCCGTTGGCCCTTTTCATCCCTTACGGGATGCGACCGGTAGCGTACAGCAAAGATTCATACGCTTGCGTGTTGCGAAGCCATGCGCGTACCTTTTGGGCTAGAGATTCACGGTATGATGTTTGACACAGGTATTCTCGATGGCATCCCAGTCCAGTTCAATCCCCAGACCCGGTTTTTCGGGGACATGGATGTTTCCTTCATCGTCGAAAGGCCAGGGATCTTTCATGGGGAAGCGGAAGGTTTCTTCCGGGACAAACATCTCGTAATATTCACAATTCCGGATGGCGCAGGAAACATGCAGGTTGGCGATGTCCATGGGCCCCATCGTCGTGGTGTGCAGCTCACACTGCAGGCCGTGGGCTTCCGCGAGGTGGGCAATTTTCATGGTGCCGGTAACCCCCGTCTTCCATGAAACATCCGCGCGTACGATATCGGTCGCATTGAAATGAATGGCCTGGGCCACCCCGGGTCCTCCTCCCCGGGTGGTTTCGGTATTGGCGATGGGGATGTCCAGGGCCGCACAGAGTTTTTGATACTTCGCGAGTTCAAAGTCCCGGAACGGTTCTTCAAACCAGTGATAGTTCAGCGACTCCAGATGACGCCCCACCCGGATGGCGATTTCCAGCGGATACTCGGCGACCGGATCGCTCATCAGTGTGTAGTCCGGTCCCATGGCATCGCGCAATGCCTGGTGCACTTGCATGTCCAGTTGCCAGGGGCCGGGGCTGTGCGCTTTATAGGCTTTGAAGCCTTTGGCGGCGTAGCCCTGTGCTTCTTTCACGTAGTCTTCCGGGGTTTCCAGCCAGAGGCTGCTGGCATAGACAGGCAGAGAGGTTCGGTAGGCTCCGAGATACCTGAAGAGAGGCAGACCGGCGGCTTTTGACGCAATGTCATAGAGGGCCACATCCACCGGACCTGGAAGGTAATTCGGAAAAAAGGTGATGTGCCGGTCGATGTTCCACAATTCATGGTAGATCGCTTCGCGGTCGGTCACATCCCGGCCTAAAATCACCGGCGCAATGAGGTCTTTCAGAAAGGCGGCCGTGATAGAGGCGGACCGGGCGGCCATGGCGGTGGCGATGCCTTCGATCCCGGTGTCGGTGGTAAGTTTCAGCACCACGATATCCCATGGCATGGGGCAGTGTCCCGAGCGTTTAGAGTCGAAGAGGTTCTGGTCCCGGGAGCATTCCCAGATGTCGATAGACGTGATGATCATATTATTGGTGGGGTTGAAGTGCGGGGCCGGCGTGTATCCAGCCAGAGACGTGCTTCATGAACCGCTTTCAGTACAAAGGCACCGAGCATGTCTTCAAAATGAGTGGGGGAGAGATTCTGCCAGCGAAGAGCCAGGTCGCGAAGCGTGTTCAGTTCCTCCCCGTACTCACCTGGAGGTTTCCATTCGGGTTCTTCAAGCCGTGCCCGGATTAGAATCAGGCGGGGCATCAACTCCAACAGGCAGGCCTGTCCTTTGGCATTCACCAGCAGATCCTCATGCATTTGTTCCTCAACCCTCCCTCTCATTGCGGAGATCTGACGAATGATGTCCTTCCACCGTTCCGCATTTGCCCGGGAAATCCGGAGGAGTGCTTCGGCCGAAGGATGATGACTCCGCCACAGCGGGTGAGTCCAATGCTCAAGTTCCTGCAGGGCCGTTGTGCCGGATTCCCAGGGAGTGCGGACGGTGCTGTGGGAGTGAAGGTGCATGCCGTCCGGAAAATAACTCTGCTCCAACCACGTGGATGAATCCCGGTACATGGAGACAAGTTCGGGGCAGGGGGAGGTCTGGAAGTCCATCAGGGCGTTCTGCAGCCAAGCGGTGACATCGAGGTCGGGGTCTTCCAGTAAAGCGAGAAAGACCCTGCGGTTCAGATCATTTCCCCAGGGGATGTCTTCCAGCAACCGGTGGTTAGGCAGCCAGGTGAGACGCAGGGTCACCCGGGTCACTCCCCGTTGGAGGCAGGCCTTCAGGCGTTCCTGATACCGGTATCCCATGAAACAGGGAAATCCGTTCCATCCGGAGAATTCACGCCAGGCGTCAAACTCCACGATCTGGGAGCGGTCCCCGTATCCGATCATCCGGTGCATGGGCAGATAGAGATGGAAGTCACCTTGAGTATTTTTCACAGAGATTCCGATCTCGGGATCTATGGCATCGGAAATCCGGTCGAAGAATCCTTCGTCCTCCATTTCCCCCCAGGAGCGAAGCTGGAGCCCGACGTCATGTTTCCTGCAGACCTCGTGCGTCTGCTGAGTCAACAGGATGATGCGGTCCCCGATGTCCAAATGGGCGCAGGCGGGGCAGGAGCAGTCCACCACATTCACCTGGGTCTCATTTGTCGTAAGCTGTAGAAACCCAATGCCTGGACAGGCAGTGAAAAATTCATCCAGCATATCCCGGTACAGCGCCCACACCTTCTCTTTCCCGGGGCATACCGCCCGTCCGCCGGGGCCTTCCCCTTTGAGCTCACTCCCCAGTTTGTCGTACACCGCCCTGGCAAAGGTGAACTGGTTGACCGAGAATCCGATCCGGATGCCCAAATGTTCCGCCAGCTCCAGACACGCCGAAAATTCCCTGCGGAAGATCTGGACGGATTCCACTCTGGGATGACCTTCCGGGTAAATCCCATACGCGTCATAGAGGAGAAATTCGGTCAGAGATCTGCCAAACACATGATACACCCGAATGCCGTCCCGATGAGCCCGATGCAGCCTCTCTTTCAGGAGCTGTGCTTCGTAGGCCAGCCGCTGCGGATTGATCAGCCTGCCGTTTGCATCCAGCATCTCATACAGGGCAAAAAAGCACTGATGGTCGACGTATCCGCATTCCGTAAAGGGGGAAGAATAGGTGTTCATACGAACAAACCACTTTAGGGGCCCAGGAATATAGACACAATCGATCTGGAATGTTCTACGGAACATTGCTGTGCTGTACATCAAAACCCAATGGAGCCAATGTGAACGGGCGCATGACCAAAATCGTCCAAAGTCACCTCCGTGAGGGCCGGGACAGGTGCGCCACCTCCGGCTGAGTTGAGCTGGAGGTGCCGCATCCCTGCGGCGGGTTTCGGAACCCGGGATGCTTGGAAGACCGCCGCTGGAAGCGGCACGTCCGGCTGGTCTTCTACAAGAGGTCAGTCCTGATGAAACACATCCTCCATTCCCACCCAGGTGTTGCCGACTTCGCCTTCCCCGAGGGGCCGCTGTAGGCATCAAGACCTGTATCGTGACTCAGAATAGTTAAGTTTCTCCGTTGTGCCTGAACAATCTGAATGCGGTCAAAGGGGTCCCCGTGATGAGGGGGCAGGGAGTGAACCCCGACCGCGTCCTCGAACTCGATGGGTAAAAGTTGAAATCCGTTTTCCTCCAGAATCCGGGGGAGGTCTTTCTTCAAATCGTAGCCTAATTGAAGTTTTCCAATGGCCACTTTTATCGAAGCCTCCCAAACGGAGGCGATGCTTACATAACAATGGGAATCCGGATTTTCCAAAACTTGCGCCACGGTCTCATTCAACTTTGGGGAATCTTCAAAGAAAAAGATCCATGCATTGGTATCGATCAAATACTTCACATGTACTCCCGGAATTCCTCCAGAGGAGCATCAAAATCGTCGGCCATATAAAAATTGGGGCTTTTTGCGCAGCCGCGTTTGGCAGTTTTGCGTCGGGGCTCAGGGGTAGAAATCTCCGCCACGGGTTTTCCGTGACGGGTAATCACTATTTTCGTTCCCGCCTCCACTTCATCCAGCAGCTTGGAGAAATGCGTTTTCGCTTCGTAGGTTCCGACTTCTTTAACAATGTTCATTAGACTAGACTAGTCTAACTAGACATTTTTGTCAACTTTACTCAAAGGGCTCAGCGGATCGGTGTGAGGTCATGAACCTCTGTAAGGGAAAATTCAGGCGGGCGGTTCATCACCTTGAGATTCCGGAAAAGCATGTGGGTGCGGAACATGCAGCGGATGGCGATGTGGCCGTGGCGGTAGACCGGTCCGTTGCCGCGAAATCCGTCGTCCGTGACATCGAACATGAGGATGCCGTCGAGTGCGCCCTGAATGCGGTTGCCCTGCTGCAGATACTCGAGCCGGTGCCAGCGGTTTTTTTCCGTCGGCGCGGGCTGGCACTGGTAGGCCAGCGGAGTGCACCAGGGATTTTTGATGAATCCGCTGGAGTTGCGCCCGGGGCGGGCGTCGACAGTTTCGCGGAAATATTCCCAGTGATAGTTGCGCACATTCTCCCAGCAGACCATGCTCATCGATCCGGTGGTCCGCCGCGGGTAGTCGGCCATGAAATCCTCCCCCTTCAGTCCGCTGGCCTGGGTGAGCAGCAGACTGAGCCCACCCGGCTTCAGGGGCATGTAGTCGTACGAGACGTAGAGGTCGCCCTCAAAGACCTTTTCCGTCCAGAGATAGACCTGTTGCAGATCATCCACCGATTTATCCATGGGCGGATAGTCGGGACCGGTGTCGACCCGCAGTCCCTCGTCCGTGATCTGCGGTGCCTGGGTGCGGCCCTGCACATAGAAATGATCCATATCCTGAGGACGGTTCAGGGGCAGATCGAGGGTGGTTCGCCATTCATCGTCCGGGTTGAACGAAAAGGATTCAGGATTTTCTCCCAGATACATGTCCCGTAGTTTCTGGACCCGCTTCGCATCGAAATCAGTGGCTTCTTTTTGATAGAGTTCCGACAGTTCAGTTTCGTTCAGGACGTCATCATAAACGGCGATATCGCCGAGGGCGAAAGCCGTGCTTCCGGCGTACAGAACCTTTCCGCATTCGTCCGCCGCAAGCGGAGCGTCATCCGGACTCTCCGCGACCGGTACGCCGTTGATGGAGATCGTACAGCGGCCTTCGTGTTTATCCCAGGACAGAGCCAGCTGTACCCATTCCAGCCGTTCGAAGGAGCAGTGACCCGCCAATGCGAGCAGTTTCCGCTCCGGACGGAAGCCGTCATGGTAGAGGTAGCCCTGAAAGAATTTGGCCCAGAACTGCGGATACCAGCCGGAATCCCAGATGAGGGCGAAGCGTGAATCGCAGACGTTCTCGGGGTCGGGATGGTCGCCGATCAGAATGTGGTTGTTATAGTCGGTTCCCGGATGCGCGCCCCGTTTGTCCGCGCAGCCGAGCCGGTGGGACAATTCCTCCAGAGGGAGCACCCAGAGGGTGATGGTCCCTTTGGTCAGGGTGTTGACATCCACCGGGAGTTTGAGCTGGCTGTGAACGCTGGTCATGTGCCAGCCCCGGCGTCCCTTGTGTTCCAGTACACGGTGTGGGCCCTTGATGTCAATGGAACCGGGGTTCCTGAGGGTAAAGGTTTGGGTAAGATGTTTCAAAATATTCCGGGAAGACAGGGGGATTTTGGGCGGTGAGAAACCGGATTTAGGGTGTGGGCACCGGTCAGGGCGCGCATGTATTTCAGGGACTGATGTCCCGGCCCGCAGAACACGTTCCGGATGGGGAGAATCAGGGCAGCTTCTGCTTGGTGGCCTGTTTTACCTGCTCCGCGAGGGCCTCGCGGGTGGGTGCGGTTGCGATCAGCACATCATCCACGAAGAATTTGGTGTCTTCCCCGCGCAGCGATGGCAGCCAGAAACGTAGGTTGTTAATGGCATCCGTCTCGGTCATGGGCTCGTAACGGAAATCGCCTTGGTCGTCACTATTGACAGAGATGGTGGGAGTGGCGTTTTCGGTGCCGGGAAGCGGGATGACCCATTCCACGCGCATCCAGTTGGCATCCGAACCGGCAGTCACATGATTCCGGGCGAGTCCGCGACCACTGCCACTGATCTGTAGGCGGTCGGGATAGAGCCGGAGGCGCTGGTACATGTTGTAGGTGTAGGGGTCCTCTTTAAGGGCAATCTGGATGCCGAACAGGGCGGGCTCGAAGGAAGCGTTTTTCACATTGAAGCCAACATATAGAAATCCGGTTTTTCCGTTGGGGATTGAGATGTCCCCTGCGGGCTGCCAGGAGTGCGGCTCATCGGTTCCGCCCGCGACCATCAGAGCTTTGTTTGCTCCTTCCGGTTTCGGAGCGGAGGCCACTTCAATTTTCGCGTCGTTGGCGGTCATGAGTTGGACGGGTTGACCGACAGAGGGGGTATCTGATTCGAAATCCCATTGGAACACCACTTCGGCGTTCAGGACGGTGAGGGCGGATACGAGGAGGAGCGGGAATGTCAATTTCATGTGGGCAGAATAGTGGATGTTGTAATCAGGAGCGATCCGGAATATATGTTACGGGGAACAGGGTTGAAGGTTGAAAGGTGGAGGTGTCGCACCTGTCCCATCGAAACCCGGAGGGCGAAGGAGGATCCCTGCGGCGGGAAGACCGGGGCAGGGATGCCCCGCGTCCGGCTGTATTCCGCTGCATGATGCGACGCGAACGGCTGTTTTACGGCAGGGACTGCCGAAGTACGTTCGATTTCTGCCAGAGATACAGCGAGGGCGTGAACGGGACGGGTTCAGTTGCTTCCGCGGCCACGGAATTGTTCAGACTGATCAGCGGTTCTGCCTCACCGCCAACGGGTGTGTCGGTGCCGCGAATGACGTTCCCCACCCATTCGATCCCTGGGGTGTCGGCGGTTTCCAGCAGCAGGGCCGGGGAGCTGCCGTCCCGGATCTCGATGACATTGTTCCAAATGATGTGGTCGAAGGAGTGGTTTTTGATCAGCAGTCCGGGACCCTCTTCGACCGTGAACCGGTTGTGCGCGATGATCCAGTTCTCGTTGGAGCCGCCGAGATAGACGGCGGAACGTGGCGAGACGGTGGTGTTGTTGTAGATGACGTTGCGGGGGCCGCCGCCGGGTCCGTGAATGGCCATCTCCGGCACCTGGGCGAAGAAGGCATAACCGTAGGAGCCGGAGCCGCGGGCGGCGTCGATCTCGCAGAGTTCGACCAGATTTTCGTGGGCCCAGAGCATGTGGTAATTGGCGTCACTTTTGATGAGACGGCTGTTGCGGAAGACGTTGCCGGAGGACCATCCCTGAATAGCGGGGGCGTGGCGGAGTTCGGTGGCGTCGATAGTGTCGACCAGGCTTTCCCAGGCTGACTGAAATCCGAGGTAGCCGGTGCCGCCGCCGCCGGAGAACCAGGGACGCCCGAATTCGCTGTCCCGGATTTCGCAGTGCAGGGCGTTGCCCAGGGCGATGGGATTACGTCCGGGTTTGGCGATGCGGAGATCTTTGAAACGCAGATTGACCACCACGTCGGCCAGAATGGCGTCGATCCACTGCTTGCGGGCCTGCACGAAGGTGAGGCCCTCGACGCCTCCGCCAATGATTGGGTAAATCGTCCGGACTGTGGGGGTGCCGGGAAAATCCATGCGCAGGGGGCGGTCCAGATGCAGCGTGTTTCCCTCGATGGATTTGACCTGGAGGATGACCCGGGGATGGAAATCCTTCCGGGCGGAGGCGGTTTTGGTCAGGAAGGCCTCTGTAGCGGGGGCATGGAGCAGAATAAAGTCCTCCGGCTGGAATTCCGAGCTGTCCGAAACCGAGAGGGTGGTGTCTCCCCGCAGGGTGGGCGCGGTGAGGGTCACAGGCGTGCTGCGGTGTTTGCCGGTGAAATCGTCGCCCAGGAACTGTATGGCGCCCACGCTGTGGCTGAACTGCTGACTGCCCGGGGTGGCTGGAGAGGGATCGAAATTTACCGTACGTACGGTTTCCGTGCGGGTACCGTCGAAGCGTTCCACCACCGCTTTGATGGTGACGGGCCCGGCTCCGGAGCGGATGTTGCCGGCCGGGTAAACTAACGAGAACCGTTCACCGCCACTGGTGTCGGCGGAGCGGCGGAAGACCGAGAAGATCGCTCGGTTGGAAGCCAAGCTCGCCCAGAAGAACGAGGTCATCTCCGAGTTGATGGAGGAGAACGACGATGGGGTGGTCGCGCCGATCAACACGATCGACGAGGTCGCTACCGACCCCCAGCTGGAAGCCCTGGGAGCCTTCATCGAGGTCGACGCCGGTGCCGACGAACGGGCGAGGGCGG
>CAZVCO010000080.1:1222-12902 GCA_964625795.1 uncultured Verrucomicrobiota bacterium | reverse complement strand
GTCCGTGGTTGAAAAAATCAAAGCGGTCAGTCTGAACCAAAATACTGAAATTTCCTTCTGTGTCCCGATGCGAAATTCACGCCGAAAAACACTGGACAGCGGGACTTGTCCTCCTTATAACTCCCCGCCCTTGTCCCGAGTCCGGGACGATCACCCCTAACCGAATTTCTGTCATGGCAAAATCTGGCAAAACACGCAAATCCGCAGCTAAAAAGTTTAAAAAGACCGGTACCGGCAAACTGGTATACCGTTCCCCCGGATCCCGCCACCTGTTGACCAACAAGTCCAGGAAGCGGAAGCGGAACCTTGGGAAGGACAAAATCATGTCCAAAGGCGACGCCCGCCGTTACGCCTCGATTTAAGCAACGCTCAGGAGAATCATCATGCCACGCGCAACCAATGCCCCCGCATCCCGCAAACGCCGCAATTCCCGCTTGAAACAAGCCCGCGGGTTCCGTGGCGGACGCAGTAAACTGTTCCGCACCGCCACCGAAGCGGTAGACCGGGCGGACTGCATGTCCACCGCTCACCGCCGGACACGTAAACGCGATTTCCGCCGTCTGTGGATTTCCCGTATTTCCGCCGCGGTTCAGCCTTACGGGCTCAACTACAGCACCTTTATGAATGGTGTGACCAAATCCGGAATCGAACTGAACCGCAAAATGCTCTCCGAGATTGCGATTCATGATCCCAAAGGATTTGAAACCATCGTCGAGAAAGCGAAAAGCGGCCTGGCCTGACCTTTCCTCTTTCGATGATGAGAAAGCCTCTGCTGATCCGCAGGGGCTTTTTTGTGGCCGGCATAGAATTCGGCTTTAGATTTGTTTAAAGTGCCCTAAGATTCGCAGTTCGGGGACGAACTGCGCCACTGTTACAGCATAAGTTCCAGACCATCATAGGCCAGATGCAGGGTGGGTGGCAGGGTGGGGGATACGGCCGTATAATCAATCGGACAGCCCATATGGGTGATGTAGGACGAGCGGGCGTCAACGTCCTGCAGGAGTTCAATGCTTCTTTCCAGAGTAAGGTGACTGGGGTGGGGCCGGAGGCGCAGGGCGTTTAAGATCATCACATCAAGATTTTCCAGATGAGGCCGGATTTCCGCCGGGAGGTCGCTGCAGTCCGGAACGTATGCGGCCGATCCCTCCGGGGTATCGATCCGCACGCCCAGGCATTCAAGATCTCCGTGGGGAACGGGAAAGGGGGTCAGGGTGAAGGGACCGTATGTGACGGCATGGGTCCACTCCCGGAACCCGATCTGGGGAACCGCCTTTCCGGAGGCGCGGGCGGGAACGGCGTAGGGAAGAAGTTCTTTCAGCCGGGCGAGCGTCTCTGGTCCGGCATAGAGACCGACCGGTTCTTTCTGCGCCCAGGTAAAGCGCCGGATATCATCCAGCCCCATCACATGGTCAGCGTGGGCATGGGTGATAAACACTCCGTCCAGATGAGGCACCCCGAAGGTCAGCACCTGATCGCGGAAATCGGCTCCCACATCGATGACCAGTGAGGTGTCACCGGAAAAGAGATGCAGGCTGGGCCGACGGCGGATATTTTTCGGATGGGCTCCGGTGCAGACCGGACAGGTACAGCCGACCGCCGGAACACCATGGGACCAGCCGGTTCCCAAAAAGCGGAGAGTGCTCATGGCGATGAGGGCGGGTGAGGGTTCCCGACGTGGGGCATCAGGGCAGGAGAATTCATGCGGAAATGAACACTGTCGTTATTCCCCCGGCTCCGTGGTGGGCTTGGGGGTTGGCGACGGGGCCGGCAACAGGGTGACATGATCCGGGCGGACGCCCAGCACGTCGATCCCAGGCGGGACCAGAACCTGAACAGATTTTTTTTCGTTGGCGTTCCCGCCTGTGGAGACAAAGGCACGGATATCGGAAATCTCCAGTGCATCCAGCAACTGGGGGCTGGCCTCCAGAAAGACATCGACGTTCTCCGGCGAGACGGACCGGGGTTCCACCGGCCGGTTGACCGGGTGGACGGTGAGGAGGGGGACGTTTGTGAAGCGGCGCTCCTCGGTCACCCCGGCCAGCGTCACTTTCACCAGAACGCGGGAAGGGCTGACCCGCCCCACCCAGGTTTCGGAGGGCAGTTTCACCTCCACCCGCTGCTCAAAGCTGCGGATACGGTCGGTCAGGCTCAGAGGGGCGGTCTGCAGGGAACTGATCCTCTCCAGAGCTTCCTGTTCCCCGAACAGGGTCACAACCGAGGGTTCCAGCTGAATGGACTCCACCGTGAGCCCCATGGGAGGCTGTCCGCTCTGGGTGAGCAGAACAGGCAGGTCTTTGCTGCCTTCCTGTCCCAGTGAGAGATTGACCACGCCGGGTTCGATCTGAGTCACCCGGGCGTTGCTGGCGGTATAGGCGACCATGCGGGGGATGAGGGGGATGGAGCGGCTGGCGGTAAATTCTTCGTCCCGCAGATCCACTTCGACCTGAATGGTGCGTTCATCCAGCCGCAGCAGATCCTCCCGGGTTCCCCGGAAGGTGAGATCCACGGTGCGGACATCCTGATTACGGATGGCCCAGCCTTCGGGCGTGGTGATGATGACCGGAACATCATTGATGCGGGTTTCGTTGTTGGTGATACGGGTCACGATGCCCCACGACACGATGGCCAGCAAGAGGGCAATGGCCTTCAGGCGCACATTGTGCAGATAGTCCTTTGGAAGTTTCATCGGGAGAGACCTCCATGTTCCGAGTCACCGGTTCCCCAGTCCTTAAAATCTTTGGGATCGCCGCCCTTGCTGGTGCGGGAGAGAACGGTGTTCATCATTCGGCGGAGGCGGTCCTCATCCAGTCCCCGGCTTAACCGGCCTTTGTAGGCCACAGAGATGGTGCCGGTTTCCTCGGACACCACCACCACCAGGGCATCCGTCTCCTCCGTAATGCCTATGGCCGCCCGGTGGCGGGTGCCCAGTGAACGGTGGAGTTCCTCCCGCTGGCTGAGAGGAAACACGCAGCCGGCGGCGACGATCCGGTTGTCGCGGATCACCACGCCCCCGTCATGCAGAGGGCTGCGCGGGAAGAACAGACTGGTAATGAGTTCAGGTTTGACCTGGCTTTCAATCTCCACGCCGGTCTGTGCGACCGAGCGGAGGCCGATGCTGCGTTCAATGGCGATCAGTGCGCCTATTTTCTGACGGCCCAGGCTGCCGGCGGCTTTGACTATGGGCGCCACCGCATCATGCCGGTTGGCGTTGCGCGAAGAGGAGCTGCCCAGCACCCCGGGGCGGCCGAGTTCGGCCAGGGCCCTGCGGATCTCCTGTTGAAAGATCACCACAAAGGCCAGCACCAGATTAACCGAGAAGGTTCTGAAAATCCAGTTGAGGGTGTACAGATTTAAAAAATACGTGAGGGCCAATACCCCGATAAAGGTCAGAGCAAAACCGCTCAGCACCTGAGCCCCCCTGGTGCCGCGGAGCAGTTTCAGCAGATGGTAATAGATCACCCACAGCAACAGAATCTCGAACCACTCCGGCAGAGTGGGAAAGGGGATTCCGGTGAGGGGAAAGGTGGTCATAGGGGTCAGAGGAAATGGGTATAAGCTTGGGTGCGTAACATCTTTATCACATTCATGATGAGTTTTGTACCCTAAACCCTTTTTCTCCATGGCCTGCCCCGCGAATGGCGTCCAGAATACGGACAAGGTCTCTGGTTTCCGCCACATCATGCACTCTCAGGACATGTGCGCCGCGCTCCACACAGGCTGCGGCTCCGGCCAGGCTTCCCGCCAGACGCTCTTCGACCGGTCGGCCGGTGAGGTCACCAATCCACCGCTTGCGTGAAACGCCGAGCACCAGCGGACAGTCCAGTTGTTCAAACTCACGCAGACCGGCGAGCAAAGCCAGATTGTGTTCGAGGGTTTTTCCAAAGCCGATTCCCGGGTCCACTGCCAGCCGGTCGGCGGCGATGCCGACCCGGGTGGCGGCCGCCATTCGGTCACGCAGGAAATCGAGAACCTCGCCGATCACGTGTTGATAGCTGGGGTTCTGCTGCATGGAGCCCGGGGTTCCCTGCATGTGCATGAGCAGATACCCCGCGCGGCTGTCAGCCACCACGCTCAGCATCTCGGGATCGCCGGTGCCGGCGGTGACATCATTGATGAGATCCGCCCCGGCCTCAATGGCCTGCCGGGCCACGGAGGCTTTGGAGGTATCCACGGAGAGCAGGACGTCCGGCAGGCGTTCGCGCAAGGATTTCAGAACCGGCAGGATGCGGCCGGCCTCCTCCTCCGCCCCCACCGGGGTGGAACCGGGCCGGGTGGATTCGCCACCGATATCCAGAAGATCCGCTCCCTGCCGGGTCAGGGTGATGCCGTGCTGGACGGCATGATCCGGATCGACAAACCTTCCGCCATCCGAGAACGAATCGGGGGTAACGTTGACCACCCCCATGATGAAGGTGCGGGAAGACGTCTCCAGATTCCGGGAACCTACCTGCCAGTTATGTGAGCACATGCAGGAGTACTAGCACGGAATCGGCTCCTGCCAAACAGGAAACTTACTGTCCGCGACGCAGAGGGGGGGCCTCATCCCGTTCCTGATAGTCGAGCCAGGTGTGGATGAGGCTTCCTTCGTTGGGGATGCCATCGCGGTCGTTCAGTTTCTCGGTGTGGGCGGTGTCCACCGAGACGAAAATAATGATTTCGTCCTGAATCATCCGCGTGCTGGTGTGGGAGAACAGATATTTTCCGATGATGGGAATATCGCCCAGCAGCGGCACCTTGGTCACCTCTTCATTTTCATCACTCTGGGTGAGTCCGCCAATGGCCACTGTTTTTCCGGACTCAACTGCGAATTCGGTTTCAATTCTGCGGATCTGGGTGATGGGGAAACTGGTTCCGGCCTCGCCCACGGTTTTTTCACCCAGCAGGCGGCTGAGTTCCGGCACGATATTGATGGTGATGTTCTTGCTGGTGTTGATGATCGGGGTCACTTCCAGTTTCACCCCGATTTCAATGAATCCGTCCAGCACGTAGGCAAAGGTGTTGGCGTTCTCTCCCTGGGGAACCGCACGCACGTTGGGTTCATTCCGACCCACATGGATGTTGGCGGTCTGGCCGTTTGCCACCAGCATCTTGGGGTTGGAGACCACGCGGACTCCGTCCAGCTGCTGGAGAGCGCTCAGGGTCAGCGCGAAGTCATCGGCGCTCAACACCGCACTGCGGACCACGTCCTGCTCCATGCGGGGAACGGTTTCCAGAGTGCCTTCCTCCAGGTCCAGGCCGGTGAAATTCCGCCCCCGAAAGACAATATTGTTTTCGTTTGTATTGCTTCCGAAGTTCCGGGTGTCTGTGCCGGAGATGTCTTCAGGCGTTTCAAAATCATTCGTCCGGTTTCCGGCCTCCGTGGAGAAATTTCCCCGGGAGGTGGCCAGGGCCTGGGCATCCTGGTCCACCCGGTTGGTCGTCCGGGTGTAGGTGGAGGTCAGTCCGGTGGCCCGGACGCTGTAGTTCTGAAGCACGGACCAGTTGATGCCCAGATCCTTGATTGCACTGTCGTTCAGCTCCACGAATTTGGCTTCAATGAAGACCTGACTGCGGGGCTGATCGACCAGTTTGACCAGCCGTTTGATTTCCTGCAGCTGCTGAGCGGTTTCATTCACGATCAGCACATTGGTCTGAGGAATGGGCGTCACCCGGGCGTTGGAGCTGACGATCATGCTCTGCACGGCCGGAAGGGCGGCTTCGGCGGTGATAAACTGGAGTTCAACCGTATCGGTTTTGAGGGGCTCGTCCGCGATTTCCGACAGATCGTTGATGGTGAAGATACCGGAGGAGCGTTCCACCAGTGCAAATCCCTTGTCGGCCAGAATCACGTCCAGTGCATCGCGCCAGAACACATCATACAGGTTGGCACTCACAGGTGCGTCCAGACCCGGAGGAATAATGATATTGGCGCCGGAGGCCCGGGCAAAAATGGTCACGACCTGCGACAGCGGGGCTTCGGATAAATTCACTGTGATCAGACCCTGGGTAATATCCTCCCCGCTGGATTCGATGCTCATCCCCTCCACGTTCATGGCCTCTTCCAGGCTGATGGCCGGAACATTCCCTGCGTCCTCTGAGTCTGCAGTATCCGCTTCTGACGCAATCCCGTCGGACGAAGGTGACGCCTCTTCAGCGGCGGTGTTCTCCTCCGCGTCAGTGGCTTCAGTTTCCGTGGCCGTTTCCTCCAACTCCGCGAGGATTCGGTTGACGTCCTCCTCCGAACCGGGAACCTGAGCCCTGATGGGGAAAGCAATCAATCCGGCAGTAACCAGGAAAATATAATAAGTGCTGTTTTTCTTCATCAGTTGTCCTTCATGGAGTCTGGATGCCGCGCGAACGGGTCCGGTGGGGTTGTAATTCAATATTTTCGGTTGTTAAAGTGATTATTTGCAGGCGGTAGCTGTTTCCGAGCACCTCTACCGTAAGGGAATCTCCCTGTGACACCCAGTTTCCGTTTATTAAAGCATGAACTTTGCCACCAAACACCGCAGTGGCTTTTCGATCTAGAATTTCTTTGATTTTTTCCGCCTCCTGTTCCGCCAGGCGTCTCAGTTCCTCATCGGTCAGCTCACGGGTTTCGGGTGCATCGGGATCGGGGGTTTCTTCGTCCGGTTCCGGCCGGGAAGATGCAGGTGTATAGCCGATGGGCCAGAACGGATCCCGCTCCGAAAAGGCGGAAAGGGCCGTGATCAGCAGGAGAAACAAGGTCAATCTCCTCATGGCGTGTCTCCTTCGTTGATCTGTTCGGTCATCCAGGACAGATCCTCTTCCAGACGGAATGTCGGCCATTCCACCATGAAGGTGATGTCATGCTCCTCCGGGGTGGCCTGGTTGGTTTGAATCATCAGTTCAGCCACCGAGGCATACGGAAGCGATTCCTCCAAAAGGACCAGAAATTTTTTCAAATTTGCAAAAGTGGTATTCACTTCCACATCGACCGTGTAGGGAATCCACATCGGCACACTGTCCGGATTGAAGTCCTGCAGACTTGGAGGAATGGGCAGATAGCGGTTGGCGGGGTGTTCCCGCACCGTGATTTTGAGTTGCAGCTCCTCGGCCAGGAGAGAAAGTTTTTCCACCGCCCAGATGTAGGGGCTGGTAAGAGGGGGCAGTTCTGACTGATGGATGGAGAGGATCTCCGAGCTGAGGGTTTTCACCTGGCGTTCGGCCAGAGCAGACCTCCGCAGGATGCGGTCGCCATCTCTTACTTTTTTATCAAGTTCTTCAATGGTCTCTTCGGCCTGAGCCGCCTGCTCTTTAGCCGGGCCGATGACGAGATTTGAAATGACAAAAAAGATGGTGATCACGCCTCCCACGGCAAGGATCAGCAGCTGTTTCTTCTCTTTGTCGAGTTCAGAGAATTTCACGGGGTCACCTCCCGGGGGATCAGGCGGATGGTGAAGGCGAAGGTGGTGCGGTCGGTGATGCTGCCATCCTCCTGACGGAGCTGCGTGTAGCGGTCCAGGGCCACCTCTTCGAACTCCACGGGCGGCCGGCCGTTGATCAGGTTCCGCTGAAAGCGCGTGAGCAGCCGTTCCGGGCGGGAGGAGCGCAGGATGCCCCGCAGCTGGATGGTGATTTCGCGTTTCAGCGGATGGACGTCCGCCGCCTTGCTTCCGGGGAACTGGTTGCGGAGCCCCACCATTTTTTCCGACACCTCCAGCCGGGTGAACTGCATGTCCTCCTTGGCACCGGGAACCTCTTCTGCCAGATAGGACATGACTTCGTCCCAGTTCACTTTTGAAGCCGACCATCCCTGCAACGTTTGCAGACCTTCTTCAATCCGGGACACTTTTTCGGTCAACGCCTCAGCTTCGGTGACCTTATCTTCGATCTCCGCCCAACGGGTTGAGAGATTCTCTCCCTCCTGAATGGTTTCCTGAAGCGAAACGTAGTGCAGGGCCACCAGGCCCAAAATGATTACCACCACGGCCACGGCTCCCAGTTTATACAGGGGATTGGATTCCGCCGCACTCAGGTAGTGAATCTCATTGGGTTCCAGCAAATTGATCGAATGACTCATGGTAAAGCTCACATGACGGACAACGCAGTGCCCACTGCAGGGGAGAACATGCTCTCCACGCCGTGTACTCCTTTGGGGTAATTTTTAATCCCATTGGCGGTAAAAGGATTCCAGACCTGGACCTCCACCCCCATAATCTCCTCGATCACCCATGCCCAGTAGGGTGAGTAACTAAGACCGCCGGAGGCATAGACCGCGGAGATCCGGCTGGATTCATTCCGTTCGACGAATTTGCAGGAGATCGACAGTTCCTGCGCCATGGTGTTGATAGGCTCCATCCCCAGTTCCGCCAGTGGGGAGGCATCTTCAAACAGCACGGTCAGGGCGTCTTCTTCGTTAATGTTGAGGACATCCTGAATTCGCTGCTGGATGTACAACGATCCGTGATTGAACCTCCGTACCAGACGCAGGATCCCGTCCAGATAAAAGCTGATATAGAGAGAGGCCGCCCCGGCCTCCAAATAACAGACAATGCCCTCCGTTTCCTGCACAGCCGGGGTGTGTGAGAAACTGTTCAGGGCGGAAAGGCCGGCGATTTCCAGAGAGATCAGACTTGGGTGATGACCGGGGAGCAGTCCGCGCACGGCCTGCACATGTTCATCGGGAACAGCTGCCGCCAGCACCTTGTGATCCACATCCTCCTGTCCCCGTTCCACCAGAGAGAATCCAACCCGGAACTCCCGCCCCAGACCGAGCGACTTGCCCACCCGCTGCCGGATCGACCGCGGGTCCGACAGTTTGCTGGGAACATACATGAAACGGACATGGCTCTGTTCACTGGTGAAGGCGGCAGAGGCATAGGGCGCATTCAGTTTTTTCGGAATGGAAATCCGGGTCTCCTTATCCACCGACTCCACATCGTAAGTGGGCATGACATCGGCGTCCACCAGAGAAAGCTTTCCTGCGGTTTTACGCAACCGGACCAGCTTGGTGCTGGTGGTGCCAAAGTCCAGTCCCAGGACATCCGTTATTTTCGGGGGTTTGTTTTTATCTTTTCCGGCCAATGAAGACTCCGTTTATTTCTTTTTCGTGAATCCGCCTTAAACATCAAGATCGGAATGTTCCTTTTCGTAACGGGGGGTGCATCCCGCCCCGGCGGGCAAGCCCAAAATTGGTGACGACTGAAGGGGTTCCAAGCAAGGATCTGCCAGACGTCGGTTCCGAATAGTGGCCGTCGCGCCTTTAGGCCACGGACCGGAACCCAAGGCCCAGTTCCAACGCCCGGTCGTCCGGTCCCTGGCCTGACATGTCCCGCCGTCACGTGCGCCGTAGCACGCAGTACGAAGGACAAAGGCACGACGTCCACTCTCTGCACGATGCCTTCTGCAATCAACCAGTTCTTCCCCGGCTTAATTCCGTTCCGGTTCCGGCGGAAGATGCGGTCGCAGACGCTGCCACCGCCGGTCACCGGTGGCCGCCAGTTCCCAGAGCTGAGCCCCCGGCAGATGATGGAGCAGGGCCTGATCGGAAGGGATCCACGTCCAGTCTCCGCGGCGGATCTCCTCCTCCAGCTGACCGGCGGACCAGCCAGCATACCCCATACAGGCCCGCAGGTGACTGCCGGGGGGAGCCGGCTCCTGCAGAAACACATCCGGATCCGGGTTCATTTCACATCGAAAGGTCACCGCCTCAGGCTCCGGCAGAAACCGCGTGAGAATAAAATGATCCGCGTGCACCGGGCCGCCAAAAAAGAGGGGGACGTCTTCCAGGATGTCCTTGAGGGCAGATCCCCCGCTCATCCGGTCCAGTGACTGCCCCAACGGACGGTTCAGGATGAATCCCATGGCTCCGTCGGTGGAAAAGGTGTGAAGATACACCAGAGTGCGGGCAAAAAGGTTTTCGGGCATACCCGGGTGGGCCACCAGGATATCCCCCGCCCGGGGAGAAGAAGATGAGTTCCCGTCTTTCATCATGGCTTATTCCTTACTATAGATTCCGCTCATGAACAAAACCCGAATCGCCTGTCTGCAGTCACGCGCGTTTCCTTCCCGGGAGGAAGCCGGGGCGCATCATGAACATCTCATCCGGGAGGCGGCCGCCAAAGGGGCCCGGATCCTGTGTACCCAGGAACTGTGTCTTACGCCCTATTTCTGCCGTACCCAGGACCCCGCACAGTTTGATCTGGCCGAGGAGATCCCCGGTCCCTCCACGGAACGGTTCTGCGCCCTGGCAGCCGAACTGGAGGTCGTGCTGGTGCTCTCTCTGTTCGAAAAACGGAGAGCCGGGGTGTATCACAACACCGCCGTGGTGATCGATGCCGACGGCACCCTGCAGCAGGTGTACCGCAAATCCCACATTCCCCAGGATCCGGGCTTCGAAGAGAAATTTTATTTTACCCCCGGAGATACCGGATTCCAGGCCTGCGACACCGCGTATGGACGTATCGGCGTGGTGATCTGCTGGGACCAGTGGTTCCCCGAGGCGGCCCGACTGACTGCACTGGATGGCGCGGAGGTGATCTTCTGTCCCACCGCCATCGGCTGGCTGCCGGAGGAAAAACCCAGTCTGGGGGAACGCCAGCTCCGGATGTGGCAGACTGTGCAGCAGGGGCATGCCATCGCGAACAGCTGCACCTGGGCCGCGGTGAACCGGGTGGGGACAGAAGGGGAAACCGAATTCTGGGGATCCAGTTTTATCGCGGATTATACCGGTCAGCCCGTGAGCACGGCATCGGTCGACCGGGAGGAGATCCTGCTGGCCGACCTCGACATGCGGGCGCAGGAGGAACATCGCCGGATCTGGCCGTTTTTCCGAGACCGTCGCCCCGACCTCTACGGGGGAATTTCGGACATCGTACGGCCATGAAGGTGCGTCTGCCCGCGGAGGTGGAGCCGCAGCGGTCGGTCTGGCTGACCTGGCCGGGAAATCCCGCCACCTGGACGCACTCGCGTGAGGCGGTGCGGCGGGATCATGCCCACCTGGTGGCCCTCTGTGCGCGGTTTCAGCCGGTCGATCTGATTTGCCCGGCGGCCTGGCAGCCGGACTGTCGTCAGCATCTGGCTGCGGCGGGGGCGGATGACGGAAACCTCACCCTTCATGACTGGCCGGTGAACGACGCCTGGACCCGGGATCACGGTCCGGTGTTTGTTCAGACCGATGCCGGTCCCTCCGTGGTGGATTTGCCGTACAACGCCTGGGGAGGGAAATTTCCTCCGTGGGAGGACGATGACCGGGTGGCCGGCCGGGTTTCCGAACTTCGGAACCTGCCCTGTCACCGCTTTCCGATGTTCGGAGAAGGCGGCGGACTGGAGTCGGATGGACAGGGAACCCTGCTGGTGACGGAGAGCGTATGGCTCAATCCCAACCGGAACCCCGGCGTCAGCCGCCGGGATCTGGAGGAGGCCTTCCGGCAGGCTTTCGGGAGTGAGGAGGTGATCTGGCTGCGTGGGGGCATGGCTCTGGATGACACCGACGGGCATATCGACACCCTGGCCCGTTTTGTCCGTCCGGGCACCGTGATGGCGGCCTGTCCCCTGCGTGAGGATCCGGATTATGGTCAGTTGATGCAGAACCGCGAACAGCTGGCTGGCACCCTGGACGTGGTGGATCTGCCGCATCCGGGAATGCCCGACCGTCCGGCCTCCTACCTCAACGCCCTGTTCCTGAATGGAGCGGTGCTGGTGCCGGTGTACGGCGTTGCAGCCGACACCCAGGCAC
>CAZVCO010000080.1:0-1212 GCA_964625795.1 uncultured Verrucomicrobiota bacterium | reverse complement strand
GTCCGCAGGATGAGCAGGCCTGTGCCTGCTACCGGGAGTATTTTCCGGACCGGGAGGTGATCCCCGTTCTCAGTGCGGTGTTTGTGGAGGAGGGCGGGGCGGTCCACTGCCTCACCCAGAACGAATGGGCATAAAAAAAACTCCCCGGAGGCCGGGGAGTTTGTGTTTGAAGCCGAGGCTCAGTGTAGAGGCTCAGGGTCCCCAGATGGGGTTGGTGGCTTCAGAGGGATTGAAGACATCCCAGAAGAGGTCACGTTTCAGCAGCACTTCGCCGCCTCCGCCAATGCGGATGAGCACCAGGGCATCGTCACCATACGGCTCCTCAGCTTCATCCATGGTTACCGCATTGGTGCCTCCCTGAAGGGCGGTGGCATCGATATTCTGCGTGATGAGGAAAGGAATGCTGGCTTCATCTCCAGGTCTCACATCCGCCGTTACAGACCATGCATTATTTACCGCGGCAAGGGCCGTGGCTCCACTGGCGGGAGGTTGAATCTGCCCGGCAATGAACATGGTGTAGTCCTGTGGAAGAATTTCCAGGGTGTCGTCCATCAGCCAGTTAAAGTATGCAGTACTGGTCCCGGCAGTGTAGGTGGGGGTTCCGGACGGCGGGGTGGTGCTGGGGAAGTAGTTTCTCCGGGAGCCGGCGTCGGCCACGGTGGAGAAAATACTGGAATAAATTCCTTTGCCGCTGGACATGACTTTCATGCGGTTGGCTTTTTCCAGCGCGCCGGTCACAGCCGGTACCAGAATAGAGGCGAGAAGGGCGATGATGGCAATCACCACCAGCATCTCGATCAGGGTGAACCCTTTTTGATGGGTGCGAAAATGTTTCATGGGTTGGTCTCCGAGTTGTTGTGTCGATTGACGACTCCATTCTGGAGACGCCTCATAGTTAACCCTACCCGAACCCTTTTCGGTTTGTCAAATGCCTTTCTGACGCAGAAAGAGACAAAATTTCAGGTTTTTTTCAGTTTTCACCGGACGATAGTGGACTTCTTTCATCCACTTCGCTTGAGTTCCGCTTCGTTGCCCTGACATATCCTCTTATGCAAACCGCTGATTTTGACTACACCTTACCTCCTCATCTGATCGCCCAGCATCCGGCGGAGCGCCGGGATGAACGCGAGGCCATGGTGGCGACCCTCCGGCAGTATGCGGGCGAAACTTCCGCGATAACCGACCAGCGGGTCCTCCAGGCCATGCGCCATG
>CAZVCO010000079.1:6945-13167 GCA_964625795.1 uncultured Verrucomicrobiota bacterium | reverse complement strand
AGCATTTTGTGAGAAGTGGCAGGAGGTCAAGTTTGACAACAAGCAGGATGTCTGTACCATGTTTTCCTGTGATCAGGCTGTGGAGTTTAATCCCCATGCAATGTTTGATGTTCAAGTCAAACGGATCCACGAATATAAACGCCAGCACCTCAACCTGCTGCACATCCTCTATCTCTACCGCCGCCTGCTGCAGGAGCCCGATTTTGATATTGAGCCCCGGGTCTTCATCTTTGCCGCCAAGGCCGCGCCCGGCTATGCCCTGGCCAAGACCATTATCAAGGCCATCAACGCAGTGGGTCAGGTCATCAACAACGACGGGCGGATTGACGGCAAGCTCAAGGTGGCCTTCCTGCCCAATTACCGGGTCAGTCTGGCTGCCAGAATCATTCCGGCCGCTGATCTTTCCGAGCAGATCTCCACTGCGGGCAAAGAAGCCAGCGGCACCGGTAACATGAAACTCTCCCTCAACGGAGCCCTCACCATCGGCACCCTGGATGGCGCCAATATCGAGATCAAAGACTGTGTGGGTGATGAAAATATCTTTATCTTCGGCAAAACCGTGGAGGAGGTCGAGAAGCTCAGGGACGACGGATACAATCCCTTCGATATCTGTGAGGAAAATGAATGCCTCAAGACCCTCCTG
This sequence comes from uncultured Verrucomicrobiota bacterium, assembly GCA_964625795.1. Lineage (GTDB taxonomy): Bacteria > Verrucomicrobiota > Kiritimatiellia > SS1-B-03-39 > UBA6053 > UBA6053. Next base: position 12,524 of record CAZVCO010000079.1, on the reverse strand, counting down.
GAGTGGATCGGATGCGACTTCTTCACCCCCGGCGAGCATAATGTGCTGCTTCCCCTCAAGGAAAGCCTGCTCAACCATGGCGATCCCTTCCTGGTGCTGGCGGACTTCGAGGATTACATCCGGGCCCAGCATGAAGTGGACGCCGCCTACCGTGACAAGGAAAAATGGGCCCGCATGGCCATCCTGAACTCGGCCCGGGTCGGAATGTTCTCCAGTGACCGCACCATCCGCCAGTATAACGAGGATATCTGGCACCTGACGCCCATCCCCGTGGAAGGTGACGAATGAGCACCGGGGCCCCCGGTTACCTTTGGCTGGATGCGGAGTTCTCCTCGCTTGATCTGGAGGAGGCGGAAATCCTGCAGGTGGCCCTGCTGGCCACGGATTCAAATTTAAAACGTCTGGCACCTCCCGAACAGGATCTGGTGCTGTTTGTGAAGCGCAAGGATGACCGGGGCATCAGTCCCTGGGTCAAAGAGCATATTCCCCACATCGTGAAAGGATGCCTCGGCAAGGATGCGGTCAGTCTGGAGGATGCCGAAGTGCGTCTGTGCCGTTACATCGACAAGGTGATCGGGGATATTCAGGAATCCCCGTCTGACCGTCCTCTGGTCGCAGGCAACAGCGTTCACAACGACTGGCACCTCTTCCGCAGACTGCTTCCCGGAATCCTGCGGCGCACTCATTACCGGTTACTCGATGTCTCCACGTTGAAAACCCAGTGGACCGACCACTACCAGCAACCCCTGCCCCCCAAAGATGATCCCGCTTTTGTGAAGCGGTACTTTCCCGGGGCCAATCTTCCGGACGGCAGTGCTCCGCACGATGCCTACTTCGACATCCAGGCCAGCATCGCGGAACTGGCTTATTACCGCAGCAATCTGACGCTGGGCTAACAGACTGCTGCAGGAAAGCGCACCTGCGTAAACACGATATCCGCCAGCTCAATCATAGCCTAAGCACAGAATCCCTATTATTACTGTCTATTGATTGATTTTACGGCCTCTTCGGGGTATTCTTAAAAATTAAGTAATTCGATTCCGGATTGCAGCTCAAGGAGAAACACTTCGATGCAAGATCACTACCTCAAAGAAGAGCTGTATCAACTGGTCAAAGAGGAGAGCTACCTCTTTGAGTTCCTGCAGAAAGGTGCGCTGGACGGAATGTGGTATTGGGATATCCAACACCCGGAGAATGAATGGATGAGTCCGGGGTTCTGGGAATTGCTCGGAGTGGATCCGGCAGAAAAAGCCCACCGTTCAGCCGAATGGCAGGATCTGATTTTCCCGGAGGATTTACAGATCGCGCTGGAGAATTTTGAGAAGCACTGTGCATATCCGGAACATCCCTATGATCAGGTGGTCCGCTATTGGCACAAAGACGGTTCCACCATCTGGGTGCGCTGCCGGGGAATTGCCATCCGGGATGACAGCGGAAAACCGATTCGGATGCTGGGAGCCCATACCAATCTCACTCCCCAGAAACAGGCCGAGCAGGAGTTACAGAAGAAAAACGAGGAACTTCAACAGGCCTTGTCGGAATTGAAAATTCTCCGGGGCATTCTGCCCATCTGTTCGAACTGTCATAACATCCGGGACGACAAAGGATACTGGGAGCGGGTGGAAACCTACATCACCAACCGCACAGGGGCGAAATTCACTCACGGAATCTGCCCGGACTGTGCCAAAAAACTTTATCCTGGATATTCCAGCGACTAAGGAGCTGAAGGAGTGGAGGATGGCACAGCCTTTTCGTCTTTCTCCTTGATCAGGGAGCCGCCGGGGCATCTGCCAAGTCAAGGACGGCCAGAATCACCGCCTGCGTAACCTGACGCATTCGGTCGTAATCCAGCCGGTCTGCAGTGTCACCCGGCTCATGATATTCATGATTCCGGTAAAATGCAGTATTGGTCACCATCACCGCCGGGACGCCAGACTCCCAGTAACTTCGGTGGTCTGAGAAATCGATTCCATTCAGGGAAACCGGCCCGACAAAGGAATAGACAGGCAACTGCCCGATTTTCTTCATCGACCGTTTCACCTTGCCCACCATTTCCCGCTGATCCAGGCGGCTGATCACCGCAATAAACGTTCCCCGCGAAGGATACAGCAGAGCGAGGGCGGGGATGGGGTACGCCTGTGAGTCGGGCTGATCGCTGAAAAATCCGATCATCTCCAACGCGATCATTCCCACCACCTCCACTCCATCCCGCTGCAGAGCCGCGGCATGCACCGCGCTGCCCATCACTCTGGTGCCGAAATAAGGAGGCTCCTCCGGGCAGTAGGCCACCAGCTCCACATCACAGCCCGGCTCCAGTTGCCCCAGCTGATACGCGATCTCGATAAGCCCTGCGACCCCGCTGGCGTTGTCATCTGCCCCGGGAGTGCCGAGGTAGGCGTCATAATGAGCACCCACCACAATTCGGCGGTCACCCGGACCGTCAAAGAAACAGGAGACATTTTCAAAGGCAGTTCCCCACGCATCCACCTGCTGACGTGTCACTTTCCCGCCGGCGTTTTTAAAATGATCCGCAATCCAGTCAGCGGTTTTCCGGAGATTCTCAGGATGACCCACATCCCGCGGATGAAAGTCCACGCTTAGGGTCCGGACCGTTTCCTTCAGGCTGGGCCCCTGGTGAGGCTGATGAAGAGGTGACACAGAGGGTGGACGCCAGGAAGGCTGCGCCACATACACCCACGCTGCGAAACACAGGCAGACGGTGACCGCAAAAATCCGCAGGACCCCTTTACACGTTTTGTTCATCTTGTCATCACTCTCCATTATTTCTTCCCGGAGATGCAACCGGAATGATGAACATTCATGAAAGAATTCAGACATCCTTTGCAGGTCCTCCCTCCATCCTGTACACTGGATTACAGGGACAGCCGGCGCCGAATGACAACCCGAACACGGGGCGGATGTCACATCCGGCATCGAGGCGTCTTTATTCTGTCCCAAGGGCCCTGCACCGCGGTCCGGTTCCGCCCCGCCTTACCACCAACTGACAGGAGGACATCATCCATCCGGATTTCTGGAAAACCCGACACACAGCTGACAAAGGGCAGGTGTTTCTGGGCGCCTTTTGCTGGGGGCTGTCCGGCGGAATCGGCGGCCTGCTGCTCAACAATGAATGGGATCCCGCACTTCTCACCTTTGTCCGCGGATTCATCGGTTTGCTGTTTGTTCTCCCTTCATTTGTTTTCGCACCCGAAAAAGATCACCCTCACCCGCCCTGCTTCTGGGCATGGTCCACGCTGGCCGGACTCGGGATCGCCGGAAATTTCTCCTTCTATTATTTCAGCATTTCCGCCGGCAGCGTGGCCGTGGCCTCCACCCTGATGTACAGTGCCCCGGTCTTTGTTCTGCTGGCCTCCATCGGACTGGGGCAGGAGCGTCCCACTCTGAAAAACATTTCAGCCATACTGTTTGTGATCCTGGGAATCGTGATGCTCACCCGGGTCTATGCACTGGGAACGGTGGAGATCACCCCGTGGGGGACAGTGGCCGGTCTGCTGGCCGGACTCTCCTATGCCCTGTTTATTTTCGCCTTTCATAAAGCGCTTCACTACGGCAGCCCCCACACCTCGCTGGCGGTGGCGTTCGCGGTGGTGACAGGAGTTCTCGTCTTTTTCTTAGATCCCGGCCGACTCCCGGCCGTCTGGCAGTCGGGGGATGTGATCCTGTTCCTTTTGCTTGGCCTGCTCGGAGGCGGGATCTCGTTCTGGCTTTATGTGCGGGGTCTGCGAGGATTACCACCGGTATTTGCCTCACTGGCGGCTCTGGTTGAACCGGTCACCGCTGTCCTGTTCGGGGTCCTGCTGTTAGGGGAACGGCTGGCGTTGCCGCAACTGCTGGGCCTCAGCCTGATTCTCGTCACCGTCACGTCCCTCAGCCTGGATTCTTCACATCATGACGCACATGAAACGCCCTAATCCTCTGACGGAAGGGAGTAGTGTTTCTGCATGCAGTCGGGACAGATACCGTGACTGAAGGTGGCATCGGAGTGTAACTGCAGAAAATGCTCCAACTGGTTCCAGTAGCCCTGGTCATCCCTGATTTTCTTGCAGGAGGCACAGATGGGGATCAGCCCCTTGAGCCGTTTAATATTGTCCAGAGCCTCCTGAAGTTCCTCCACCAGAGCCTCCTGCTCCAGTTCCAGGGTCTTTTCATGATGGATGTCCCGCAGGATCAGCAGACGTCCACTCTCTTTTCCCCGCTGGGTGAGCGGTATCATCCGAAACTCAATCCACCTCCCCTCCTCCGTATCCGGAGTTTTCAGCTGAAGCCGGGGCTCCCCCTGCCAGTCATGATGATGGGTCCCGGCCGGAAGTATATCCGTAAGAGATCGCCCCGATACCTCTCCGGTTGTCTGCAGCGTCCCGTTCAAATCCGCCACCAGCAACCCGTCCTGCATCCGGTCCACCAGCTGATCCCGGGCGTAAGGCACCAGATGGAACAACCGGCTTTTCCCGGTTCCCAACCAAATCACGATGGCAAAAAATGCTACGAGAATACAGGTCGGATCAAATCCCGACGGGGAAATGTTTCCGGTAAGATATAGAACATTTCCAATAATGGGAACCAGTGACGCCAGGGAGAACCAGAACAGTTGCCCCCGGTAAATCCCCCCCTTATTCCACAGGTTCCGGAACATCGTGGCGAAAAACAATACCACCCCCAAATAAAACAACGTCACATGAATCCAGTACCAGGGACCGGGACTTACCTTCAGGTAGCTGATCCCCCCCAGAGGCCGGGCCTGCAGATCGGAATAAAACCCGGTCTGGGCCGGATACATCCATACCAGAAGCAGGGTCACCGTCCCAAAGGCCACACTCAGCAGAACCACCGGTGGCTTCAGATAATGTCCCAGACCATTGTAGGAAAGCGTGAACAGAATCAGCCAGACCGGAAGATAGGCCAGGCCCAGGTACTGAAGCTTAATCCAGAGGATCATGGTCGGGGTATCCGACGCCGACAATTCACCTGCATAAGCCAAACACCAAATAGCCAGGGCTCCCAGAAATCCGGCACATTCACGCTGGCCCGAAAATGCCGGCCGTTTCAGGATCTGCAGAATCTGCGGTACCAGTAAGACACCGGAACCGGCACATGCCATGACCAGCAGAAGTTCAGACATCAAATTTTTTTGATCAATTCTCAGCCGTCTTTCAATTACTTTTCGCCTGAAAAGAACCGCACAGAGGCTTGAGCATTCCCCCCCTGCCCCATAGGTCCCCTCCATGACCACACCTCCGGATCTGCAGGATATCGAAGCGCGCGAACAGGGTCCCAGGATCCTGACCGGATGGCCGGCCCTGCTGGTGACCGGCATCGCCTTTTCCTGGTCGGTATTTCAACTGCTCACCGCAGGGGTGTGGACCCTCAATGCCGCCGTCGTCCGTTCCGTGCATCTGGCCTTTGCCGTCTCCCTCGTCTATCTCAGCTTTCCTGTATTCCGCAAAGGCAGAGGCGGCCCGCTGGGAAAACGAACCGGCCTGCCCTGGTGGGATGCACTCGCGGCGGTACTGGCGGCGGCCTGCGCTCTTTACATTGTGCTGGATCGCGACGGACTGGCC
>CAZVCO010000079.1:4206-6935 GCA_964625795.1 uncultured Verrucomicrobiota bacterium | reverse complement strand
GATTACCCCGGCGCGGATCAGCAGCGGTTCCTGGCGCACCGTGGCGCCGGCAAAGACGATCGCCGCCAGCGACCAGGCCACCGATTCCATCGCCAGCACGAAACCGCCGGTCAGGGGCGATACCCCGTGCAGGGTCTCCATGAGAAAGGGACCGTAGATCATGAACGACACGGTGGCGGTGGCCATGGCCAGGATCATGATGAAACCCGGTCCCCACGGCGTCCGGGGGTGCAGCATGGCCCGGGGGAACAGCCGCACCACCGCGCCCGCTTCCTGGAGGAACTGCTGCTGGAGGCCGCACGGCGGGCGGTGGGCCCCGCCCTGCCGTCGGTCGCAAGTTTTTTTATTCTCTACAGCCTGTTCAGTGAGCAGTTTCCCGGAGTGATGGCCACCGCGGCCACTCCATGGTCCCGGGCAGTGGAAACCCTCTCCCTCGGCACCCAGGGAATTTTCGGGGTCCCGCTGGAAGTCTCGGCCAACACGGTGTTCCTCTTTGTTCTCTTCGGCGCACTGCTGGAGAAAGCCGGAGGTGGTAAGTACTTTATCGATCTGGCCTTCAGTCTGCTGGGAGGATTCCGGGGCGGCCCCGCCAAAGCCAGTGTATTGGCCAGCGGCTTGACCGGAATGACCACCGGCACCTTCACCATTCCGCTGATGAAAAAAGCGGGGTACCCGGCCGTCAAGGCCGGCGCGATTGAGGTGGCCGCCAGCACCAACGGACAGCTGATGCCGCCCATCATGGGGGCTGCGGCCTTCATCATCGCCGAAACCTGCAACCTGCCTTATTCGGAGGTGGTCCGGGCCGCGTTTCTGCCGGCCATGATCTCCTATCTGGCCCTGATCTACATCACCCACCTCGAGGCCCTGAAACTGGACCTCACCCCCATCCCCCGTTCCGAACTGCCCCACTTCCGCTCCACCTTTATCGCCGGCATCCACTATCTGATCCCCCTGGCCATCCTGCTCTATCTGCTGATCATCGAGCGGAGGAGTGCGCGCTACGCCGCCTTGGCCGGAATTCTCACCCTGGGGGCGGTGGTGATCGGCAAGCACCTGTCTTCCGAAGGTCGGAAAGGCCTTCGCACCGCACTTCCGATCCTCGGAAACGGTATGGTGACCGGCGCGAAGAACATGATGACCATCGGGGTGGCCGTGGCCGCGGCCGGCATCATTGTGGGCGTGCTCAGTCTGGGACTCAGCAGTCAGGTCACCGAGGTCATCCGCATCCTCTCCGGCGGCACGCTGGTGGGCATGCTGATCGTTACGGCTATCGTGAGTCTCATCCTGGGCATGGGACTTCCCACCACCGCCAATTACATCGTCATGGCCAGTCTGACCGCCAAAGCGATCGAAGTGCTGGCCGGGGATTTCGGTCTGGCTCTGCCACTGATCGCCATTCACCTGTTTGTGTTCTACTTCGGAATCCTTTCCGACGACACCCCGCCGGTCGGCCTCTCCGCCTATGCCGCCGCGGCCATTTCCCGTGCCGACCCCATTCAGACCGGTATTCAGGGATTTCTCTACGACATCCGCACCGCCCTGCTGCCGTTTATGTTTCTGTTTAACCACCGTCTGCTGCTGATGGGGCTTTCCGGACCGCTGGAACTGGTCTGGGTCATTCTCACCGCCCTGGCCGGCATGTTCGCCTTCGCCTCCGCCACCCAGGGTTATCTTCACAAACCCAACCGCTGGTGGGACACCCTGCTGCTGCTCACCGCCACCTGGATTCTCTTCCGCCCCGGTTCACTTTCCCATCTAATCCCCTGGGGCGATGTGACCTGGTCTCTGGTGGGTGGCAGCCTGTTTGCCCTGACCTACGTTCTTCAACGCTTTGGGAACCGGCTCCCCATACATTCATCACCCTAACCGATCCATGAGGCACGGCCGACAACCTTATTCCCCCTCGACAGAGGTGATTGAATTCGTCACGACTCAGAGATGAAACCCCACTTCCGCCCCTTTTCCTCCATGTTCCGCCGCAAGCGGCCGGACGAAGCAGACCACATACCCCAAAAGCTGCGCCGTCGACGGAAAATTGTGGCTGCGTTTTTTGTTCTTCTCCACATTGGTGGCGCCGCTTCCTCACTGGATGCGATCCTGGAGACCCGAACTCCCCAGGGAGCGGTGGCGTGGGTGGTGTCGCTGAACACCATGCCTATCGCAGCGCTGCCTGCCTATTGGATCTTCGGCCGCAGCGATTTCAACGGGTACGTCCATGCCCGCCAGCAGGAGGACGAACAATTGGCCGCACAGATTCAGGATTTCAGGGACACCCATCCGGAGCTGTTCTCCGATGCGGGGCAGCATCCGGACCTGGGGGCGGTGGAGCGGCTGATTAAACTCCCCACCCTGCGCGGAAACCAGGTGGAGCTGCTGATCGACGGAACCGCCACCTTTGATTCCATTCTGGAGGGGATCGATGCCGCAGAGGACTACGTGCTGGTCGAGTTTTTTATCGTCAAGGATGACGACATTGGACGGAGGTTCCAGCAGGCGCTGATCTCCAAAGCCCGCGAGGGCGTGGAGGTGGCATTTCTCTACGATGAAGTGGGAAGTCATGCCCTCCCCGAGCGTTATCTGCGGGAATTGCGCGAGGCGGGTGTTCAGGCCCGTAACTTCCACACCCGCAAAGGACCGAACAACCGCTTTCAGATCAATTTCCGCAATCACCGTAAAATCGTGGTGGTCGACGGTCACACCGCCTGGATCGGCGGTCACAACGTGGGCGA
>CAZVCO010000079.1:714-4196 GCA_964625795.1 uncultured Verrucomicrobiota bacterium | reverse complement strand
AAAGAATTCTCCGCCTGGCGGGACACCCATATCCGGATTCAGGGACCGGCAGTGCTGCCGGTTCAACTCACGTTTATCGAGGACTGGAACTGGGCGACAGACAGTGTGTTTCCGGTAAGCTGGGAGGTCCCGTCCTCCCGTGGAGACCATGACGTGCTGATTGTCCCCACCGGTCCGGCCGATACCTACGAAACCGGGGCACTGTTGTTCACCCATGCTATCAATTCCGCCCAGCACCGTCTCTGGATTGGCAGCCCCTATTTTATTCCGGATCAGGGACTGCTGCAGGCCCTTCAGCTTGCCGTCTTCCGGGGCGTGGATGTGCGGATACTCCTTCCTGATGATCCCGACCACCTTCTCCCCTACCTCGCCGCATATTCCTTCGTCGAGGCGTTGGGTCCCGGCGTCACCATTTACCGCTACACCAAGGGATTTATGCATCAGAAAGTACTGCTGGTGGATGACCATACTGCAGCGGTGGGTACCGCGAATTTTGACAACCGGTCCTTTCGCCTGAACTTCGAGATCACCGCGGTGGTATTGAATAAAGCGTTCACGGCCCAAGTGGCTGCCATGCTCGAGCAGGATTTCGCAAACGGCGAGATCATGCCTGCGGATGCGGTCAACCAAAAGCACATCGGATTCCGGCTTCTGTCCCGCGCAGCCGCCTTAACAGCCCCAACGCTCTGATCTGGCACATGTCACCTTCAGATCACATCGGGAATCTTGACAGTCGATGATTCAAAGACAAAAAGAGATGCTATGAAAATCCTTATTCTTCTTATTTGTCTTACGTCAGGATGGCTCCTTGCCCAGGATGCCGGCGAATCTTCAGTTCCAGGACCAAATGAAGGAGGTGAAGAACTTAGCATGCCGGACGTGGCGCCTACCCCTGAGCTGGAGCCTCTTCCGGAATTTAATACAGTTTCGGAAGAACTCATCTCTTTGGATGCACTGTATGAATCCATTCAGAGAAAAGAGGTTCAATTGGAGCAACTGCGAACTGAATACGGAGAGGTAAATAATCCGATAGAAAAAGGGATTATTGAAAAAAAACTCAGAGAATTAAGTCTAACCATTGCTAGAGATGAACGTAGTTTCCAACGGCTGGCTCTTAAAACAGATTTAAGTCTCTTTGTGGAAGAGCCCGAGGAGCAGTTTGATTGGCAACAAAAAGCCTATGAAATCGCAGAGCCTCTGTTTGATAAACTGGAGGAGATGACCAAGGATTCACGAGAACTGGCCAATTTAAGAGACAACCTTGAGTTACATCAGGAGAGAAAGAAAATTGCTGCGGAGGCAGTGGAAAGCCTCAACGAATTATTAAAAGGCAGCCCAGAACCTGATTTACTCACTAAGCTTCAGGAACTGAAAAACGAGTGGTCTGAAAATCTGAAAGATGCAGAGAATAAAATCACAACCTTCGAAGGACAACTGAGACTGCGGGAGGAATCAGATCAATCCATGCTGGAACAGTCCGGGCAGGCGGCCAAAAATTTCGTCCGGACTTTGGGACTCGACCTGCTCATGGGTATCACCGCTTTCTGCGGAGTATTTTTCGGCATGCGCTACCTCCATGCGGCCAAGCAGAAACTACGGCCCGAGAAGAAAAAAGGGCGTTCTTTCTCCTCACGCCTGACCCTCCTGGTTTGGACTTTGCTTTCCGTTATACTGGCGATCGGCGCAATGCTGGCCATCTTCAACACCCGGGGGAATATCTTCCTGGTCAGCCTTACCATGCTCTTCCTGATCGGGGTGGCCTGGGCGGGAATGAAAACCCTGCCGGCCTTTATTGAGCAGATCCGGATGATGCTCAACATCGGGGCGGTGCGTGAGGATGAAGTGCTGGTCTGGGAGGACCTCCCCTGGAAGGTCAACAACATCAGCTTCCGGGCTGAACTGATCAATCCCCGCCTGAATGGAGGGGTGATCACGATCCCCACCCCCCTGCTGGTGGGAAGGGTCTCACGGCCGCTGGGCGATAAAGAGGAGCTCTTTCCGTCGGAGGAAAGCGACTGGGTGGTGCTGGAGGACGGCACCTTCGGCCGTATCTCGTATCAGACCCCCACCGCAGTGCAGTTGGTGCAACTGGGCGGAAGCCAGAAGGTAATGCCCACGCAGGAATTCCTCCGACTCGGCCCCACAGTGCTGAGCACCGGATTCCGCAAGGAAATCAGTTTCGACCTGGATTACCGTCATCTGGCGGACATCACCACCTCCATTCCGGAGATCCTCGAAGCCCAACTCACGCAGGTGCTCACCGACCGGCTGGGCGAAGACCTCACCCACCTTGCCGTGCAGCTCGCCGAGGCGGCCGAATCCAGCCTGCGTCTGTGCATCGTGGTCGACTGCAAGGGCGGCGCGGCCCCGCAATGGCCCTTTATCTCTATGTGGGTTCATGCGGCCGTGGTGGAGGCGAGCCGGGAGCATCAGTGGTCCATTCCCTTTCCCCAGCTTCAGGTTCACACCGACCGCTAAATGCCGATGCGACTGCGCCATGCGTCCCCCATCCCTTTTGCGTTTCTTCTGCCGGCGGCGGTGGCGCTTCTCCTGCTTGCAGTGGGGGTCCGTACCTTCAGAAATGTCCGGTCCTCTGCAGAAACCTGGACCGTGGTGCGGTCGGACATTGAGGAATGGATCTCCCTCTCCGGTAAACTGGAGGCCGCCAACCCCGTCACCTTTCGGGCCGAACTGGATGGTCTCTCCAAACTGACCTTTCTGGCCGAGGACGGCACTCCGGTGGCGGAGGGAGACCTGCTGGCCGGATTTGACCGGTCGGATCTGGAGGAGCGCAGACGCAATCTGCAGCGGGATCTGGACATCGCCAGGGCCAATCTGATTTCGCTCCGGGATGCCAAACATCCCCTGGAACTGCAACGGATTGAGCAGGATACCGCAAATGTGGAGAGCGAACTCCGCAATGAACGCCTCTACCAGAGCGAAATAGAGGCGCTGGTGGAGGAGGGATTGCTGGCTGCGGAGGAACTCGACGTCTACCGGCAGAAGATTGCCGCTCTCCAGACCCGGAAACATGCGCTGGAGGAGCAGTGGCGGCTGACGGAGACCGTTCTCCATCCCGCCGCCCTGCAGATCGCCCGGGCCCGTCAGAAAGCGGCGGAGGAAAGTCTGGCCGACACCGAGGAGAAACTGCAGGCCACCCGGGTCACTGCCCCGACGGCGGGAACCGTCCATCTGCCCACGATCCCCATCGACGGCGAACGCCGCCCGGCCCGGGTGGGAGACGGACTCTACCGCAATCAGGTCTATCTTCAGCTGGCCGACCTGAACGACCTGGTCATCCGCGCGGAGATTGGCGAACGCCTCCTCGCCAGGGTGGTGCCGGGCATGGAGGCCCTGGTGCGGATTCCGGCATTTCCCGACCGCACGGAACGGGCCCGGATCGCCTCCGTCGGGGCGTATCCCCGGGGAGCGGAACGCCGCTATCCGGTGGAGCTCCACTGGATCGATCCCCCTGCGGATCT
>CAZVCO010000079.1:0-652 GCA_964625795.1 uncultured Verrucomicrobiota bacterium | reverse complement strand
GTTTTCTGGACTGGCAGGGCGGCGATCTCTTTGTCCACACTCCCGAAGGAAGACGCAGAGTGGTCCCGGGGAAAGGAAATGCCCGTACCCTGATCATCACCGAGGGGATTGAGGAGGGGGAAACCCTGATCACACCATGACCGCTCCGGTCGCGGAAATGAACGACGTTACGCGCACCTATGAGGTGCACGGAAAACCGGTTCCGGTGCTGCGCAATCTCAACCTCACCATTCACCGGTCCGACCGCATTGTGCTCTTTGGACCCTCCGGCTGCGGCAAAACCACGCTGCTCCATCTGCTCGCCCTGCTGGACGAAGGCAACACGGGGTCGTACAGCCTTGAGCAGGAGAATCTTTGGCGTATTTCCGAAGCTGAAAAAGCCCGCATCCGGGCCGAAAAGATCGGACTCATTTTTCAGCGCTTCCATCTGCTCCCCTTTCATACGGTACGGGAAAACATTCTGTTGAGAGCCCGCTATCTGCCGGAGAGCGGCCCGGGCACCTTCGACCGGATTTCCGGACTGCTGGATCAGATGGGGCTGACCGGCCTGGCCGATCATCCGGTGCGGTTTCTTTCCGGAGGAGAGCAACAACGGGTCTGTATTGCCCGGGCCTGTGTTCACACTCCACGTCTGTTGCTGGCGGATGAACCC
>CAZVCO010000078.1:6902-13277 GCA_964625795.1 uncultured Verrucomicrobiota bacterium | reverse complement strand
GATCACCACGGAGCTGAGATGATTCCTCAATAATTGATTTTGGACGGTGGATGCAGCCATAGGAATGTTGGGGTGGGGAAATGAGTCAGTTTTTCACGAATCCTGTTGCAATCTAGAGGGTGAGGCAGGTTATGTTTAGAGATATATTTGATTATTTATTAAAAAATATATGGGTTTAGCGACATTACATTCGCCGCAGCGGGAAGACCGGTGGAACGTCGGGTCGCATCCGGACAGCGGGTGCAGGGCTTGTTGCTGGAAATGAATCTGATCAAAATAAAATTCGACCTGAGTGACCGGCAGGTCACTGTAAACCCAGAGTATTTACATCCTTTATCCGACATTATGTTCTTCCCTTCGGCCTACGCGGCTTTTCATGGATGACAGCAGGCCTTGCAGGAATACAGAGCGTGGCAGGAACGTTGCATCATCCGGTCGGAAATTCAGACAGGGGATCGCCATCAGGACCAAGCAGCCGCTGCCCGCCGTTCCGCGAATCCCCGTTCCATGCCGTGGCGTATTTCGACACAAGTCAAAGACCCCATATTTCCGATAGAGCTTTAATCGCCTGATCAACAGGCCTTAAGCCGGGCTTCTTTACGAATCCGCGACCGGGCGGGAGCGCTGAATCATGGCCATATCCATCAGGACCAGGGCGGTCATGGCCTCAACGATGGGAACTGCGCGGTTGGCCACGAACGGATCATGCCGCCCTTTGGCCTCCAGCACGGTGTCCTTTCCGTCAAAGGTGGCGCTGGGCTGGGCCTTACTGATGGTGGCGGGAGGTTTGATGGCCAGGCGGAAGACGATGGGTTCCCCGTTGCTGATCCCGCCCTGGATGCCGCCGCTGAAATTCGTGCGGGTGCCGAGCCGACCCTCTTTCTGGACAAAGGGATCATTGTGGACCGAGCCCCGCATGCGGGCGGCCTGAAAGCCGGAGCCGATTTCAAAGCCTTTGGTGGCCGGAATAGAGAGCATGGCATGGGCCAGTGAGGCCTCCAGCTTGTCAAAAACCGGTTCTCCCAGGCCAACCGGACAGTTCCGCACCACACAGGTGCACACCCCGCCCACCGAATCGCCCTCCTCCCGGAGTGCGGTCACCAGATCGATCATTTCTGCTGCGGTATCCGCATGAGGGCAGCGGATGATGTTTTCGTCCACCTGGTTTTTGCAGATGGTGTCGGGATTGACCTCCGGAGCCTCGATTTCTCCGCAGGCGCTGACCCAGCAGACGATGTCCAGTCCATAGGTTTCCTTCAGCCATTTTTCCGCAATCGCCCCGGCCGCCACCCGGCCGATGGTTTCGCGGGCGCTGCTTCTTCCTCCGCCGCTGGAGGCCCGAATTCCGTATTTCTGCTGATAGGTGTAGTCCGCATGAGAGGGCCGGGGAATATTGGACATTTCCCCGTAATCTTTCGGTCGCTGATCCTCATTGGCCACAAACAGGCCAATGGGGGTGCCCAGGGTACGGCCGTTTTCCACGCCGGAGAGGATTTTCACCTGATCTTTCTCATCCCGAGGGGTGTTCACTTTACTTTGGCCGGGGCGCCGACGGGTCAGCTGCGGCTGCAGATCCGACTCGGACAGCGTCAGGCCGGGCGGACAGCCGTCCACCACCGCCCCCACGCCTGCACAGTGGGATTCACCAAACGTGGAGACACGAAAAAGAGTACCAAAAGAACTTCCAGACATACCCCGTCTGTATGACCAAACCGCTCTTTTGTAAACCTGATAACGACAGGTCTGATCAAACCGGTCCTCCACAGGGGTTGAGGGATTCCTTTCCGATATCCGTAAAAAAGAGACCCAGGTAAAAATATATTTAATATTTGAAATATATTATATTAAGGGAGTGAGATGAAGGACTCGTGGAGTTCCTGGCGGTGAGCGAACTTTTGAGTTTGCAGGTTCGGCGGTTGATGGGCTATGTAGGGAGTTCAACGTTCACCCCAGTTACCTCTATGAAACGAATTTTCAATTTCAGTGCCGGTCCCGCCATTCTTCCCACCCCTGTTCTGCAGGAGGCGCAGGAGCATCTGCTGTCCTACCAGGGATCCGGAATGTCGATCATGGAGATGAGCCACCGCGGCAAGTACTATGATGCGGTTCATCAGGAGGCGCTGGCCAATTTCCGTGACCTGCTGACTATTCCTGAAGACTATGACGTGCTGTTCCTGCAGGGGGGTGCCACCGGTCAATTCGGCATGGTGCCGATGAATCTTCTGGGGGAGGGGCAGACTGCGGATTACATCAATGGCGGCGCCTGGAGTAAGAAGGCAATTGCAGAGGCCCGCCGTATTGGAAATGTGAATGTGGTGGCGGATACCGCTTCCGAGATCCCCGCCCGTCAGCCGGGTCAGGATGAACTGAACCTCTCGGAAGGGGCCGCTTATCTTCATTGCTGTTCCAATGAGACGATTTCCGGGGCCCAGATCAAAGAGTTTCCGGTCAGTGATGCCCCGCTGGTCAGTGACATGTCCTCGGATATCCTCTCCCGGCCGCTGGATGTGTCCCGATTCGGCCTGATTTACGCGGGTGCCCAGAAAAACCTGGGACCTGCCGGGGTGACGCTGGTGATTATCCGCAAGGATCTGCAGGAACGTGCGCCCGACACCATTCCCGCCTTTTACCAGTACAAGAGTCACGCCAAGGCGGATTCTCTGCTCAACACCCCCCCCACCTTCAGCGTGTATCTGCTCTGCCTGGTCACCCGCTGGCTCAAAGCACAGGGCGGGATCGAGGCGATCTCCACGTTGAATGACCGGAAATCGAAGGCGCTGTACGATGCGATTGACGCCTCCGAATTTTACCGCGGTACTGCGGTTCCGGAAAACCGGTCCACCATGAACGTCACTTTCAGGTTGCCCACGGAGGAGCTGGAAGCGGCCTTTATCCAAGAGGCGGCCGCCCGGGATATGGACGGATTGAAAGGTCACCGCTCTGTGGGCGGCGTGCGCGCCTCGATTTACAACGCCTTTCCGGAGGAGGGCGTCGCCGCGCTCATCGACTTTATGAAAGAATTCGAAACGGCACACGGCTGAGCCTTTGCTGGATTATCCCCTTGCAATCCACTGGGAAATCCGGTTTAAGCTCCCTCTCCTGAATGCTCCCGTAGCTCAACTGGATAGAGTGTCGGCCTCCGAAGCCGAAGGTTGCAGGTTCGAACCCCGCCGGGAGCACCATTTTTTACTTAGGTAGTTATTATGGCCGAATTGTCTCTAGACGCTCTGCGTTCTGATTTGCGCAAACCAGACCAGCTTCGGCCGGTTTCTTTTCAACTGGATATCGCGCCTGCGGCCACCGGCTCCTGTCTGATTTCAGCTGGCAATACCCAGGTGATCTGCGCGGTCAGCATCGAGGACAAAGTGCCCGGATGGATGCGCTATCAGAAAATTTCCGGCGGCTGGCTTACTGCGGAGTACTCCATGCTTCCCTATTCAACCCAGGAGCGCTCGCAGCGTCCGGGTGCACGTCCCAACGGGCGCAGCATGGAAATCCAGCGCCTGATCGGCCGGTCTCTCCGGGCCGCAGTGGATCTGAAAAAGCTGGGGCCGAAAACCATTTCCATTGACTGTGATGTGCTGCAGGCCGACGGGGGGACCCGCACCGCCTCGATCACCGGAGCTTATATTGCCCTGGAGCTGGCTATTAAAAAGCTTACGGCCGAGGGGGCGTTGAAGGAAAATCCTCTGGTGGATCAGATTGCCGCCATCAGTGTGGGAATGGTGAACGGCCAGCCTTTGTTGGATCTGTGTTATGAGGAGGATTTCGCCGCTTCCACTGATGCCAATACCGTGATGAACAAAGCGGGGCATTTTATCGAGGTGCAGAGCACTGCGGAGGACGGGGCGTTCAGCCGCGAAGACCTCAATGCAATGCTGGCGCTGGCTGAAAAAGGAAATCGCGAACTGCTGGAGATGCAGCGCGCGGTCCTGAAGGGCTAGAGCCTTTTTGTGGCCGTAATGGAATTCGGCTATGGGGTTACTTAAATTGCCCCAGCCCTCATCCGGGAGCAACCCAGGTTCGCCCTGGAGCATGATGGCGCGCGGGATCAGTCCGGCGCTCCGCCCGGTACAGGTGTGAAAAGAAAAGCCCGGGAGTTCCGGGCTTATTCGCCCTGCTGATATCCGGATTTCGCGTATCCTGCGGCGAAGTCCCTGTAGTGGACATCCAGAGGCTCAGCCGCCTTCTTCATGTTGAAGTCGTTCACAATGATGCCGATCACATTGGCTCCCACTCCTTTGAACTGGAGCAGCACGTGGCGGATCGCCCGGTGGCGGGTCTGGGCCGCGCGGCAGATGGCCACCACTCCGTCAGAAAGATTGGAAATCACCAGACCGTCGGAGATCAGCCCGATTGGGGGCGTATCGATGATGACCCGGTCGTAGTTTTTGCGGGCCCAGGTGACGAGATGTTTGATGTTTTCACCGCCGAGCAGATCGGAAGGATTTACATCACTTGAGGCCAGAGACGCCATCAGATCCAGGTGCTCGGTGGGGCCGGGAAGAATGATGCTCTCAAAATCCTTTCCGCCCACGGTGGCAAGATGATGGAGGAGGCTGTACCGGTTCGGGTCATCCCCCTCAATCGCCTCCATACCGTCCTCAAACACCTTGGCCAGCCGAGGCCGCCGCATATCGCAATCGATCAGCAGGGTTTTCTGCCCCGCACGGGCTGAGGTGATGGCCACGTTGGTGGCGGAGACGGTTTTTCCTTCTCCGGGAGAGGCGGAACAGAACATCACCACATGACCGCCGGGATGGGCGAGCCCTTTCTCCCGGGTTTCCCGTATGCGGTTGTTGTTCACGTGATCGAGGATGACCCGCACGGCATTAAAGGCCTCGGCCACCTGACCGAATTTCTGGTTCAGGGAGATCATGGCCAGATCCGCGCGTTTGCCGCCGGCAATATGAGGAATGATACCGATGATGCGGCTGGAGATTTCGGCCTCAAGCTCCGCAATTGAGAAGATCCGGTCCTCCATGGTTTCCAGGGTGAGGGCCAGCATGCCGCCCAGCATCAGTCCCCCCATCACGCCAAGGGGAATGACAATAATCAGTTTGGGATGGACCGGCTCCTCTTCGGGTTTGGCGGCATCCACAATTTTCAGGGTGGCGGTGTCCTCATCGGCCGCCAGCCGCGCCTGCTCAATACGGGTGAGCACATTGTTCAAAGCCAGTTCGGCCGCATTGCGTTCGCGCAGGAGCTCGTTCAGTCTGGATTCCTTTTCGACCAGTTCCAGTTCCTGTTGAGAGACCTCCTCCGTCAGTTCCTCAATCCGTTTCTGCACTGCGGCTTTCTGGCCTTCAAACACTTCAATTTCCTGTTCAAAGCTGGCCTTGGAGAGTCTGAATTCGCGGCGGATACTTTCTGCATATTCCTGAATCTGCAGATTCAACTGCACCACATCGGGATGGCGTTCTGTCTTCACCTCAAGCATTTGGGCCTTGGCGGCCTGGGCGGCCTGATATTGTTGCACCAGTTCCAGGATCATGGCCCGGTTGGGAAGACTGCCGGGGATTTCCACCCCGCCGGTGGTCAGATCCACGGTGACTTCCTGAACCGCCTTCAGAAACTCCCGGGCCCGCAGGAGTTCGTTTTCATAATTAATCAGCAGCTCGTTCAGGGTGAGCAGAGACTGTCGATCCGCATCCTGCTGGGCTTTAAGGGTATCGAGCCGGCTCTCGGAACGGAAGGCGAGCAGATTCTGTTCGGCTTCGGCCAGGTTTGCCTTCTGGGTCCTGGATTGTTCCTGCAGCCATTTGACGGCGGCTTCGGACAGGGCTTCGTTCTCATCCTCAAAAAAGGCCTGAGCTGCTTCTGCCGCGGATTGTGCCGACACGGCCGCCACCATGGGGTCGTTGGCCTCCGCACTGATTTCCACCAGACGGGAGAGGCGGATCATGTCGTAAGAGATTTTGCCAAACTCCGGAATTTCATCACCGGGAAGAGGACGCCCAAACAGGTTCCAGTTTTCCTCAAACAATTTGACGGCTTCAATTTCAAAGGCATTTCCCCGCAGGCGGCCCAGCCGGGTGTTGAACACCTCTTCGCTCCGGCCGAAATCCTGGGTGATGACATCATCTGTGATCCGGGCGCCGCGTACACTCATCTCGATCAGCGCGACAGAGCGGTAGACCCGGTCGGCCTTCCAGAAATACAGCATGGAGGCTCCAGTTCCGACCAGTATCATGAGCAGAATCAGGAGCCAGTGGCGGCGGACTACTTTGAGGAGCCGCCGGGCGGTGAACAGTTCCGCCGTGGCACTTCCGTATCCGTACCCGTATCCGTAACCCCCGTCCCTGTTGTTCGGTTTGTCTCCGTAGTAGGATCCGCCGGGATACATGCCTTGAGGATACCCGTATCCGCCCTGTC
>CAZVCO010000078.1:4867-6867 GCA_964625795.1 uncultured Verrucomicrobiota bacterium | reverse complement strand
TACCCGCTATAGGGTCCATAACCGGGCGATTGAAATTGAGGGGCGGGCGGGGTGACAGAACCGTCACCGTGGGGGGAGTTTTTCTGGGGGTCCATAAGTAGCGTCTCGTTCTAAATAGGGTTGCGGGGAAGAAAAAGGGGAAAGTGAGGGTATTTTCATGCCTGGGTGGAGGCGGGCGGAGCATTCCATTCCTGAAGTTGCTCCTCCAGCCGGTGAGGCACCGTCACGTCAAGAAGTACGGCGTCATCTTCGTACTGACAGTGATTGACCTGTGCCTGTTCATGCAGAAGAGAGACAATGTCGCCCCGGTTGTGCGGAAGGGTCAGCCGCATATGGGCCACCTGATCCGCCAGAAAATCCGCCATCCGGTCGGCCAGTTGGTCCAGCCCCTGGCCGGTGCGGGTGGAAATAAGCAGGGCCTCCGGATGCCGCCGCAGCAGGGATTCCCGGGTGCCGGGCGGTATGGGAAGGTCCGCTTTGTTAAAGACGGTGATCATGCGTTTCTGATCCGCTCCCAGTTCCTTGAGCACCTCAAGGGTGGTATCGTAAAATGCTTCCACCTGCGGAGCGGTGACGTCCAGTACATGTACCAGAAAATCGGCCAGCACCGCCTCCTCCAGGGTGGCCTTAAAGGCGTCGACCAGGCGGTGGGGCAGATTCCGGACAAACCCGACGGTGTCGGTCAGCAGCAGCGGACGTCCGTTCGGCAGAGTGATTTTCCGGGTGGTGGTGTCCAGAGTGGCGAAGAGCTTGTCCGCCACATAGATGTCCGAGCCGGTCAGGGCATGCAGCAGAGAACTTTTTCCGGCATTGGTGTATCCCACGATCGCGGCATGAGGCACGGGTGTCCGGTTCCGTTCTTTCCGCTGGGTGGCGCGGATGGCCCTCACCTCCTGGAGTTCCCGCTTCAGGGCACTGATGCGGGAGCGCACCATACGGCGGTCCAGCTCGATCTGCTGTTCGCCTTCCCCCTTCTGGGCGGCGCCGCCTCCGCCTCCGCCTCCGGCCTGCCGGCCCAGATGGCTCCAGGCTTTTTTGAGGCGTGGCAGGTTGTACTCCATACGGGCCAGTTCCACCTGCAGCTTCGCCTCACGGGTCTGGGCCCGGCCGCCGAAAATATCCAGAATGACCTCCTGACGGTCGATCGTGGTCTGCTTGGTAAAGGCCTCCCAGTTCCGCTGTTGGGCCGGGGACAGTTCATTGTCGAACACCAGGCAATCCGCATTGAGCTCCTGCATCTGCTCCAGAATCTCCTCCGCTTTTCCGCTTCCCATCAGATACCGGGCTTTCCATTCACGGACCTCCACCACTGCGGAGCCTACAACTCCGATCCCCAGGGTGGTCACCAGCTCATGCAGTTCCTCCAGCAGGTTACGGGCCTCCTCCTCTGTGTCTCCTTTCCGGAAGACACCGACCAGAAACGCCCGCTCCACCATGCGGGGCTTTTCCTGGACATCAATCATTGCGGGTTGCAGGGTTGCATTTCATTAAAAGTTCCATACCTTCTTTTACTTCCAATTCCAACGAAAGGAAACCAACATGAGTGATTTGTTACAAGCCCGGGAAACCCCGGTCATCGAGAAAGCCAAAGAATTGTGCGCCACCCTGCTCGAGCAGGACAGCTACAAGGAGATGAAAGCCAAACTGGACGCCTTCGTCAATGACGCAGAGGCCCAGAAGATGTATCAGGATCTGAGCGAAAAGCAGACCCAACTGGTCCGCAAACAGGAACAGACCGGCAATCTCACGGAAGAAGAGATTCAGGATTTCGAAAATCAGCGCGAGAAGCTGCTGGTGCATCCGGTGGCCGGAGGCTTCGTGGAGGCCCAGCAGGGTTTCGAGGAGCTTCGCGACACCATTAACCGTTATGTCACCAAAACTTTTGAGCTGGGCCGCGTGCCCACGGCGGAAGAGGTGGAGCCCAAACAGGGCGGATGCTGCGGTGGCGGATGTGGCGGCGGAAGCTGCAGCAGAGGTTGCGGATAAAGTAGTTAGCCTGC
>CAZVCO010000078.1:0-4798 GCA_964625795.1 uncultured Verrucomicrobiota bacterium | reverse complement strand
GGCTGGCCGCCGTAACTACAGGTTTAACAAAACCACTCTAAAACCGATCGTAACAGATCTGTTCTCCCGGTTCCAGCTGTCCGGGTCGCTCCGGCGGATGTCTCACGGCTTTACCAATGACCACGAACATGCTGATGAGATGATCCCCGGGTAAGTGGATCAGCCGGCCCACCGCATCAAAATCAAATCCGTCCATGGGGCAGGAGTCATAACCAAGGCCCTTGGCGGCCAGCATCAGATTCTGAGCAGCCAGACCACAGGAGCGCATGGCTTCGTCCCGTTGACGCTGCTCGTCGCCGGTGTAGTAGCCTTCGATAGCATTCAGCATCATGTCTTTCACCGGTCCGGGCGCATTGCGCCAGTAGCGGTCGGGCTGCTTCTCCCAGGCTTTGAGGTCGGCGCACACCACAATCAGAACGGAAGCCTCGGTCACTTGGGCCTGATCCCAGGAGACCTGACGGATTTGTTCGCGCAAAACGGGATCCTCCACCACCACAAAGCGGGTGTGCTGGATGTTGAATGCGGTGGGCGCGCAGCGCGCGGCGTTCAGCAATTGCTGCAACTGCTCAGGGGACAGCTTATGATCCGGATCATAATGCTTTACAGCGCGGCGTGATTCAATGGCGTCAAGTACGTTCATAACGGATGTTCCTTTGAGCAGAGACATCGTTCCGCCCGCCACGGCCTTACAGGGTTTTCCCGGCCGGCGGAATGTTTTCCAGGGCCTTTTTCATTCCCTCCCAGGCCATTCGCACACAGGCCATACGCATTGGGCGCGATCGTACCGCACCCAGAGCGGGCAGGGTGTTGCCGCCCCAGGTGGCGGTCCAGTCCTCCCGTCCGGCAAAAAAATCCAGCGCCTCCCGGATTCGTCCGACCGCCTCCGGCAGGGCTAATCCGTTGAGTTCCTCGCACAGAGCTGTGGCGGAGGCCACACTCACCGCGCAGCCCTGGGCGTAAAACCGCAGTCCGGCAATCCGACCGCCGCTCAGATCCGCTGTGAGAGCGATTTCATCCCCGCAAGCCGGGTTCCGAACTTCGGAAACCGTATGCTCCGGCGCTTCCGAACATCGGAAACGGTCATCGCGGGAGAGTCGGATGAGGGTGTCTTCATACATGGTGCATCAGCTCAGAGGCGCACGTCGATCCCGCAGTCGCGGAGGTAATCTTTGGCCTCGCGGATGGTGTAGGTGCCGAAATGAAAGATACTGGCGGCCAGCACGGCATCCGCTTTACCTTCGGTCAGCGCCTCGGCCAGATGCTCCAGGGTGCCGGCACCGCCGGAGGCGATTACCGGGACCCCCACGGCCTCCGAGACCGAGCGGGTGAGTTCGAGATCATACCCATCCTTGGTGCCGTCGGCGTCCATACTGGTGAGGAGAATTTCACCCGCGCCGCGGTCAACCACTTCCCGGGCCCAGGCCACCGCGTCGCGATCGGTGGGGTTGCGGCCGCCATGGGTGTAGACGGTCCAGCCGCCGGCGTCGTTGCGGCGGGCATCGATGGCGACCACGATGCACTGGCATCCGTAAAACTGAGCCGCTTCATCAATGATGCCGGGAGTGTTGAGGGCGGCGGTGTTGATGGACACCTTGTCCGCGCCGGCGTTGAGCATGGTCCGCACATCGGCCGCGGTGCGGATGCCGCCCCCCACGGTCATGGGCATGAACACCTCTTTCCCCACCCGTCCCACCAGATCCACCACGGTTTCGCGTCGTTCATGCGAGGCGGTGATGTCCAGAAAGGTCAGTTCGTCCGCCCCCTGCTGCTCGTAGGCTTTGGCCTGTTCGATGGGGTCGCCCGCATCGATCAGATCGACAAAGTTTACGCCTTTGACCACCCGGTTGTTGCGGATGTCGAGGCAGGGAATAATGCGTTTGGCGAGCATGGGGGGCTCATACCGGGAAGGAGCCCGGTAGGCAACGACGGATCGACCTCTATTCCCTGCGGGTTTCCTCGATCAGGGAGACAGTGCCTTCGGTGAATTCAACCCGGAGCCGTTCGCGCTCTGACACGGTGGGGTAATCCATAAAATACGGTGCGGCCCCGGTCTGCCGGGTGAGACCCATGGGATGGGGGGGCGAGACCTGTGGGGGGTAATACCACCGCCAGACCTCCACGAGGGTGTCCCGGGTTTCACGTTCGGTCACGGTATCGGGCCGGCCCTTGGCGATCCGCACCATATCCGGGCTGTCGCCGATGGCGATTTCCCCCCGGCGGATACGCGCCTGGGCGTCGGCCGGAAAGCGGTTAAACACTTCCTGATTTTTCTCTATCCGGCGTTGCGGCGAGGTGCAGGAGGTGAGCACGGGCAGGAGAAAAAATGCGAGGATAAGGAGGGAATTTTTCATGGGGGACGGGCTGGGGGAGGAGGTTGGCAACACCCTTCGTTACTCTCAGGAATTTTCCAGCAAATAACCACTGAAAACCCTTGTGAATCGGGCGGGAGTCTATAGGAATTACTCTATCAATAACCCCCTGGGTGATCAGCACCCTTTTTCCTTGTCCATCAAGTCTTTATGACCGATCCAATAGACCCTTCCTCCCTTCCGCCCGGCGTCGATCCCGCGACCTACACTGCCAGCAATATTTCCGTCCTGGAGGGACTGGAGGCCGTCCGCAAACGACCGGGAATGTATATCGGGGATACCGCCTCCCGCGGCCTGCATCATCTGGTCTACGAGGTGGTGGACAATTCGATTGACGAGGCACTGGCCGGGCACTGTGATTTTGTTGAGGTGACCCTGAATCTGGACGGGTCGGTCACGGTGTGTGACAACGGACGGGGAATCCCCATCGACATCCACAAGACCGAGAAGAAACCGGCAGTGGAGGTGGTGCTGACGGTGCTGCATGCCGGGGGCAAATTTGACAGCAATTCCTATAAAGTGTCCGGCGGACTGCACGGGGTGGGGGTCTCCTGTGTAAATGCCCTGAGTGAATGGCTGGAGGTGGAGGTGCGCCGGGACGGGGAGATCCATCAGATGCGCTTCAAACGCGGGGCCACCGCCAAGCCGCTTGAGGTGCTGGGGCATACGGAGGACTCCGGGACCAAGATCACCTTCATGCCGGATCATGAGATCTTTGAGACGCTGGAGTTCTCCTGGGATGTGCTGGCCAACCGGCTGCGGGAGATGGCCTTCCTCAACCGGGGGGTCAAAGTGGTGCTGCAGCGGGATGACGGTCAGACCCGCGAAGAGTTTCAGTACGAGGGCGGCATTGCGGAGTTTGTGAAGCATCTCAATGTGAACAAAGCCCCGATGCATGAGGATGTGATCTATTTCGAACGCGAGAAGGACGGCATCGGGGTGGAAATCGCCATGCAGTACACGGATGCGTACAACGAATCGCTGATGTCCTTTGCCAACAACATCAACACCCACGAGGGCGGGACGCACATGAGCGGGTTCCGCTCGGCCCTGACCCGGACGGTCAACTCTTATGGAAAAGCCAACAAGCTGATTAAAGACGAGGCCATGACCGGGGACGACATCCGGGAGGGACTCACGGCCATTATCAGCGTGAAGGTGCCCGATCCGCAGTTTGAGGGGCAGACCAAGACCAAGCTGGGAAACAGTGAGGTGCAGGGCATAGTGGAGAGCGTGGTCAACGAGCAGTTGTCCGCTTATCTGGAGGAACATCCGGCCGAGGCGAAGAAATTCATTGAGAAAGCGGTGCTGGCGGCCAATGCCCGTGAGGCGGCGCGGAAAGCGCGGGATCTCACCCGGCGCAAGGGCGCGCTCGATTCGGCCTCCCTGCCGGGAAAACTGGCCGACTGCTCGGAGCGGGATCCGGCCAAATGTGAAATTTACGTGGTGGAGGGTGATTCCGCCGGCGGATCGGCCAAGCAGGGCCGGGACCGCACCTTTCAGGCCATTCTGCCTCTCCGCGGTAAAGTGCTGAACGTCGAAAAGGCCCGTCTGGATAAAATTCTCGCCAACCGCGAGATCCAGACTCTGATCACCGCGATTGGCTGCGGGATCGGCAAGGACGATTTCAATATCGAAAAAGCCCGGTATCACCGCATCATTATCATGACGGACGCGGACGTGGACGGACTTCACATCCGCACCCTGATTCTGACCTTCCTGTACCGTCAGATGAAAGAGCTGATTGAGCGCGGCTATGTGTATATCGCCCAGCCGCCGCTGTACAAAATCATCCGCCGTAAACGCGAGGAGTACATCCAGAATGACGCCGCCCTCACGCGGATGCTGCTGGAGCTGGGGTCGGACGGAGTGACGGCCAAATCTCTGGACGGGGCTGATTTGCTGGACGGGGAGGGGCTGACCCAAACCCTCGAGATTCTGCATGAGATCGAGCCCCTGGTGGATCTGGTCAAGCGGCGGGAAGTGAATCCGGCGGCCTATCTGGCTGCCCGGCGCGACGACGGAGCACTGCCGCTGTATGTGGTGGTGCGCGGCAGCGGGACCGACCGTGAGGAGCGGTACGCCTTCGATGAGGAGGAACTCCGGCGGTGCAATGAGGAATTCGAGGCGGATGGACGGCCCTTCCGCTATGTGGAGATCCTTTCGCACGACAAACTCCGGGATGCACTGGACCGTCTGACCGCGTTGGGCCTTGATGCCGATCATCTGCTGGGGGACGGCGACGAAACGCTCTTTACCCTGCATGAAGGGGAGGAAAAGGTGGCGGAACTCACAAACATTCTTTCCCTGCTCGATACCGTTCGCGACCTCGGTAAAAAAGGCATGACCATTCAGCGGTATAAAGGTCTGGGGGAAATGAATCCCTCCCAGCTGTGGGAAACCACCATGTATCCGGCCCAGCGTAAGCT
>CAZVCO010000077.1:2268-13284 GCA_964625795.1 uncultured Verrucomicrobiota bacterium | reverse complement strand
GGCCGCTGACAAAATCCCGGATCCCTTTTACCGCGACAACGAGAATGACCTGCAGTGGATCGGGGAGTCGGACTGGGTCTACGAGAGCACGTTCACGGTGTCCGATGATCTGTTGAAAAAAGACCGTGTTCTGTTGCGCTGCGAGGGTCTGGATACGCTGGCGACCCTCAGCCTCAACGGGAAACGGATTGCCAAAACAGACAACATGTATCGCACCTGGGAGTTTGATGTAAAACGTCAGCTTGTCGCCGGAGAGAACCATCTTTCGATCACCTTTGCTTCGGCGGAAAAATTTGTGGCCAGGAAGCAGAAGCAAATTGATCTGCGGGCGGGTCATGTGCACGACAGCCGGGGGCATATCCGCAAACAGCCCAGTAACTTTGGCTGGGACTGGGGGATCAAAGCTGTCACCTGCGGGATCTGGCGGGATATCAGCCTTGTCGCGTTTTCCACCGCCCGGATCTCCGATGTCCGTATCGTGCAGAACCATCAGAAAAAGGGTCAGGTGGGTCTGACCGTTGAAACCGGGGTGGAGCGGACCGGACGGTCGAAGCTGACAACCCGGGTCACCGTTCAAATCGGGACAGAGACGGTCAGTCCAAGCAACAGCCGGAGGTGCCGCATCCCTGCGGCGGAAAAACCGGGGCAGGGATTCCCCGCGTCCAGCTGGGTCTCGGAATGCTCGTTTAACACCAAGCGCACCACGATGGATTTGCAAGTGAACGATCCCCAATTATGGTGGCCCAACAATATGGGCGAACAACCGTTGTATGAAGTGACGGTTGAGCTCCTGAATAAAGAAGGGGTTGTCCTGGATTCCTGTATCAAGCGGATAGGGTTGCGCACGCTGGAGGTGGACATTCATCCGGATGAATGGGGCGAATCGTTTCAGTTTGTGGTCAACGGGGTGCCGTTTTTCGCGAAAGGAGCCAATTGGGTTCCCGCCGATGCGATTCTGTCCCGGCTGACCCCTGAACATGTTCGGGGGCTGGTCCAGTCGGCGGTGGAGGCGAACTTCAACATGCTGAGAGTCTGGGGAGGCGGCATCTATGAGGATGAGGCCTTCTATAACGCCTGCGACGAACTGGGGATCTGTGTCTGGCAGGATTTTATGTTTGCCGGCACGGCATATCCGACGCCGGATCAGGCCTTCATGAAGACGGTGAAGCCGGAGATTGAGGATGCGGTCAGGCAACTGCGTCACCATCCCTGTATTGCCCTGTGGTGCGGAAATAATGAAATCGAATCCAACAAGTATTACTACCAGGTGGAAGATCTGGATGGCTGGAAGGATTACAAACCCCTGTTTTACAAGCTCATTCCTGACGTACTGTCTGAGTTGGATCCGGAACGGCTGTACTGGCCGAGCAGTCCGCACAAGTCCTCCACCGATCCCGATAAGACCGCGGACCCGAGTAATGGAAACGTCCATTTCTGGCGGGTATGGCATGGGAAAGCGCCTTTCGAGTTTTACCGCGAACGCACGCCACGTTTCATCACTGAATACGGCTTCCAGTCCTTTCCGGAACCGAAGACGGTCTATGGATTCACGGAGAAAGAAGATCGGAATATCACCTCGCGGGTCATGGAACACCATCAGCGTTCCGGCACCGGCAATACCCTGATCATGCAATACATGCTCGACTGGTTCCGTCTGCCCGTGGGATTCGACAATGTGCTCTGGGCGAGTCAGATCCTGCAGGGAATCGCCATGAAAACGGCCAGCGAATTCTGGCGTCAGTCCATGCCGTGTTCGATGGGAGCCCTGTATTGGCAATTCAACGACAACTGGCCGGTGGCGAGTTGGAGTTCTATTGACTACCATGGCCGATGGAAAGCCACCCAGTATATGGCGAAGCACTTCTTTGCCCCTCTTATGGTCAGCGGACGCGAAGATGTGGAGCAGGGGACGGTTGAAGTGCATGTGACCAGTGATCTGATGAAGGCGGTTGCGGGCAAGGTGGAATGGACCGTCACGGACACTCATGGAAACAAGCTTCTCGAAGAGGAAAAAGAGTTTCGCGCCAAGGCCGGTACCAGTCGAAAGGTGAAGACCCTGCGCCTGAAGTCTCTGTTGAAAAAACATGGACCGAATAATGTATTGGTCTGGCTGAAACTGACCGCTCCGGATCAGCCCGCATCCACCAATCTGATTCTCTTTTCCCGTCCGAAACATCTGGAGCTGAGCTCCGATCCCGGCATCCGCACCACGGTACGGAAACGCAAAGACGGCAGCTTCCGGGTTCAACTCTCCAGCCGCAAGCCGGCCTTATGGACCTGGTTGGAAGTGGAAGGGGTGGATGCCCGGCTGTCCGATAACTTTTTCCATCTCCGGCCCGGACAACCCATTTCGGTCGAACTCTTTCCCCAAAAAGAGATGTCTTTGTCGGAATTGAAAATCTCACTGAGCGTTCGAAGTCTGTGTGACACCTACGGCCCTGTACAGCCAGATTCCTGAAGAGCCGGACCCGGGGTTTTCCAACCCTGAACCGCGCACCTGGGGCTGGAAAGCCCCGGCTCCTTTTACATCAAAGCTTATGAAACCTTTCCTTCTCCCCTTTCTGATCTTCATGTCCCTCTCCGCCCAGGAGACATCCGAACTCTGGGGCAATAAAGGAGAAAAATGGGACCCGGCAAACAGCAGGTTGCGTGATTTCACCCAGGTCGGTTACAAGGGCGGCGAGGAACCCATCCCCTTTTGGCCGGTCGGAGTGAAGGTCACGGATTTCGGTGCGATCCCCAATGACGGCATCGATGACTCGCAGGCGTTTCTGGCGGCTATCGCGGCCTGCCCACCCCGTCATGCGGTCCTGATTCCGAGAGGAACCTTCACCATTCTGCAGAGAATTGTCATCGAAAAAGATCATATCGTGCTGCGGGGGGAAGACTTGTACGAGTCGGTCATTTTTTTCCCAAAATATCTGGGGGAGGTAAACATCCAGGAAATCGGATTCGGCAATAAGGCGAAGCCGATCTACGATAAGTTTTTTGTTCTGGAGGGAGGAACGGAGAAAGGGATCGAAAACCTCACCTTTTCTTTTCGCGAGCAGCGGCTCAAGGGGGTCTGGGAGTACGAGGGGGCTGGGGCCGTCGATGTGAATTATGTCACGGACAGCTGGGTCCGTAATGTGGTCTTTTTGAATTACTCCTCCGGGATTTCGGTCAATGCAACCCGAAGCTCGTTTATCAATTTGATCTTTGATCAGTTTAACGGTCGATGCGGGACGGACTATGCCAGTACCCAGAATCTCGATGCGTATGGTTCTGTGTTGCCCCGGAACTGCAGCTACAACCTGTTTCACAATATCCGGGTCGAAGGGGCGGTTCTGCAACCGATCGATCTGAACGAAAGTTCATCTCACAATGTGTATTCGCACTTCCGGGGCGGTGAGCGGCTCAATCGCTCCATTGCCTATCACGGCGGCAAGTCCTCGTTCAATTTGTACACCGATCTGGACAAAGGGGTTGTGCAGCCAAAAGCACACCCCAGTCGCAAGAACGAGACCTATTGGAATGTGCATGACACCTACGAGTGGACACGCGTCAAGCAGGAGGTGGTTGATTCGGAGAATGACTTGATTTTCGTTGGATACGGGACCGATTTTCCTGCAAAAACACAGGATCCGAATCTCTGGTACGAACCGGCGGAGTTCGGACAGATCACTCCGAATAACCTGTATCTGGCACAGCTGGCGTATTTCGGAAAGCCGATGCCGACCGGACTTGCCCGAGCCGTCCCCTCGCGGTTTGACGGAGATGTGTTTGCCGTGGTTCCGGACGATGACCTGAAGGTGGACGATACCTGGTACTACCGGTTTGATCTGTCGGAAGCGAAGCTGACCAACGTGGCGGGCGCCCGTCTTCGCGTTCACATGGACAATCGTCGCGTGGGATGGCCGCCGTATACCTTCCATGCCTGGACGGTGACCGAAGATTCATGGTCGGAGGATACGCTGACCTCCGATACAACACCCGACCGCATTGCGGAAATCGATTCCCGCTTGTTTGCCCACAAAGACGATAACCGCGTTTTGGAATTTGATGTGACCGCCTTTGCCCGGGATCAGTTGGTGGGCGGTGATGGGGTGGTATCACTTGCCTTGACGATCTCATCGGACCGACCCGGGTTGCCGCCTGTGCTCTGGGAAGCTGAAAAGGGGACCAAACCTGAACTGATTGTCGAGCGGGTCCCCTCGTCCGTGCCCGGACCGCCGGTGGCGCCCAGAAACATTGGCACCACCTCCCGCATTGGTAATATTCTGTTGGATTGGGAGGACCACCCGGAGCCGGGCGTGACCTACACGGTCTATCGCAACCCCTACAAAGTGAACCCGAAAGACGGAAGTGTTGAGGAAGGGTATGGGGAGTACATCGATAACGGACTGGTCACCAGTGACATCGCCGACATACAATCCTCTATGAATTGGCGGCCGGGTCAGATGTATCATGGTGTCGTCTATCGATACAAAATTTCCGCAGTGGACGACCATGGCTATGAATCGCCGAGAAGCGAAGAGATCTTTGCGGCCACCTTGCATCCTGAGAATAAACCGCCCGTCTTTGCGCAAACGCTCCCTCTGCCCAGAGCTATCGTTGGCGAAGATTATCGCGCACAACTGGGCGGGGCGGCACAGGACCCTGAAACCGACCCCTTGTATTTTCACATCGCCTCCGGCCCGGCATGGTTGCATCTTTCTCCGGATGGCCTCTTGAGCGGAAAACCGGAACCGGGTGATGTGGGAAACGTGGCGGTTACCTTACAAGTGACGGCCATCGGGGGCAGTGCGCAGAAGACCGTCACGTTGAGAGTCGACCCCGCCGGTCTTTGACGGATCTCATCACGGACAAATGTCTGCACTGGCTGGATGAAAACGGGCTGACGGACAATACGCTGCGGATCGGGGATGTGCCGGCCCACCCCATTGTCTGAGGAAGCGTGAAGGAAATCCCGGAAAAAGTGGGACGAAACAAAGTCGGATGCGGCATGCAGACTCACTGATGGCGGGGTTGGCGGAGAGCCCCACTCAGTCGTGGGTCAGAAAAGAGTCAATCTCCCCCGGGCGGATGAGTTCCGGGGCCACCCCTAGCCGCGTAAAAGGGCCTTGGGGGTGTTCGATGCGGTAAAGAAGCTGCTGCAGGGCTCTCCTGGCAACCTCCTTTTGATGCATATGGATGATGGCGGGCATGGGGTCCAGGCGTTCAATGGCGTTGGTACTGCTCACCCGGCTCAACGTGTACACGTCTTTGTTGATCCGCATTCCCTGCGCGATCAGACTGGTTGTGGCCATCGCCATGCCGGTGTAGGTCGGGATAAACAACCCGAAAGGGGTTGGACTTTCCTTTTGGATGGCCTGTACCATCCGGTTGAAATCCGGAAGAGACCGACAGGTATCTGCAAGGGGTTTGTAGATTTTCTTCAGCGTCTGATTTCCACCTTCCAACCCGCTGACGTAAAGTGAGGTTTCCAGGCCGGCCTCCCGTCCGGTTTCAAAAAATCCGCGGCAATACCCCATGTCGACAAACGCGCCCTTGAGCGGTTCGGCATAAACGATGCGGTTCACGCCTTTCTCTGCAAAATAGGTGGCGGCCATGGATCCCAGGTAGCCACTGTCGGGGACCACATGGTCACAGAAGAGATGCCTGGATGTATTGAATCCCAGAAATTGTACGGCGGGTATGTCTTTAAGCCAATCCGTCACCCACTGATGTTCTTTTATATAATTCGGGATGCGGAGAAACACGCCCTCCGCGTCTCCAACCAGATCCCGGATCCCGGGTAGCGGATTGTCATCCAGCATACAACGGTGAATCTGGAGATCTATCCCCATAGGAGCACTCAAACGGGAGAGAAGGTTCACGGTCCCTTCCGTCACCTGGGTGGTTCCTGCCTCCTCCGGCAGATACATGCAAACTGCGGCAAGGCATCTGTCGGTTGTTTTTGCCCGGTCGGTTCGTGATTTCGGCTTATGCCGGCGCTGGGACACATAGTTCAGATCTTCGACCGCCTTTCGGACTCTGTCCGCCGTTTCTTCGCGGAAGGCTTCATCCCCCTTTAGAAGACGGGATACCGTGGCGGTGGAGACACCCGCATGCTTTGCGACATCTGTCAGGGTTGCTGGCGGTTTTTTCGGCATAGGGTTTAGGGGGTAAGATGATTCAGGGTCGGGACAGCGTCCGGTCCACAGCACTCAGTTGGTGGAGAAAATTTTCGGAGAGCAGGCCGTTTTTCTGAATCGGCACGTCCCAGGTCACCACCCCACCTTTCCCTGTTACATATTTCGTGTACCCTGCGACCATTTCGTCCGGGAATCTTGGTTCTCCCTCCCCCCAGAAATCCCCCAGGAAACTCAACAGGTGATAACGGGCCTTGTGCCCATCTTTCTCCACCCACGGGCCGGGACATTCCGGAAGGGCTCTGGAGATTTCACCCGCAGTATAATCCTCATGGATGGAATTACAGACCACCGGCGTTTTGACCCCGGTGTTAAACGTGACGATGGCATCGGGATTCCCTGTACGCAGCGCGGCCGCGAACGTTTCAAAGTTGGGGGGATCTCCCTCCGGGAAGCGCACCTCATGTTCATAGCAGCCATCGATCCACCATCCGCAGATTTTCTTCCCCCAGCGTTCGGACCATTCCCGGTGGATGGCTTCCATGTTTTTCATCATGTCGACCTGGCGGTATTGATGCCAAATTTTATAGCCAAGTTTCTTTCCGTCGGGGCCAAGGTCATTATGGTTATGGGTTATCTCCAGGCCGGGCCTCGCCTCCATATCCCCCCAGGCGAGCTCCGAGGCGGAATAGAGCATCAGTTTGATCCCCCGCGGCTCCAGCTCTTCGTAGAGATCCGAAATCAGATCCCGTTTGGCGCATTTGCTTGGCTGCAGGCCGGTCAGCCGGTCATAGGTTTCATTCGGGGCGCAGAAATGACCGGACCCCTGGCCCAGGGTGATGAAAAAATAGGATGCACCAACGGATTCCAGCTGCTTGGCAAGGCCTTTCACGTCAAAGGCGTTCACCTGTGCATTCCACTCCTCTGCGGACAATCCCTGACCGGGCGTGCCCGCCTCTCCAGCCAGATAGTGACAAAAGACACCCCACGTACAGTCTGCGAACCATTGCGTATCTCTCATGTTGTTCCTTTCAGATGATTGTTATCGGTAGTTCTGGCTGCGGAAGTCCAGATTTCCAATCTTGCCGTCGCCGTCGGGCTGATAAATTCTCTCATAGCGACTTCCGGTGAACCCATGGGTCAGCACCATCGCGGTTTTCACCCGGGTGGTGCGGATCAGCCATTCCAAAAGCTTTTTCCGGCAGGTGGCCACGATCTCCTGATGATCGGGATCCTGATAGAGGTTCCGGGTCTCATTCGGATCGGCCTCGATATCGTACAACTCACCCACGTCCTCGCCGAACATGTCCTCCGGATAATGCACAAACCGCCAATTTTTCCATCGCATGGCCCGGGTATGGGGGTGTTCGGTCACCGCGATCTCCCGCACCGGTTCCTCGCTGCCTTTGAGCAGCTCGGAAATATCCTTACCGTCAGCCGTGGCCATGGGCGGAAGACCGGCCAGGCTTGCAATGGTGGGGGCAATATCCACATTCTCCACCAGGGCATGGTTCAACATCCCATCCTGGGTCACGCCAGGCACCCGCCACAGCATGGGGACCCGGCAGACCGCGTCGCTGCAGATGCCGGGGGCTTTCTCCCGAATGCCAAACTGACACATGTATCCGCCGTGGTCCGCGTTAAAGACCACAAGGGTGTTGTCCGCCAAGCCTTTTTCGTCGAGGTAACTCAATAGCTGACCGACCGCATGGTCCATGTGGGTGATGCTGGCCAGATAGCCTTTCCAGCGCAACCGTGCGATCCGCAGGAAATCGTCGCCGTGTTTTTCACGCCACTTGTGATGCTGTTGCTGAAAGTGTGGCGGACGGTGGTCACACGGATTGTCAAACGTGTCCGGCAGATCCAGATCGTCCGGGTACATGTCCCAAAACTCCTTTGCCGGAACACAGGGGTCGTGCGGGCGTTCCAGAGATACCTGCATGCAGAAGGGATCTTCACTTTCCTCGATAAAGCGGATGGCCTCCGGGACACACCAGCCCTCCTGGGAGTGCTCGAAGGGGTTGAGCGAAGGGCGTTCGGGCATTTCCTGCCGATCATTCTTCTGCGCGATCTGAAATTCATCCGTTTCCAGCAGTCCGTGCTTCTCGAGATCCTTGATCCAGTCCGTCCCGGTCAGGTTCGGCTGGGCGTCCACGGTACGGTAGGTGTCCCCGTACAGGTCCAGGTGATCCTCCAGCCAGTTCCGGGGATGGTCGGGGGTGTGCAGTTTTCCGATACCGGCCGTCCGGTAGCCGTTTTCTTTGAAATGGCTCATGTAGCTGGGCAGATGTTCAGGCCGGTTTCCATCCAGAGCAAAGTATCCGGTGTTGTGGGAATATTGACCGGAAAGCTGACTGGTCCGGCTCGGGGTGCAGATCGGACTCTGGGCGTAACAGCGGTCAAACCGCACGCTCTCGGCCGCCAGCCGGTCCAGGTTGGGAGTGATAGCTTGAGCATGTCCGGCGAAACCAAGGCAACCGGCGTGGAGCTGATCTGACATAATATGAAGAATATTCATCGGGGGATCCTGTTTGGGCATGAAGTGTGGGTCGCTGACCTATGATGGATGTTTATACTCAAACCGACATCAGGAAAAGAAGTTAGTACTTAATTTAACTGTATTTAACCTTTATTAAAAAGATCATGTACCTTTCTCATCCACGGCCCTATAGCTGAAACCCTTGCAGAATCCTGGTGTCGAAGAGGTCGTGGCAACGATCGTGGCGGCCTCAAAGAAGCGGGCGTATATGAGGTTACCCTGATCTGGTACACCAGTGATAATGGTCCCGAGGGGGCACATGAATATGGCGAGTTCAACCGGGAGGAGCTGGACAGCCCGTACAATGGAAGCCGTTACCGCAGAAGCACAGGCGGACTCCGGTGGCGCAAACGGGAAACGCATGAAGGAGGGAATCCAGGTGCCGGCACCGTGGAGGTGCACGTCACCAGCGATCTGTCGAAGACCGTCGAGGCAGAGGTGGAATGGGCCGTGACCGATACCGACGGGAACAAGTTCCTGACCGCCCGCAAAAATATCCGGGCCGCCGCAGGTTCCAGCCGGAAACCGGCGTTGTGGGTCTGGCTGGATGTGGAGGGCGTGGACGCCCGGCTTTCTGACAACTTTTTCCATCTCCGGCCCGGCATACAGTTGTCTGTCGAACTCCTCTCTGAAAAAGAGATGTCTGTCGCGCAGTTGAAAAAATCACTGCGTGTGCATAGTCTGGCCGAAACCTATCAGGAGCCCGTATGACCTCATCTCCGAATATTCTGTTTATCATGTCCGACGATCACGCGGCCAATGCCATCAGTGCCTATGGATCCGTGATCAATCAAACGCCCAATATTGACCGTCTCGCGGAGGAAGGCATGCGGTTTGACCACTGCTATGTGACCAACTCCATCTGCACTCCCAGCCGGGCTGCCATTCTGACAGGTACGCATAATCATGTGAACGGCGTCACCACCTTAACCACGCACATCGACAACCGGCTGCCCAACGTGGCCAAACATCTGAAAGCCTCGGGATATCAGACCGCCCTCTTCGGAAAATGGCATTTAGGTCTAGGGAAGGCGCATGAACCGACCGGGTTTGATTCCTGGTCCGTGCTCCCAGGTCAGGGGGATTACCACGCCCCCATGTTTATCCAATCGGATGGAAATAAGGTCCGGGAAGAGGGATACGTGACAGATATTATCACCGATAAATGCCTGAACTGGCTGGAAGAACGGGATGAAGACAATCCGTTTTTCCTGATGTGTCACCACAAGGCACCTCACCGGGAGTGGAATCCCAAACCGGAACACCGCTCTCTCTATCTGGACGATTTTCCGTTGCCGGATACCTTGAATGACGATTATGCAAACCGGGCCCAGGCGGCCAAAGAAGCCAGGATGCGGATCTCAGAGGATATGACCTATCAGGATCTGGATTTGGTTCAGTTGCCCGAAGACGTGCACATGAACCGCAACGGGCTGACGCGACGAAAGGTTCCTTTCCCTGAAGATCCCTCGGGGCTGGAGCTTCGATGTATGATCACGGGGGAGGTCTTTACCTTTGAGACGCAACAGGAACTGCTGGAATTCAAATACCAACGCTACATCCGGAAGTATGTGCAGTGCATTCATTCGGTGGATGAAAATGTCGGTCGGATGCTGGACTGGCTGGACGAACAGGGGTTGGCTGAAAACACCATGGTCATTTACACCTCCGATCAGGGATTCTATTTGGGGGAACACGGCTGGTACGACAAACGGTTTATCTATGAGGAGAGCTTCCGGATGCCGTTCCTGCTGCGGTATCCGAACGCTGTGGAAGCGGGATCGGTCAACACCGATATGGTCTGCAACGTGGACTTTGCTCCCACCTGGCTGGACCTGGCCGGAATCCCCATGCCCAACTACATGCAGGGCCGAAGCATCATGCCTTTATGTGTAGGGAACACCCCGGACGACTGGACCGATCTTGCGTATCATCGGTATTGGATGAACAATGACAGTTGTCATCAAGCACGGGCCCACTACGGCATCCGCACCCACGACTATAAACTCATCTACTGGTACTATGACCCTCTGGGTCAGCCCGGTGCGCGGGAGGACATCCTGGAGCCGGAGTGGGAGCTGTTTGATCTCCGGCAGGATCCCCGGGAGATGATGAACGTTTACGGCGATCCGCAGTACGCGGAGGTGGTCAAAAAGATGACAGCCAAACTGGATGCCGAGATGGCGAGGATTGGCGATGTGCCGGTTCATGGATCATCAAAATCTCCTTGCATGCAGCGTCGGCCCCCTCCCGCTTGACGAATGAGTGCTTGCCGTCATGGGATGTTGTCATCACCTCCAAACCGTTTTATGATTGGCAGACTCCGGGCGGCACCAACGACGTGATGCGCATGATTGACGCATT
>CAZVCO010000077.1:1293-2205 GCA_964625795.1 uncultured Verrucomicrobiota bacterium | reverse complement strand
ACCACTGGGCCCAAGAGCCCATGGTCGCCCGGGATGTCGAGTTTGTGGTGGCGGCCTCTGGAGTAATCCTATCCGGGATGATAAAACACTTCCTCCGCAGAAGTCCAGATGCCGCCTTCGGCCTGGGCCGCGGGGAGAGGGAGCTGACACGGATCAGTCTGTTCCCACCAGCGCAGGGTTTCGGCATCCTCGCCCATGGCGGCCATATCGGCCTCGAAGTCGTTCCCGGTATATTCAAAATAGGAAAAGAGGTAGAGTTTCCCTTCGATCTCGATTTTGTGGATGGAGTAATTGCGGATATGGGACTCCGAAATTTTCTTCAGCACACCCGGCCAGGGGTGGGCGTGCAGGTCCTCGTAGGTGGCCGCTTTTTCCGGTCGGAGGCCGGTCACCATGGCGATGCGGCGTACCGGGTGCGGGGTGGAATCGGGTGTGGGGTCAGGGGTGTTCATATCGACAGCGGAGGGCAGGGGGTTCAGAGTCTGGGCAGGATTTTGGCCAGGTCGTCATGGGGACGGGGGATCACGTGGGCGGCGATGAGTTTGCCCAGGCTTTCGGCCGCGGCAGCGCCGGTTTCGATTGCCGCCTTCACTGCGGCCACGTCGCCGGCGATGGTGATGGCCACGTAGGCCGCACCGATTTTCTCTTTGCCGACGAGTTGTACGTCGGCCGCTTTGAGCATGGCGTCCGTGCCTTCCAGCACGGCGGTGAGACCCTGGGTTTCGAGGATTCCAATAGCTTTGTTTTTCATGTCGGGGTTCTCCGGGTGATCGTCGGGACGCATTTCCTCGCGTCCGCCGTAAATGCCGTTGATGGCGTTGGGGTTGTCGTTGAGATGATGAAGCGCAGGGTCCGGCCGGGCCAGCAGAACCTCCTCCGGCTCCGGGGCGCCCAGTTCCAGGGCGCGGGAGG
>CAZVCO010000077.1:0-1283 GCA_964625795.1 uncultured Verrucomicrobiota bacterium | reverse complement strand
CGTCCAGCGCCGCCCGCAGCAGATCCGGGGTGGGGGCGCCCAGCCGGATGAGAATGGTTTCCACTCCGGTGGGTTCAAACCCGAGCAGACGGACGCCGGTGGCTTTGCTCATGGCATCGGCCACCAGGGCGGTGATGCAGATGTGCGAACACTGCAGGCCGGCCAGACAGGGCATTTCCGTGGGCATGGATTACCGGGCCTCCAGCACCCGTTCCACGATCTCCCGCACCGCCCGCTCCAGGGTGGCGTCCGGACGCACCGGACCCCGGGTCGTCCGCACACAGGCATGGGCGGCCTCGGCGAATCCGCACTCCGCCAGCACGCAGGCGATGCGGGAGCGGATATCCTCCATCAGGGTCTGCTCTTCTTTGGATAGAGGGAAACGGGCATGACCGGTGGTGAAGCCCCTCAGCTGATACCCCAGACGGAATCCTTCGGGGAAATTGGGAGCATTGATCATGAGCGAAAACAGATCCAGCAGCTTGAACTGACTGTGCTTGGCCGTCTCCCAGTCGCCCTGCCTGGCCGCATTGTAGATTTTCATGATCACTTCCGGCACCACGCCGGCACTGGACAGCGTTCCGCCGTCTCCCCCCATAAACATGGCGTCACACAGCAGTTCCTCCCAGCCGATCAATACCGAGAAGTCCGGCCGCTGCGATTTGATCTCATGCAGAATGTGCAGAAACCGCGGCATGTCCCGGGAGGAATCCTTGGTGCCGACAATGCGGGGGCAGTCCAGGGCCAGCCGGGTCAGCACGGGCAAACTGATTTCACTGGCAAAGGCCGGGATGTTGTACACCACGATATCGATCGGTGACTTGGCCGCCAGTTCGCGGAAATACGCCTCAATACTCTCCTGACTCAGCTTGTAATAATAGGGGCCGGTAATGGAGACGGCCCGGCAGCCCAGATCCGCACAGTGGCGGCACATGTCCAGTACCAGATCCACATTCGGTTCGGCCGCTCCGGCCAGAATGGGCTTACCGTTGGCCTCCTCACTGACGATGGACACTACGCGTTTCCGCTCTTCGTAGCTGAGACGGATAAACTCGCCCATGCTTCCGTTGGGGTAAAAGCCGGTCACCCCCTTGTCGCCGAGCCAGCGGAGGATGCGGCGGAGTTCGTCCTCGTTGATCCGACCCGAGGTGTCGTAGGGCACGATGTTGGGGACGAATATTCCGGATAAGGCGGGCTGGGGCATGGGGGGAGTGTGGGTTGTTGGTTGTGGGTTGTGGGTTGTTGGTTGTTGGTTGTTGGTGGTGGGTTGTGGGTGGTGGGTT
>CAZVCO010000076.1:10431-13414 GCA_964625795.1 uncultured Verrucomicrobiota bacterium | reverse complement strand
TTTCTCGGTCGCGGTAAGGGAGAAAGGGGATCAGATCGTGTTTCTGCGCAAAATTGTGGAGGGGGCCGCCGACCGCAGTTACGGAATTCAGGTGGGACGTCTGGCCGGCCTGCCTGATCCGGTGGTGGCGCGGGCGAAGGAAATCCTGTTCGGACTGGAGGCGGGCAGTTCCTCCAAAGGGCAGCCCCAGATCCTGCATCCCCGCCCTAAAAAGAAAAAAGACGACCCTGATCAGATGTCGCTGTTTGAGTAAGGCCTCTCGCAGAGCCGCAGAGGCCGCAAAGGCTATACCGTGATGGGCATATCATGTCAGCGCTCCATCAACCGGGAGTACGGAAACGGCCTCAGTTTATATAACAGCCTGATCTTAGCCTGTATCTCTCTCCTGGCGGTGGGTGCATCCATTCGGTTCATTTAAGATTCACCCTTTCTTCGCGACCTCTGCGCCTTTGCGAGAGACAATCCTTCAGACGCGGCTTTTCCGTTCGTGCAGATGGATCAGCAGGATGCAGCCTTCGTAAAGGATATACAGGGTGCCGGCCATGATAAGCTGGGAGACGGGCTCGGGAGGGGTGAGCAGCATGGCCATGACCAGCAGACCCACCAGGACCTGACGGCGGTTTTTCCGCAGACCGGAGGCGCTGATGAGGTCGGCGAAGCCCAGGATAAGCACCACCAGGGGAAGCTGAAACGCCAGGCCGAAGCCGATGACCAGTTTCAGCACGAACGCGATGTAGTCGGTGAGGAAAATCCAGTCGGTGCTGGTGCCCATCCAGTCATTGATCACAAACAGCAGATTCTCCAGTGCCACCTCCACCGTGGCCAGGTAGCCGAGCGAGGCACCGCCGAAGAAGAGCAGCACCGAGGTCCACGAGAACCGCCGGATAACCTTTTTTTCATTCACATGCAGGCCGGGGAAGACAAACTGGGCGATGAAAAAGACGATAAAGGGCGAGGCGATCAGCAGGCCGGACCAGAAGATCACCGACAGCGCCACTTTGAAGCCACCCATCACCTGGGGCACGACCAGGAAGGTTTCCGGATCCACCCCCAGCCGGCGCAGGGGCTGGGTGAGGAAGAACAGAATGTCCCGGGTGAAGAAAAACGCCGCCACCATTCCCATCAGCAGGGAGGCGCAGGAACGCAGGATGGCCTTCCGCAGATCCTCGAGGTGGTCGAGGATGGACATGTCGGACTCACTGCGCATCCGGCTCCTCCTTTTTTACTTCCCCGGCATCCTCCTCCGGTTCCGGCCGGGCCGCAAAGGAGCTGTCGGACTGATTCACCCGCATGGACCGGGTGGTTTCCTCCCACTCCTGCCGCACATCCCGCAGGGGCTCTCCGGCGTCGGAAATCTCCTGCTGCAGCTCCCGGGAAATGCGTTTGAGCTGTTCGGACCAGCGTCCAAGGGTCCGCAGGGTGCCCGGCAGCGATTTGGCTCCGAACAGGACGAGGACGGCGACAATGACCACCGCCATCTCCAGAGGAGATCCGCCCAGTGCGTCCAGAAGAGCTGTTGGAAAGTGTGCAGACATGTTTCTTGAAATTAGCGGGAAATATGGAATCATCCAGTTTCTTCCAACCCGAGTTGTTTATGCATCCTTCCCTTACTCTCGCCTGGACCCCGGGTCCAACCGAACTTATCATCATTCTGGTCGTGATCCTGATTCTTTTCGGACCGAAAAAACTGCCCGACCTCTCCCGCGCCATCGGGAAAAGCATCGGGGAGTTTAAACGCGGACGCAAAGAGGTGGACGACGAACTGAAAAAACTCAGTGAAGATGACGAGCCCGTAAAGACGGAAACGAAAGAATAAATACTCTCAGATGAAAACCCTTTATCTCCTCCGGCACGCGAAATCCTCCTGGAAAAAGAAGGAAGGAGCGGACCGTGACCGTCCGCTGAAAAAAAAGGGACGCCTTCAGGCCGATGCCATGTCGGATCATCTGGCCTCGCTGCTGCCGCCGCCCCACCACGTTCTGTGCAGTCCTGCCCAGCGGACGCGGGAGACCCTGGAGTATTTTCTGGAGCTCTGGTCGGTCCCGGAGGAATCGATTGCCTTTCCCGAGCCTCTGTACCTGGCGGAAGTGGACGCCCTCATGGCGGAGATCGCCAAGCTGCCTGATGCGGCGGAGATCGCTCTGGTGGTGGGGCACAATCCCGGACTCACCGATCTGGTCCATCACTGGAATACCTCCGGGGAAACCTATACGGATTCCCTTCGCACCTGCGGATTTGTCCAGGTGGATTTTCAGACGGACAGCTGGTCGGAGATTCCCGCTTTGTCCGGAGAGGTCAAACTGGACCTCCGGCCCAAACAGCTGCAGGCGTAACCCGTGGAGGTCCTGGAACATCCTGCCGGGATGCAGGAGAAGGCTCTGGGCTGGAGACGGGAGGGCGTGACCGTGGGCCTGGTGCCCACCATGGGATATCTCCACGAGGGGCATCTGTCATTGATCCGCATTGCCCGCGACGCCTCGGAAAAGGTGGTGGTCAGCCTTTTTGTCAATCCCACCCAGTTCGGACCCAACGAGGATCTGGACCGCTATCCCCGCTCTGTTTCAAGGGATCTTGCCCTGTGTGAACAGGAGGGGGTGGATGTGGTGTTCCTGCCGTCCTCAGGAAACATGTATGCGGAGGATGCCTCCGTCACGGTGCGGGAGGAGAGGCTGTCCACCGGACTGTGCGGACGCAGCCGTCCGGTTCATTTCACCGGGGTCCTGACCGTGGTGGCCAAACTCTTCAATCTCTGTCTGCCGGATGTGGCGGTGTTCGGGGAGAAGGATGCCCAGCAGATCCGGCTGATCCGCCGCATGGTTCGGGACCTGAATTTCCCGGTGCGGATTCTGTCCGGCCCCATTGTGCGGGAGGCGGACGGAGTGGCCATGAGTTCCCGCAATGCCAATCTGTCGCCGGAGGCCCGCGCCCAGGCGCCTGTGCTCCAGCGCACGCTGGAGGCCATGGCCCGGGCCCGTGCGGCGGG
>CAZVCO010000076.1:0-10421 GCA_964625795.1 uncultured Verrucomicrobiota bacterium | reverse complement strand
AAACCGAAGAGGTTGCTGCATCCTGCTTTTATTCGCTGCCAAGGGCCGGGAAAACCATTCGCGGGCCGTCAATCCGGCTGGCAGAGCTGGCCCGGGCCCGTGCGGCGGGGGAGACCTCAGCGGAGAAGCTGAGGGTGGTTGCGGATGACGTGCTGGCCGAGGCGGATCTGGGGGAACTGGACTATCTGGAGATCGTGGATGACGAGACCCTGCAGTCCGTCGCTATCCTCGGGGAGAAAAAGGTGCTGGTGGCCATTGCGGTGCAGTTTCCCGGAGCCCGGCTGATCGACAACCGGGTAATGTAAGAAACCGGCTTACGGAGTTCCGACCTGTAAAGGGCCGTATTCGTCTTCCAGAAACGCGGTCATTTCCGCCACCAGCCCGGGATGCTTGTCCGCGATATCAGTAGACTCAGTCGGATCCTCTGCCAGATCGAACAGCAGAGTCGGTTTTCCTGCGGTGGTCACACATTTATAGCGACGGTCCACCGCCATCCGCCAGTCGCCGAGGGCGGAGGTCACGATCTGCCGGTGGGCCCGGGTGGGATCCTTCAGGGTGGGACAGAATGAACGTGCATCCGCGCCCTCCAGCTCAGGCGCTCCCGCCAGCTCGAGAAAGGTGGCCGACAGGTCATGCAGTGAGGTGAGGGCACCTGTGGACTGTCCCTCCGCCACTCCGGGGCCGGCCAGAATGAGCGGCACGTGACTGGAGCCTTCCTGCCAGACCTTTTTGGTCCAGCGGTTATGGTCTCCCAGCATTTCCCCGTGGTCGCTGCTGTAGACAATCAGGGTGTTGTCCAGCTCTCCACGTTCTTCAACGATCCGGATCAGCTCTCCGATGCGGGTGTCGATAATTTCAATCATGGCGGCGTAATTGCGCCGCCGCTGCATCACCCCCTCTTCGGGTTCCGCGTTCCAGGGTTCTGGAAACTCCACATCGTTCCAGGCCGCATGCATGCACGCGGTCACATCATAAGGATCATGGGGTCCGGCGAAATTCACCACCAGGTACCACGGACGGTCCCCGTCAAAATCACGGAGCTCTCCGGCGGCATTTCCGGCAATCCAGTTGTCGCAGTAGCCCTGCTCGGGAAGGGGGGACACCGCGGTGAAATTGAGCCCGCTTTTTTTGTCTGTGGCGTTGGAGAACATGTCCACATATGCATCCGCCCATCCCCGGTCGGCCAGAAACTTCAGATACGGCCCTGCGGGCTGACGTCCATTTCTCAGGTAGGAATTTGCGCCATCGCCTTTTCCTTCGTTGTCACATCCGGAGGAATAGCCGTATTCCTCCAGCAGTTCTTTCCCGTCCAGCCCCCAGCTTTGGTCGGCTTTGTGCAGATCGAATTTTCCTACTCCGGCCACCTGATAGCCCGCCTCCCGCAGCGCACGGGTGTGGGTGGGAAGGTCGGTCGGGGTATTGTCACGGTTGGATTCGACTCCGCTGCGCCCATAGCATCGGCCGGTGGCCAGACAGGCCCGGGCGGGGGAACAGAGCGGTGAGGGAGTGTAGCAGCGTTCAAACCGCAGGCCGCGGGCGGCCAGCGTATCCAGATTCGGAGTGCGGCAGGGCAGATCAGGATTCAGTCCAAGCCAGTCCCAGCGATGCTGATCGGGAAACAGAAAGAGAATATTGGGAGGTTTCATTGCGGGATGGTGGTGTGGAGGGGTCAACAAGTGGTTCAGGAGAGAAACCGGCCGGCCACTGCCGGATCCGGTAGAGGACAGTCCTGGGTGCGGCCGAACCATTTTTCCCGCCGCCGGGCAATGAAGCCGTACAGGGCCTGAAAGGGAGGGGAGGGAAGGTGGCGCAAACCGGCCAGGAGCCGCCAGGGCAGCTTGAGATAGCTGCACACCCGGAACGCGGCATCGGATCCCCAGGTGGCGCCCGCTTCATCAATCAGCACCACGGCGTCCACTCCGGAGGGAATGCCGTACTCATCCTGCAACTGCTTTCCGATGTCGGAATCCAGAGAGGAGAAGTTCAGACGAGGTTCCTGTTCACGCTTCAATATGAAGCGCACCGAGCGCTGACACAGGGTGCAGGGGCCGTCGTAGAGCAGAACGGGAAGCGCCGTCATGGCGAAGCCGATCCGGAATGAACCGGTGGTGCCACGATGGTGCGGTCCACCATGGTGCTTTCCAGAATTTCGGCCGCGGCCCATAACACGCCCAGCAGCAGGATGAAGGGCAACATTTGTTTGAGGATCTGTTGAATCATCGTATGAATCTTTACCATGAAATCTCCGAAATTGCGAATCTTTGTGGCCGGTACCGGGTTCACCGGCAGCCGGATCCTGAACGCGCTGCAGCATGATGGACATGAGGTGACGGGGATGAACCGGAGCGGACGCTGTCCGGATGGGGTGGAGGTGCCCGTTGTGGCTGGCGATGTGCTGGAGTCCGGCGGGCTGGATCGGCTTTCCGGGCTGGAGCCGATTGATCTTATGATCTCCACCCTGTCCGGCAGTTCCCTGCGGGATATGGAGGCGTACCGGAGCCTGTATGTGGATGGCCCCCGGCGTATGGCGGAGGCCCTGAGCTGGAGAGGGGATCCCGCGGTCTGGGTGCTGGGAAGCACCGGGGTGTACGGGGAGAGCGGGGGGGAGTGGGTGACCGAGGAGACTCCGGCCCGTCCTCTGCACGACAAAGGTCAGGTCCAGCTCGACGCCGAAGCTGCGATCCGTGCGGCGGTCCCGCAGGCCTGTGTGCTCAGACTCAGCGGACTTTACGGACCCGGGCGCACCCGGCTGGTGCGGCAGGCCCTGCGGAAGCGTCCTTTTTTCAAGCCGGAGATCTGGTCCAACCAGATCCATGGCGACGATGTGGCCCAGGTGATTTCACAATTGGTGAACCGGGCGGAGACGCCGCCGGAGCTTTTGCTGGTCAGCGATGATCAGCCGACACAGCGCAAGGAGATTTTCCAGTGGGTGCGTCAGCGGATGTGCGCACCGGACGGACTGTACGACGAGGATCATCCCCATGTCCGCGGCGCCAACCGGGGGAACAAACGCGTTTCGAATCAGCGGCTGCGGGACCTGGGGATCGAACTGAACTATCCGACGTTCCGTGAGGGGTTGCGGCCTCTTCTTCAGGTCGACTGAATATTCTCCTGCAGGGTTTGCAACATGA
This sequence comes from uncultured Verrucomicrobiota bacterium, assembly GCA_964625795.1. Classification (GTDB taxonomy): domain Bacteria; phylum Verrucomicrobiota; class Kiritimatiellia; order SS1-B-03-39; family UBA6053; genus UBA6053. The sequence goes on along the minus strand of CAZVCO010000076.1, from coordinate 7,290 downwards.
AGGTGTCGCCCGCTTCGGATTTTTACAACCACGGACATCGCGGACCCCGCGGACCCATGCAGGTCGACTTTATGTTGTGCTTTAACCGATGGGATAGGTTTTGAATACTGGGGAGGGGTGGTTCCTGGATTGTAACCAACTACATATCCTGCGTGGGTCCGTGTCGTCCGCGTGGTCCGAGGTTGTTGCGTATTATCGTCTGCAGTGCTCGAAACCTTCTTTATCTGAAGGAGACGATGTTATTCCACCAGTTCAATATGCCGGGCCAGGCGCTCGAAGAGTTCCAGGTAGGCGGAATAGTAATAAAACACCCGGGGCTGGACGCGGGCATTGTCCATTTTCAGGGTAAACCGGTCGCGGGCCCGTTCGGTGGTCTTCAGCAGGTCACTCCGCAGAACTGACACCGACTGCTGAGGGTCCACCAGCTGGCTGAGCATTTGTTCTGTGAGGTCAAACAGATGGCGGATCTCCTGGGTCAGGGTCTTTCCGAAGACCAGGGTGCCGGGTTCTGACCGCTGCTCCCGGATGAGAAAATACAGAGATTTGATATGATCCCCGATGCGCTCCATCTGGGCAATGCGGTGGATTTCGCGGTCCAGTGCCGGCAGATCTTTTCTTCTGGTCGCCCCCTTTTTTCCCAGTTCCCGCAGTTGCCGGGTCATGGTGTCTTTGATGGTGTCGAACACCACCTCGTTCCGGCGGATGCGCTGGGTGCGGGAGTGACGTACCGTCAGCAGTCCCTGCTGACAGATGGACAGGCTCTCCATGGCCAGTTCGGCCAGCCTTGAGATCTCCTTGCGGCTGGCTTCAACTGCGGACGGCGCAGAAGACATCGCCTCGGTGGTGAGAAAGCTTTTCTCCTCCTCTTCTTCGCGCACCGGATACAGCTTCTGGATGCCGGCAGCGAAACCTTTTACCACCGGAAGCATCAGCAGAGAACTGAACAACATGACTCCGGTGTGAACATTCGCGGTCTGTCTCAGCAGATCGGGGGAGGAGCGGGCGATCAGTTCCAGCAGGGGTTCCTGAAAGAGCAGGGCCAGAGAGACGTTGAAGAGGTTGAACACCAGATGCGACAACGCCAGCTGACGTGCGGGTCTGGCCCCGCCGATGGAGGCCAGCATGGCGGTGATACAGGTGCCGATATGTGCGCCCAGTACCAGGGGCATGATCTGGGGCAGCGAGGTCAGCACCCCGGCCTGAATCAGGGCAAAACACATGCCGATGGTGGCGCCGCTGCTCTGCAGCACCGCGGTGATCAGGGTGGCGGCCAGCAGTGCGAGCGCGATGCCGGAGACCGAGCCGGTATCCAGTCGGGCCAGGACAGGCCGCAGCGACTCCTGATAAGGCGCCACTCCGTCGCCCATGATCTCCATGCCCAGAAACAGCAGACCGAAACCGAAGAGTGCGCGTCCCCCGGCCCGTATCTGTTCATTGGCGTGAAAGGTGAGCCCCATACCCAGCGCAATGGCCGGAAAGGTCAGCACCCCCACATTCAGCGACAGGACCTGTATGCTCAGCGTGGTGCCCACATTGGCTCCGAAGAGGACCGGCAGCAGTGGGCTGAGACGGATCAGGCCGGCGTTGAGGAAGCCGACCATCATGACGGTGGCGCCGCTGCTGTGGAGAAGAAATCCCAGCAGGGTGCCCAGCAGGTAGGCGGGAAGGCGGCGCCGGGTGGTCCATTCCAGCAGGATGCGCAGACGCTGACCGGCCACGGCGCCCAGTCCGGAGGAAAGACGCTGCAGTCCGAACAGAAAGAGGGCCAGTCCGCCCAGCACCTCCGTGAGGGAGAGCAGGACGGCCATCAGACCTGATCGCTGAGGCCCAGAAGGTTCAGCACCCGGTCGAGATCATCATTGGAGTAGAACTCGATTTCCAGCTTGCCGGAACGGGTGTTCCCGTTGGCCAGGGTCTGAGTGGGCTGCAGCCGCACCTTGGTACCGAATTTCTGATGCAGCTGATCGGTCAGCAGGGCCAGATGGTCGGGCGGAATATCGCTTTTTCCCGCTTTGGCAGTGGTGCGGGGAGAGGGGTTCAGCCGTTTTCTGACCTGACGCTCCGTCTCGCGAACGCTCCATTTTTCTTTGACGGCCTGCCGGGCCAGCACGTCCTGCTCCTCCGGAATCTCCAGTCCCAGCAGCGCCTTGGCGTGTCCGGCGGAAAGTTTGCCTGAGGACACCTGCTGACGGACATCCCTGGACAGCGTGAGCAGGCGGAGAGCGTTGGCCACCGTGGCCCTGCCTTTGCCCACCCGGGTGGCGATGGCTTCCTGGGTCAGTCCGAAGTCTTCCGCCAGTTTCTGATAGCCCTCGGCCTCTTCGATCACGTTCAGGTCACGGCGCTGCAGGTTCTCCACCAGGGCAATTTCCAGAGATTCCTGATCGCTGAGATCGCGGATCAGCACCGGGACTTTTTTCAGGCCCGCCCGCTGAGAGGCGCGGAAGCGGCGTTCGCCCGCCACCAGCTGATAGCCGGTGCCGGTTTTTTTCCGGCGGACCAGCAGGGGAGTGAGTACGCCCATTTCCCTGATCGAGGCGGTCAGTTCCTCCAGACCCTCCTCATCGAACTGCTCCCGGGGCTGGAACGGGTTTACTTCAATCTGACTGGAGGGCACCTCGGTTACTCCGGGCGCGCTGCCGCCGACCTCACCGGATGCCGGTGAGGCTGATGAGGACATTAATGCGTCCAATCCACGTCCAAGTCCTTTCTTTTTTGCCGCCATAGAGTTGTTTCCTGAAAATGCTGTTACTTCCTCTACCGCATCAGAACCTTTTCTGACCAGCCTGATTTCGATGGAAGTGGGAAGCGGAATGGGTTTTCTGACAGGATGAACAGGATGTTCAGGACGTTTCGGGTGGCACCGTGAAGAAAGGAAGAACCAGTTTCACGACGGAACCCCTCCTGTTCAACCGGCACATCCTTGTCTAAATCTCATTTGTCCATTTGCATTCCAAGGGATTTCGTAGTATATCCGTTTATCCGGAAAAACGAATGGATGCAACCGCCCCCAGTCTTAATTTGTTCAAAGCCCTCGGCGACGAGTGCCGGCTGCGTATTGTCCGCGCGGTATCGCAGGCGGAACTTTCGGTGGCGGAACTGGTCAAAGTACTGGGCATGCCGCAATCCACGGTCAGCCGCCATCTCAAACCTCTGCGGGAATCCGAACTGCTGGAATCGCGCCGCGACGGCACCTCGGTGTTTTATCATCGCGGGCCCTCCTTTTCCGATCCCGAGCTGAGTCAGGTGATCGACCGGGCCCTGACTGACATTCCCGGTGCCCAGGAGGACAGGGCCTCGGTCAGTCGGCTGCTGCAGCAGCGCACCTCCCGGAACCGTGATTTTTTTGACGAAGTGGCCGGACGCTATGGATCCCTCACCGAGCCGGGTGGCGGGTGGCAGGCGGTGTCCTCCGCGTTGGCCATTGGCTTCCGGGATCAGAACGTCGCGGACATCGGATCAGGGGAGGGTGCGCTGACCCTGTCGCTGGCCCGTTTCTGCCATCAGGTTACGGCGGTGGACGTGTCGCCCCGTATGTTGATGACGCTGGAATCCAAGGCGGAGGAGGTCGGCCTGTCGGACCGGGTGCGGACCATGGAGGGCGAACTGGAACGGCTCCCGCTGCAGGAGGGGGAGATGGATGCGGTGTTCCTCAGTCAGTCCCTGCATCATGCCGCCCAGCCGGAGGCCGCCATCCGTGAGGCCGCCCGGGTGTTGAAACCCGGAGGGCAGCTGGTCGTGCTGGATCTGGTGGCGCACGAACAGGAATGGGTGCGGGAACAATACGCCGATCTGTGGCTGGGGTTTACGCCCGACCGGCTCAACGAATTTTTTATCTCCGCAGGACTGACCCCGCTGGAAGGGGGGCGCCTGCCCGGCGCCACTCCCGAACTGCCGGTGCTGCTGATGACCGCTTTGAAACCAACCTCCACAACCAGGAAAACCTCATGACAGATACCCTCGCTGCGAAAGCAGACTACATTATTAAAGACATCGGCCTGGCCGAATACGGCCGCAAAGAAATGGATCTCTCGGAAAACGAGATGCCCGGACTTATGGCCCTGCGCGAAAAGTACGGCACCGAACAGCCCCTCAAGGGTGCGAAGATCGCCGGTTCCCTGCACATGACCATTCAGACGGCCATGCTGATTGAAACCCTGCAGGTGCTGGGCGCGGAAATCCGCTGGGCCAGCTGTAACATTTACTCCACTCAGGATGAGGCCGCGGCCGCCATTGCCGCCCGGGGCACCTCCGTCTTTGCCGTGAAAGGCGAGACCCTGGAGGAATACTGGGAATACACCGACAAAATTCTGGACTGGGGCGAAGACGAGTACCCCAACATGATTCTGGACGACGGCGGAGACGCCACCCTCTTCGTGCATCTCGGATATCAGGCCGAGCGCGACCCGGAGGTGCTGAATAAAGTGCCGGAAAGCGAAGAGGAGGAAGTGCTCCTCGCCCAGCTCCGCAAAGCGGTTGCGGCCCGTCCCGGCCGGTTCACCAAGCTGGCGGAATCCATCAAAGGGGTTTCCGAGGAGACCACCACCGGAGTGCACCGTCTCTATCAGATGCATGAGAAGGGCGAGCTGCTCTTCCCCGCCTTCAACGTGAACGACGCGGTAACCAAGTCCAAGTTTGACAACAAATACGGCTGCCGTCACTCTCTGCCCGACGGTCTTTGCCGCGCCACCGATATACTCATGGGCGGCAAGATCTGCGTGGTGGCCGGATACGGCGACGTGGGTAAAGGTTCGGCCGAAGCGCTGCGCGGACAGGGTGCCCGGGTGATCGTGACTGAAATCGATCCCATCTGCGCCCTGCAGGCGGTGATGGACGGATACGAAGTCACCACCATGGACGACGCCTGCACCCAGGGGGACATCTTCGTTACCACCACCGGCTGCTGCGACGTCATCACCGAACAGCACATGCTCCGCATGCGTGACGGTTCCGTGGTCTGCAACATTGGACATTTCGACAGCGAAATCCAGGTCGCGGCCATGAAGAAATACGAGTGGGAGAACATCAAGCCCCAGGTTGACCGCATCACCCTGCCCGACGGCAAGAAGATCGTTCTGCTGGCCGAAGGCCGGCTCATGAACCTCGGCTGTGCCACCGGACATCCCAGTTTTGTGATGTCCAACAGCTTCACCAATCAGGTGCTGGCACAGATGGAACTCTACTGCAACCCCGGCAAATATCCGGTGGGTCTGTACCTGCTGCCGAAGCACCTCGACGAGGAAGTGGCCCGGCTGCACCTGCCGCGTCTGGGCGTCAAACTTGACTCCCTCACGGAAAAACAGGCCGGCTACCTTGGCATCCCCGCCCAGGGACCCTACAAGCCGGAACACTACCGGTACTGATCGAACACGATTCTTTCACCCTCACCACCCGCATGTGTTCAACATGCGGGTGATTTTTTTTTCGCATCCCCTTGCCAACCACGTCGCGCTTGTCCTTGCTCCCCGAATCGGTTCTGTGGTAGAACACCCCTCCGTTTTGAACCCTGGAGACAATGTGAAAAAAGTAGGCTTTATAGGATGGCGAGGTATGGTGGGTTCGGTTCTGCTGGACCGGATGCGTGAAGAGGGCGATTTTGCCCATCTGGAGCCGGTGTTTTTCACGACCTCACAGGTGGGCGAAGAGGGGCCCGATGTGGGCTCCGGTTCCGCTCCGCTCCGGGATGCCCGGGATCTGTCCGCCCTGTCCGACATGGAGATTCTGGTGTCCTGTCAGGGAGGCGACTACACCCATGACATCCATCCGAAACTCCGCGACGCGGGCTGGGAAGGGTTTTGGGTGGACGCCGCCAGTGCGCTCCGCATGGAGGAGTCCAGTGTGGTGGTGCTCGACCCGGTGAACCGCGATCTCATTGACCGTGGACTGGAGATTGGCATCCAGGATTTTATTGGAGGCAACTGTACGGTCAGCCTGATGCTCCTGGGCATGCAGGGGCTGTTCGATGCCCAGCTGGTGGAGTGGGTCACGGCGATGACCTATCAGTCCGCGTCCGGAGCCGGGGCGCGGAACATGAAAGAGCTGGTGTCGCAGATGGCGGTACTGGGCGAAGCCGGCCGGGAGCTGGCGTCCGACCCGTCCTCCGCCGTGCTGGAGCTGGACCGGGTCATTACCCGCAAGCTTCAGGACGGGTCCATGTCCTGTGATCAGTTCGGGGCTCCGCTGGCGGCCAGCCTGATTCCCTGGATCGACCGGGCCATGCCGTGCGGACGTACCCGTGAAGAGTGGAAGGGGATGGCGGAGACCAACCGTATTCTGGGCCGGGAGGAGAATCCGGTGCCGGTGGACGGACAATGCGTCCGGGTCGGTGCCATGCGCTGTCACAGTCAGGCTCTGACCCTGAAGCTGAAAGCGGACCTCCCGGTGGAGGAGCTTGAGGAAATTCTGCAGGGCGCCAACGACTGGGTGCAGGTGATTCCCAATGAAAAAGAGGCCACCCTGCACTCGCTCACGCCGGCCGCAGTGTCCGGATCGCTGAGCATTCCCGTGGGCCGGCTGCGCAAAATGACCCTGGGTGCTGAATACATCACCGCATTCACAGTGGGGGATCAGTTGCTCTGGGGCGCGGCGGAACCGGTGAGGCGGATGCTGATGATCCTGCTCGGCCGTCTGTAGAGTGGAACAGGATTTTCAGGACGGGGCAGGATGCCTGTCGTCCAGTTGAATGGGCAAGGATGTGAAGGATATTTAAGGATATGGTTGATTCAGATGTGGATGTTCATGCAGGGATATTAACAATGGCGGTAGGGCAGATGATGAAGACCCTTCGTACTCATCCTTTCCATCCTTCATATCCTTGCCATTTCCTCGGTCGACTGGTCCCCAGCAATCCGGTCAATCCGGTCTACAGTTTCCCTTAGCTGGCGGTGCCCATGCCCAGTCGGGTGATGGCAAAATCGTATTTGAGCGGATCTTCGGGTGAAAACTTTCGGAAGGCGTTGGTGATTCGCCGGGCGGCCTCGGCGTCAGCCGTTTTTCTGCGGGTGAGTCTCAGGCGTCTGGCGATGCGGAACATGTGGGTGTCCAGCGGCACCCAGAGTCCGGCGGGGGAAAGATGTTCGGACCACAGGCCTGGATCGATCTCGTCGCTCCTCACCATCCACCGCAGCCACATGGCCAGCCGTTTGCAGGCTCCGGGTCCGGCTGGATCGGGCACCAGATAGCCGGGCGATTCCGCCGCGCCGGCCACCAGATCACGCACGACCGGAGCCAGGGCGGACCGCAGATCGGCCGTTCCGGAAGCGGCGATCCGCTCGGCCACCGGGCCGTTCT
>CAZVCO010000075.1:0-13501 GCA_964625795.1 uncultured Verrucomicrobiota bacterium | reverse complement strand
CCGAGTCGAGTTCCCGTCTGATCGCGGCCGAGAGCGTTTCCGCCTCGGACACGGTTTTGTTCATCTTCCAGTTTCCGGCTATAATTTTTTTACGCATGGGATGTTCTCCTTGAGAAAGGTTGCTTATTTATCGGTGAGGGCCGCGAGTCCGGGAAGGGTTTTTCCCTCCATCAGTTCGAGGCTGGCACCGCCGCCGGTGCTCATGTGGGTGATTTTATCGGCCAGGCCGACCTGATTGATGGCACTGACGGAGTCTCCACCGCCGATGATGCTGATGCAGTCGGAATCGGCAATGGCCTGGGCCACGGCATTGGTGCCGGCTGCAAACGGAGCCATTTCGAAGCAGCCCATAGGACCGTTCCACACCACCGTCTTGGCGGTGGCAATCTCGGCCGCGAACAGTTTCGCGGTTTCGGGACCAATGTCCAGGCCTTCCCATCCGTCGGGGATATCGCCGGACACCACCTGGGTGTTGGCGGATTCACTGAAGTCATCGCCGATCTTGTTGTCCACCGGAAGCAGCAGCTTCACCCCTTTGGATTTGGCATCGGCCATGATCTGTTTGGCCAGATCCATTTTGTCATCCTCGTGAATGGACCCGCCGATCTTCCGGCCCATGGCCTTGAAGAAGGTATAGGCCATGCCGCCGCCGATGAGAATGGTGTCACACTTGTCCATCAGGTTGATGACCACATCAATCTTGCCGGAAATCTTGGCGCCGCCGATGATGGCCACAAAGGGATGCTCGGGGGCCTCCAGCGTCTTGGCCAGGTAATTGATTTCCTTCTCCAGCAGGAATCCCGCGGCGCAGTCTTCAACGTACTTGGTGACCACGGCCATGGAGGCATGGGCACGGTGAGCAGTGCCGAAGGCATCGTTCACATACACCTCACCAAGCTTGGCCAACGCCTTTGCAAACGCCTCCTGGGCCTCCGGCTCCACGCCTTTGCCCTCCTCTTCAGGATGAAACCGCAGGTTTTCCAGCAGCAGAATCTCACCGGCCTGCAGGGCCGCGGCTTTGGATTCCGCCTCCTCGCCCACGCAGTCACTGGAGAACTGAACCTCTTTTCCCAGTTTGGCACTGAGGGCGTCGGCCACCGGTTTCAGCGTGAATTCGGGCTTCACCTCGCCTTTGGGACGGCCCAGGTGACTCATGAGAATGAGCGACCCGCCCTGCTCCAGCACATAGCGGATGGTGGGCAGTGCGGCTTCGATCCGGGTGTCGTCTCCCACGCTGCCATCGTCATGGATGGGAACGTTGAAGTCCACACGCATGAGGACCTTCTTTCCGGCGACGTTGATATCTTTAATGCCTTTCTTATTCATAATTCGGTGACTCCTGTTCGCAAACCGTCCCGGTGAACCAAAGGCGCACCGGGACGGACGTGAGGGGATTGAACCTAGATCAGCCCTGTTTGGACACGTGGGTGATCAGGTCGAGGACCTTGTTGGAGTATCCCCATTCGTTGTCGTACCAGGAGACGAGCTTCACGAAGTTGTCGTTCAGCGCGATGCCGGCACCGGCGTCGAAGATGGAGGTTTCCGGCCAGGTGACGAAGTCGGTGGAAACCACCGCATCCTCGGTGTATCCGAGCACGCCTTTCATGGGCCCTTCAGAAGCCGCCTTGATGGCTGCTTTGATTTCGTCGTAGCTAGCGCCTTTTTCCAGACGGCAGGTCAGGTCCACCACGGAAACCGTTGCGGTCGGCACCCGGAAGGCCATGCCGGTCAGTTTGCCGTTCAACTCGGGAATCACTTTACCCACCGCTTTGGCTGCGCCGGTGCTGGAGGGGATGATGTTGTATCCGGCTGCACGTCCACCGCGCCAGTCCTTCTTGGAAGGTCCGTCCTGGGTTTTCTGAGTGGCGGTCACGGCGTGGACGGTGGTCATAAGACCTTCCACGATGCCGAAGTTGTCATTGATCACCTTGGCCAGCGGAGCCAGACAGTTGGTGGTGCATGATGCGTTGGAGATCACATTCATGTCGGTGGTGTAGCTGTCTTCGTTCACGCCCATCACAAACATCGGCGCATCCGCGGAAGGAGCGGAGATGATGACTTTCTTGGCGCCGCCTTTAAGGTGGGCAGACGCTTTTTCGGTGGTGGTGAAGACACCGGTGGACTCCACAACGTAGTCTGCGCCACAGGAGGACCAGGCGATGTCAGCCGGATCCATTTCGTTAAAGACTTTGACTTCTTTGCCATTGACCATGAGTTTCCCGTCCACGAGTTCGACAGTTCCGCCGAAACGTCCGTGAATGGTGTCGTACTTGATCATGTAGACCATGTACTCGAGATCGATGAAGGGGTCGTTGATTCCCACAACTTCCACTGCGGGGTTGTCGATGGAGGCCCGGAAGACCAGTCGGCCAATGCGGCCGAATCCGTTAATACCTACTTGTGCAGACATGTTTGTTCCTTAAGGTTGGTTGGTTGTCAAAAATTTGCGGCTTGCCAAAATGCAAGAGTTGGCGGCTTAACCCAATAAAACCGGCAGGTCAAACATGTTTGCCCTGTTTTTCTAGATATCTCGGACATGAGATATCCGGTTTGTTAGGGTCAGGTTAGGACCGTATTCAGAGATCTTCTGCGATGCCAAACAGGGCACGGACCTGGGAATCCATGGCCCCGGAGGAACCCGACTCCACAGCATTTTCGGAAGCACTATCCAGCTCGGCCTGACTCACATCCACCATTATGGTATGATCCGGCCAGCTGATGCTCGAAATTTTAGCCGGCGAGACCTGCAGTGTTTTTCCGTGAAACCAATGACGGGTATCAAACTGCAGGTACTTGACCGACCAGTCATCCGTATCCAGAATCACATCCTCCACAAATCCCAGCACCTCTTCTCCGTTTTTCAGGCGGTAGCTCGTCAATTCATGGCCGGAGCGCAGTTCAGACTCCTGGTCAATGTCCTCAATGGGTTCTGACAGGACGTCCTCCCCGGTATCGGCGTTGGGATTCAGGGCATACGGCTGAGCCATTCCTCCCCATAATCCACCGCCTGTCCAGTAATAAGGCCAGTGAAAATGGTGGAAATAGGTCCGTTCCGCTTCACGGGAAACGGGTGCATCCTCATCCAGAAGGGGCGCGCCCTCAATCTGTTCTTTGGTCAGGTCCACCGGAAGATGGTGTTCGTCCGCAACAGGAGGATGCAAGCTGACGGGGGAAAGGATGACTTTTTTCCCCATCAGCCATGTGCCTGTATCCGCCACCAGCCACCGTGCGGTCCAGCTGCTTTCCTCCAGCAGAAAATCTCTTACGCGGCCAATATCACCATCTTTCGCGGACAGTCGGTAATTTCGAAGTTTCTCCATACTCGTGATCATGTGGTTCTCCTTTTGCGAATTTACAGGCATTTTAGGAGATTGGACCTCAAGCGGCTATCCGCGTTCTCCCGTAAAGCCCGCTACGGTTTCCGGAACCTCAGAGACACAGGGCCTCGTGGTTCGCGAGGCACACTTTGCGCAGTACCCCGCATAGCTGCGAAGGGGAAACCATCCTATAGTGAACTATAAACCTAAACCAAAGGAGCCACGATGAGCACACATCATACAACCTATTTAATTATCGGTGGAGGATTGGCAGCCGATGCCGCGATCCGCACACTTTTGAAAAAAAATCCGGATGCCGGAATCACTCTGATTTCCGGCGATTCCACTCTCCCGTATGATCGGCCCGCCCTAAGTAAGGATTTGATCACGGATACCGAAACCACCGTCAAAGAAATCATTCATGATACCGAACCCTATGAGGACAACGTCCGGACATTTCTAGGCCGCAAAGCAGTGGTGCTTGATGTGGAAAACCACGTGGTGCGTGACAGTGAGGGGGAGCATCATAGCTATGAGAAACTGTTACTGGCCACAGGTGGACGCCCGAAAACATTGCCGGGCTCTTCTGACCATATTTTATACTACCGGACCCTTTCAGATTTCAAAACTCTGGAAAAACAGATTGCCCTCGGTCACCGTATCGCGGTGATCGGCGATGGGTTTATCGGCACAGAAATAGCCGCATCGCTGACCGATACCGAATGTGACACCTTTCTTATACACCCGCATTCTCATATCGGCGCAAACAGATTTCCGGAGTCTCTCTGCCTTTACCTTGACGAAAAATACCGGGACCACGGGGTGGATGTGTTGCCAAATCAGCACGCGTCTGCCGTGGAGCCCGCCGGCGACACCTTGGTCGTCACCACGAAGGAAGGGGGCCGCTATGCTGCGGATTCTGTTGTGGCCGGGCTGGGAATTGTCCCGAATATTGAACTCGCCGAAGAGGCCGGACTGGACGTGGAGGACGGAATCCGTGTAAATGCCCATCTGCAGTCCAGCCATCCGGATATTTATGCAGCCGGAGACGCCGCCAGTATTTATCGGAAAGAAACAGACCAATACTGCCGGGTTGAACACGAGATGAATGCCCTGAAAACGGGAGCTGCTGCCGGCCGCTCCATGGCGGGAGATCCGGATGTGAATTTCACCTATACGCCTCTGTTTTATTCAGACGTTTTTGACGATGGCTTTGAAGCGGTGGGCGATCTGGATGCGGACCTGACAATGGTGGAGGACTGGCAGGACGACTTGAAGAAGGGCGTGGTTTATTATCTCGACAACGGGAACCATCTGCGCGGCGTACTGCTCTGGAATCTCTTTGGGAAAACGGATCAGGCACGGGACCTGATGAACCAGGGACCTGTAGATAATCCCGACTCTCTTTTAGGCCGCATCGCGGCATAACGTCCGCTTACAGAAGGTATCTGCTGGGAGTGAGGCAGCTTTAAAGCCCAAGCAGCATCACCAGCGCCATGATCGCCATACCGAAATCCTCGGTCAGCGTGACGGTGGACAGCGGCACATCCAGCACCGTGCCCATGCAGGGACAGTTGATATCCAGGCCTTGTTTCAGAGCGGTCAACACTCCCGTCGCGCCAAACACCATCAGCACGATAGTGGCCATATAGATTCCGGTCATTTGCCAGCGGGCAAAATATGCCAGACCCAGTCCGAGCTCAAAAAACGGATAAACGAATCCGTAGGGCCGGAACCGTTTGGCCAACAGGTCATATTTTTCAAAGCCATCCGCGAATCCGGAGAGGTCAAAGAGTTTGAACATGGAGAAGATCACCAGAAACATCCCCATGAAGTCATGCATACCGGACATCAGACCCACTGAGCCCGTCCGGCTGAGCTGAATCGCTGCCGCGGAAAGGGCGGACAACAGAATCAGAATGATGAGCGGAAGATAGGCGGTCCAGCCGCGTTCCGTTTCGTCGGTTTCGTCGTTGGTTGCTGAAGCGTTCATACTACTATCCTACATCATAAGTACGCGAACAAAACTCCGTTTAATCCCTTAAATGGAACCACGCGTTCCATCAGACGGAGCGTAACCCCGCGGAAGGGAATCGTTTAGGCGGAAGCTGTCGGAGAGGTTACTCTGGTCAACGGTCTCGAGAAAATGATCAGCGACGAAACCGGCCACATGGAGGAATGCGGCAAAATCCTTCAAGGCTATCACGACTGAATCCGCAGAAAAGGTGAGGGATAACCCCACGGGCTTTACGGGATTCCCCGGATAGGACCGAAACACCCAGTCTGATAAAGTTTAGTTAGTAATTAAACCCAAAAGCTAGAGAGAAACGAATGTTATCCTGGATGTTAATCTTTTTGATCGTGGCGCTGATCGCCGGAGCGGCCGGTTTCAGCGGAATCGCCGGAACTGCGGCCGGAATCGTTCGAATCCTGTTCTACATTTTTCTGGTACTGTTCCTGATCTCATTGATCCAACAGCTACTATAACCATCACTCTATACCCCAAACCAAGGAGACCGCATGAAACGCATGAAACTTAACAACTGGAAATCCATCCTCTGGCTTACCGTTCTTATACCGGGACTGGCCCTCGCCTTCACCGGCTGCCAAGACGCAGGCGATGAAATGGAGGATGCCGCAGAGGAAACCATGGATGCGGCGGATGAAGCCGCAGATGAAGTCGGTGACGCGGCGGAAAACGCCGGAGATGAAATCGACGACGCCATGTAAGCCTCGTCCGGTAAGCAGCCCGCGTCCGCCCCGGCGGATGCGGGTTTTCTTTGCCCCTGAATCTGCAAACAGGTTTTCCCGGGTAAGAGGAATGACGTTTGGGAAATCCGCAGGTCGTGTAGGGACTCCTTAGGCGGCACTACGGGAATTCCCTGATGGTCTGAGACATTTTTTTACGATACATTATAAGTTAACCACCTACAAAAGGACTGGACATGAGTGTGAATGAAGAAAAACGAAATGCGTGGGAGGCAAAAATGACCTCCAAACTGAAAGCCCTGGACGCTGAAATTGAAAAGTTGAAAGCCAGAACCCATGAATCAACCGGTGACGCTCAGAATGAACTCCGGGACAAACTGGAATCTCTCAAAGCCCGCCGGGATGACGCCAAAGGAAAATGGGAAAAACTTCAAGCCGCCGGTGAAGATGCCTGGGATCAGGTGCAGGAAGGGTCCGAAAGCCTTTGGGAAGACATCTCCTCCGCCGTGGCCGGAGCCAGCGATGCGCTTCGGAAACACAAATGAGAGAGTGATTAACCCATAGTTGTTTACATAATCCCGGCTGAACGCTTCCTGTTTCCTTCATGACAGACGACCCCCATTCAGCGGCGTACCATTCCCGCCTCCGTGCCCTCTCCATACGGCTTGCGGATGTGCGGGAAACCGAACGGAGAAAACTGGCCAAAGACCTCCATGATGTTGTGGGGCACGAGCTGGGGCTGGCCCGAATCAAGCTGAGTGAAACATTACGCAGCGGGGACTTTCCCATGTCAGAACCCCTGAAAGAACGTTTGATGGACGTAGAGGAACATCTGAAACAGGCGGTCAGAGAAACACGGAACATTGGGTATGAATATTTTCCACAGGTTCTGGACGATGCCGGTCTGATCCCCGCGCTGGAATGGCTGGCAAATGAATACACCCACCGTCATGATCTTCAGGTAAGAGTTTTAACCAGTGATGATTGCCGGGACGTGGCGTTTTCACCTGAATTGAAAAGCCGTTTATTTACCGCCATCCGGGAATGTCTGATCAATGCCTATAAATATGCTGATGCAGAGAACGTCATGATCCGGTTGCATCCGATGGAGGCTGGCCGGATAGAGATCCTCATTGAGGACGATGGCAAAGGATTCGATGTACGCGTTCTGGATCAGATGGACCGGAAGGAGGGTGGCTTCGGTCTGTTCAGTATACGTGAAATGATTGAACATCAGGGCGGCCGCTTCACCTGCGAATCCTCTCCCGGACAGGGCACCAGGATCCGCCTCGAAATCCCCCCTGAACATGTGGAGAATTTATGAGAATACCCAACCCCATCCGAATCGTATTGGCGGAGGACCATGCTATGATGCGCGACGGCCTGCGCAGTATGATCCGTAAAGAAGAAAATATGCGCATCGTCGGCGAAGCGGAAACCGGTGAGCAGGCGGTCGAATACGCGCAGAAACTAGGCCCACACCTCATGATCCTGGATATCGGGCTTCCCGATCTCAACGGAATTGATGCCACCCGGATGATTCTCAAAGATTATCCACACATCCGGATTATCGGTCTGTCCATGCATGCCGACCGCAGTCTGGTGGGCGAAATGCTGAAGGCCGGCGCATGCGGATACGTCCCCAAAGACTGTGCCTACGACGAATTGATCGAAGCCATTCATCAGACCATGGAGGGCAACACCTATCTCAGCCCGGAAATCACCCGGGGGGTGGTAGACAGCTTTGTCCGTAACCCCCCCAAAGAAGGAGAAGATTCCGCTTTTGCCGTGCTCAGCGACCGGGAGCGTCAGGTGCTTCAGCTGGTTGCAGAAGGAAATGCCACCAAAGAGATCGCGGACAAACTGGGCGTGAGCGTCCGCACCGCCGAAACCCATCGCCGGAACATCATGGACAAACTGGAAATGCGCAGCGTGGCGGAGCTCACCAAATATGCCATCCGCACCGGGCTGACCTCTCTGGACTGATCAGGGTCCCACAGTTATGATTACAGAATACCTTCAATGGGATTGGAACGAAATTCTCGACACCCTGTTCCTGTTATCCATGGCGTTTCTCTTCGCGTTACCTCTGGGCTGGAACCGCGAGGCACGCTCCCACAGTGCCGGGTTGCGCACATTTCCATTGGTCTCCATGGCCTGCTGCGCCTTTATGCGGATCGGGATGCTGGAGTATACCGCTCCTGAACCCCAGGCCCGTCTGGCCTACGGCATCATTACCGGAATCGGCTTTATCGGAGGGGGTGCCATCCTGAAAGGGGACGGAACCGTGACCGGGACCGCGACGGCCGCAAGTATCTGGAGTACTGGCGCCATAGGAATGGCCGTGGCCGCGCATCGTTTTGAAATTGCCATTGCACTTTCCGCAGTGAATTTCCTCACCCTCTGGCTGGGAAGAAAGTGGAAGGACAGAATGAACGCCTCCGTCTGAACTGTAGCTCTTCTGCTGATCAGGATCATAAGCTCTTTGAGGACTCAACACCCCTCTCCCAATGAAACCGGTTTCTCTGCTATCCTTCACACTTCTTCTTGCTTTCGCAGCCGGGTGCCGCCATTCATCCCGCGTTACCATGATTCAGCATATCTCTTATGCCAGTGGCGCCAGCGGACGTCAAACGGGTGACGTGTATCTTCCCCGGAGCGGAGGCCCTCACCCGGTAGCCGTAGTACTGCATGGCGGCGGCTGGTCCGGACGGGACCGGTCCGATATGGCGGATATTTCGGAACGTCTGGCCGCGGCCGGCATTGCCGCCTTTAATGTGAATTACCGCCTGGCCCCTGAACACCGCTTCCCGGCCCAACTGGAGGATGTCCGGTCTGCATTACAATGGATCATGGACCATGCTGAGACCTATGAACTCGATCCCGACCGGATCGTTACCGTGGGGTATTCCGCCGGCGCACATCTGGCCCTGCTCGCCGCCTCCGATCCCCATCCGGATGCTCCTCCGGTGCGGGCCGTGATTGCCGGCGGTGCTCCCACAGATCTGACGCTGTATCCGGAAAGCCCCTACGTAAAAAAACTGATGGGAGTTTCCTTCCAGGAAGATCCGGAGGCCTTCCGGACGGCGTCCCCGCTGCATCAGGTGAATTCCGGTCATCCGCCCGTGTTTCTCTATCATGGCCGCCTGGATCAAATCGTGGCCTATCGAAACTCCACTCTGCTTCGGGATGCACTCCAGGAGGCGGGCGTGAAGGTTGAACTTCACACCCGGCCTCTGGAGGGACATATCCTGACCTATTTCCGCGAAGGACCCTCAATCCGCAGGGGCATCCGGTTTCTGAAAGGCCTCGACACCCGCTGAGTTTGCATTTTGAGACGCTGAAGCATAATTCCTACTCGTAATCGTAATCCAATATCTCACCGTCTGTCTTGCTCGTTCCGTGTATTTCGCCGATTATGATTACGAGCACGATTACGAGCAGGAGGAGGATCGGGGCTGCTGGCCGATGATAAAACCCGCGGACTGCTATCTGCGGCGGCCCCGCCCCGCAGAGGAACGGGAACGACCACGGTTTTTTCCGCCGGATCCCTGACGTCCCCGGCCGGGCACCTTGGGTTTCAGTTTGGAATACCGTGCCTCATCGCTGTGGTAGGGATGGTCCAGATCCACCGGGACCTCGCGGTCGATCAGTTTTTCCACCGCCGTCAGGTAGGCCCGGTCCTCAGGAGAACAGAACGAGACCGCATCTCCGGAAGCCCCGGCCCGGGCCGTACGGCCAATGCGGTGCACATAGGTCTCCGCCTCCACCGGCATGTCAAAATTGATCACATGGGTCACCTCGTCCACATCCAGCCCGCGGGCCGCCACGTCGGTGGCCACCAGGGCTTTTACCTTGCCGGACTTGAAGCCGTCCAGCGCCCGGGTGCGGGCGCCCTGACTCTTGTTGCCGTGAATGGCCGCCGACTGAATGCCCGCCTGGTTGAGACGGTCGACCACCTTGTTGGCGGAGTGCTTCATCTGAGTGAACACCATGACCCGTCCGGTGTCCTGATGGCCCAGCAGGTCAATCAGGCGCGAGAGCTTATGCCCCTTCTCCATGAAATTGACGGTCTGGTTGATCCGGTCCACCGTGGGCTCTCCGGGATCAATCGCCACCCGCACCGGATTCTGCACCATGCCCATGGCGATTTTTTCAATAGGTCCCGACATGGTGGCCGAGAAAAACAGCGTGTGCCGTTTGGCGGGAATTTTCTGCATCAGCCGTTTGATGTCCGGCAGGAATCCCATGTCCAGCATACGGTCCATTTCATCCAGCACAAAAATCTCCACCGCCTTGAGCGACAGAATGTCCTGGTTCAGCAGGTCCAGCAGGCGGCCGGGTGTGGCCACCAGAATATCCACCCCTCTGCGCAGGGCTTTTTCCTGATGAAACTGACTCACCCCGCCAAAGATCACAGTGTGCCGCAGGCTGGATCCTTTACCGTAGGTGCCGATACTGTCGCCAATCTGACCGGCCAGTTCCCGGGTGGGGGCCAGAATCAGGGCACGGGGACTGGGAAATTTCCGGGGAGGAGGACCTCCCTCCAGACGCTGCAGCATGGGCAGCACAAAGGCCGCAGTTTTGCCGGTGCCGGTCTGGGCCGTGCCAATCAGATCCCGGCCCTCCAGAATGGGAGGAATGGACTGCTCCTGAATCGGAGTGGGAGTGGTGTATCCGGCCGCACGGATACCGCGCTGCAGGGATTCGTGTAACTGGGTGAAGGCACCCACAAGCGTGTGCGCTCCGCCGGGAGCGTTTGAGGTCGTGTTCATAATTTTCCTGTTCCGGGGGGATATTCGCTTCTCCACCCGCCGGAATCGTGGGAAAAAGGGCCGGAAGGATTCCGGCGTGACGGTAGACAGAGAGTCTCCGTCACTCAAAAGGTTGGAGACGATAGCACAGAGCCGGCACCAGTGGCAATGACATTCGCCGCTTGAGTTGGTTCGCTGGTCCGGAATCTCCAGCGGAATCCACCGCTTTCTCTTGCAGGTCACAGGATTCCCCCTAGGGTAATCCTATGTCCCAACAACCCCCTCCCCTTCCACAGTTCGACGCAGCGAACATCCGTCAAGTTGTCCGTTTTGCCCTGATCGCGTTGGTGGTCATCATCGCCTTCAGCGCCTTCCGGTCGATGGTCTTCAGCGTGGAGCCCGAAGAAAAAGCGGTCATCCAGCGCTTCGGCAAAGTGATCGACATCAAAGGCCCCGGCCTCCATTTCAAACTGCCCCTCGGTATTGATACCGCCCGCTTTGTTCCCACCGAGCGGGTGTTGAAAGAGGAATTCGGATTCCGAACCACGGTGGCCGCCCAGCGGTCGCAATACGCCAAAACCCCGCCCATGCAGAATGAATCTCTCATGTTGACCGGGGATCTCAACGTGATCGACGTGGAATGGGTCGTCCAGTACCGCGTCAGCGACCCGGTGAAATTTCTTTTCCAGGTGCGCGATCCCAGGGACACCATTCGCGACGTCTCCGAAGCGGTCATGCGTCGTATTGTGGGAAACCGTCTGGGCAGTGAAGTGCTCACGGTGGGACGGGTCGCGATTGCGGATGAGGTGCTGAGCGAAATGAGGGAGATTCTCAACAGCTACGATATGGGCATCAACGTCCAGCGCATTGAGCTGCAGGACGTCACTCCGCCGGAAACGGTGAAACCGGCCTTCAATGAAGTGAACGAAGCCCGTCAGCAGCGCGAGAAACTGGTCAATGAAGCCGAAAAGGAACGCAACCGGGTGATTCCCAGAGCACGGGGCGAGGCCGATCAGATTGTGGCCGAGGCCGAAGCCTACCGCTCCGAGCGGACCAACCAGGCCAAGGGCGAGGCTGCCCGCTTCACCTCACTTCTCTCCGCCTATCTTGAGTCTCCGGAAGTTACCAAGCGCCGCCTCTATCTGGAGGCAGTGGAGGACGTGCTTCCCAATCTCGGCAAGATCACCGTGGTCGAAGAGGGAGGAACCTCTCCGGTTCCACTTCTCCATCTGGGTGAACCCAAAGGAGGTGCACAATGAAACGCACCATCATGAAACCCGTACTGATCTCTATCGCCCTGATCCTCCTGGTGGTGGGCGGCATTCTCCTGCTCTCCTCCGCGTTTATTGTGGGAGAGGCGGAACAGGCCCTGGTCCTTCAGTTCGGCCGCCCGGTGGGCGAACCCATCACCGAGCCCGGTCTCCACTTCCGCACCCCGTTTATTCAGGAAGTGCGCACCTATGACAAACGGCTGATCTCCTGGGACGGCGATCCCAACCAGATCCCCACCCGCGGACGGGAGTTTATTTCCATCGACACCACCGCACGGTGGCGGATTGTGGATGCCCTCCAGTTTGTGAAGTCCGTCCGGGATGAGAGCGGCGCCCAGACCCGTCTGGACGACATTATCGACTCCGTGGTGCGGGACAAAATCTCCAGCACCGAGCTCACCGAAATCGTCCGCTCCAAAGACTGGAATGTGACCGAAAAAGACCTCGAAGAGGTTGAAGTCGTGCCCTTGGATGACAATGCCGCCGACTTAACCAAGGAAATTCAGGTCGGGCGTAAGACTTTGGTCCTGAATTACATTCCCTCCGTGCGGAATCAGGTCTTCGATCGCATGATTTCCGAACGGCAGCGGATCGCGGAACAGTTCCGGTCCGAAGGTCAGGGCGAAGCCTCCCGTATTAAAGGGGAATTTGCCCGTGAACTCGCCGCCATCCGCTCCGAAGCCCGCCGGAAGGCCGAGGTGGTGCGCGGGGAGGCCGACGCCGAGGCCACCCGTATCTACAACGAAGCCTATTCCGAAGATCCGGAATTCTACGCCCTGCTGCGAACGCTGGAAAGCTATCCCAAAACCCTGAAAAAGAACACAGACATCATCATCAGTTCCGATTCCGAATACTTCCGCGTGCTGCGCAACATGAATCCGTAATACAGACAAGTCGACCGGAATTCATTAGCAAGGATGTACAGGATGAACAGGATGTTGAGAGGAGTAATTTGGAAATTATCTCCATTTTTAGCCTATCCTTCCTATCCTTAACATCCTTGCAAAAAACCCATTCGACCTGCCTCTTCGTTTTGTTGTATTATGAAAGTAACCGACACCCTCTATCGGCGGTCGAAGGAGGATCCGGCTCCATTCGAGTTCAACGCTCAGGTGGCCGAGGTGTTTCCGGACATGATCGCCCGGTCGGTGCCCGGATATGCCGCGACCCTGAGGCTGATCGGGTCGATTGCCGACCGCTATGTTCCTGAGGGCGGAACGGTCTATGATCTGGGCTGTTCCCTGGGCGCAGCCAGTCGGGCGGTGGTGCGGCAGATCGGCGATCGTGCTCACATTACGGCGGTGGATTCATCCCCTGCCATGATCGACCGGCTGACCTCGGAACTGAAACGGGACGGAATCTCCTGTATCCACCCCGTGCTGCAGGACATCCGGGAAACAGAACTGCAGCAGACCGATCTCACCCTCATGAACTTCACGCTTCAGTTCAT